>NZ_JBLKBZ010000014.1:0-100706 GCF_047530935.1 Enterobacter sp. 03-F-07-AD-ECC | reverse complement strand
CTGTCTGTAAGGGCACGATGAGGTCTCTTCTGATTTGTTAGCGCAACCAGTAGATCACACTTCATCGTGCTTTTCATTTTTCTGGGGAACCCTCAGCCCACAGGGAGAGGGAACGATTAAGAGAGCCGGGGTGAGGGGAAAAACTTACTTCTGCGCCTCAAGCGCTTCCTTCACCCAGCCATCAAACTGCTGCTGGTGGGCTTTAATCCAGCCGTCAACGTGGCCCTTCACATCCGCCTCAGACGATTTGCCCGCGTGCATCATCGCATTCTGGGCGTTGATGTCCGCCAGCGGCAGCTTCATTACCGAGAACAGTTTGGCGGCGGCCGGGTTTTTCTCCGCCCAGGCTTTGTTGGCGACGATATGCATCGTATTCACCGGGAAGCCATAGTTCATGCCGTTCGGCAGTTTGGTGTCGATATCTTTCTGCTCGCCCGGCAGGGAGGAGAACGGTACCTGCAGCCACACCACATCTTTACCCGGCTTCAGCACGTCGCTCACCCAGTACGGGGTCCAGGTGTAATAAATCACCGGTTTACCCTCTTTAAAGCGGGCGATGGTGTCGGCCATCATCGCTGAGTAGTTGCCGTGGCTCACGTCGACGGTTTTCGCCAGACCGTACGCTTTGTTCTGGTGGTTAATCACCGCTTCACAACCCCAGCCCGGCGAGCAGCCCATCATATCGGCTTTGCCGTCGCCGTTAGTGTCGAACAGTTTGGCTATCTTCGGATCTTTCAGCTGCTCAATATTGGTGATGTGGTACTGGTCGGCGGTTTTCTTGTCGATCAGATAACCCTGCGCCGCACCGGTCACGAAGGTGCCTTCACGGTAGAACTTCTTATCACCGCCAGCCGCGGCGTACATATCGTCGTGCAGCGGCTGCCAGTTGACGGCAGTGAAGGTCGCATCACCGGAGGCAATCGAGGTGTAGCCGACGTTGTAATCCACTTCGCTCGGCGTATTGACCGTATAACCCAGCTTCTCCAGCGCGCGGCTGACGATAAGCGTCTGGAAGCTCTCTTCCGAAATGGTGCTCTGCACCGGCTGCACGGTAATGCCTTTACCCGGCAGGTCCGCGGCGAATGCGCTGGTGGAGACAAGGGTGGCAAACGCTGTGGCAAAAAGTACCTTATGTCGCATCGTTGTTCCTTATTTTCTGAATGGGCGGGTGAGTAACCCGACAGGGCCGGTGGTATACCAGCGACGGTTGCCGCGACTGCGTGAATCACGACCGACAGCCTGGGTCAGGCGGTCAAGGATAATGGCGAGGATCACAATGCCCACGCCGCCGACGGTCGCCAGCCCCATATCGAGGCGGCCAATACCGCGCAATACCATTTGACCCAGCCCGCCAACGGCAATCATCGAGGCGATCACCACCATCGAGAGCGCCAGCATCAGCGTCTGGTTAACCCCCGCCATGATGGTAGGCATTGCCAGCGGGAGCTGAACTTTAAACAGCATCTGCCGCGGGCTGGCACCGAACGAACGGGAGGCCTCAATCAGATCCGCAGGCACCTGGTTAATCCCGAGTATTGTCAGACGAATAATCGGCGGCAGGGCGAAGATAATGGTCACCACCACGCCCGGCACGTTGCCGATACCGAACAGCATCACGATGGGCACCAGATAAACGAACGCTGGCGTGGTTTGCATCGCATCCAGCAGCGGACGAACGATCTTCGCCGCCCGTGGACTGCGCGCCAGCCAGATCCCCGTAGGCAAACCAATGACAATGCAGAAGAGCAGGGCGGTCAGCACCAGTGCCAGGGTGATCATCGCCTGCGACCACGCGCCAATGGCACCAATCGCAATCAACGAGATCAGCGTGGCGATCCCCATACCTGCACTACCAAACTGCCAGGCGATCAGCGAGAACAGCACAATCGCCACCGGCGCGGGCATGCCCAGCATCAGCTGCTGGAAGCCGTTGAGGATGTAATCCACCGGAACGCGGATCCCCTGGAAGACGGGACGGAAATGGGTAACCACCCAGTCGATCCCCTCCGTTACCCAGCTGTCCAGGGGGATCAGCGTTTTGTGGAACGGATCCATAATATTGAAATGTTCTGGTGCCGGTGCTGGCGCATTATTGAGCCAGTCTGCCGCGCCACCGCCATCGGCCGGTGCTGGCGTGGAACCCCACGCATCGGCAGATTGCGCAGCGCTGTCTGCTGCCTCTGTGGTGCCCCACGGGTTAGATTGATCAGCCATGGTTTGCCCCCTCGCGATCTAAAGCCTGCAGCAACATCCGTTTTGAGATGATGCCGACGTACTGTTGTTCTTCCCCAATAACCGGCACGGCACAGGGTGCCTGGCCGACGTGAGAGAGCAACTCGCTGAGCGGCGTTTCGGCATCCACGGCAAGCGGAGCGTCAATTAACGCCGCATCAATTCCCTGGTTTTCGCTGAGCGCGGTTTTGAGAGAATCGATGGAGACAACGCCGACAAATTTATTGCCGCGTTCAACCAGATAACCGTATTCACGGTCTTCGTCCTGCAGAAGCTTAAGGGCAGAGCGCGGACCGAAACCTGGCGTTTTACGAATAATGCCGTTCGGGGTACGACGGGCAATATCTTTGGCGCTAAACACCTGGCTAATATCCACGCCGCGAAAGAAGGTCCGCACATAATCATTTGCCGGATTATTCAGAATTTCATCCGGTGTACCGACCTGCACCACTTCGCCATTTTGCATAATGGCAATGCGGTCGCCAATACGCATGGCTTCATCGAGATCGTGAGAAATAAAGACAATGGTGCGCTGGTGTCTGGCCTGTAATTTTACCAGCTCATCCTGCATCTCGGTGCGAATTAAGGGATCAAGCGCCGAGAAGGCTTCATCCATTAATAAAATATCGGGATTAATGGCTAATGCGCGGGCTAAACCTACACGCTGACGCATGCCGCCGGAAAGCTCATCCGGATACGCATGGGCATAATTTTCAAGCCCCACCTGGCGCAATGCATCAAGCGCTTTTTCCTGACGTTCGCTGGCGGCAACGCCCGCTAATTCCATACCAAAGGCGGTATTATCCAGTACCGTCATATGCGGCATCAGGGCGAACGACTGGAAGACCATCGCAATCTTTTTTCTGCGCACCTCGCGAAGTTCGGCATCTGATATTTGGGCAATGTCTACACCATCAATCAGGACCTGCCCACGGGTGGGTTCAATCAGGCGATTGAGAAGGCGAACCATAGTGGATTTACCCGAACCGGATAACCCCATGATGACAAAAATCTCGCCTTCTTCAATGGCCAGACTGGCGTTTTTAACGCCAAGCGATAGCCCGGTTTTTTCCAGAATTTGCTCTTTCGAAAGGCCTTTTTCAATATATTTGAATGCGCGCTGCGGATGCTCGCCAAATATTTTATAAAGATTCTTCACTTCTAATTTAATTGCCATGCAATAGAGAGTGTCCTGTTATTTGTTTATGTCGATATGATTACCATGGTAAATTGTTAACGGGCATAACCCTAACATACTCAGATTCTGAGGCAACCCTGGGTTTGCTTATGGGTTGAATTTTGCAGTAAGCGAAACGGCTGAATTTCCCATGAGTAAAGGGCTGAGCGCGATCTGAATTTTTGTGAATTTTTTGCTGCGCCATCGGGAGAATTCGCCTGGATCGGAGTAATTCAGGCGAATATGTCGTGGAGATGACAGTGTAGCTGAAGGAGAAATATCCGGAAGGAAATTGGAATATTTATATTTAATTAATGAACGTTAATGCGCTCATTAAAAATCCCAGTCCTCATCTTCTGTTTCCACCGCTTTACCCATCACATACGATGAGCCGGACCCGGAAAAGAAGTCGTGGTTTTCATCAGCGTTGGGGGAGAGAGCCGCCAGAATTGCCGGGTTCACGTCGGCCATTTCCGGCGGGAACAACGCTTCATAGCCGAGGTTCATCAGCGCCTTATTGGCGTTGTAACAGAGGAAGGCTTTTACCTCCTCTTCCCAGCCGGTTCCGGCGTAGAGCTCTTCGGTATAGCTTAGTTCGTTATCATAGAGATCCATCAGCAAATCAAGGGCAAATCCTTTTAGCTCCTCGCGTCTGGCATCACTGACTTTCTCCAGCCCTTTCTGGTACTTATAGCCGATGTAATACCCGTGCACCGCTTCATCCCGGATGATGAGGCGAATGAGATCGGCGGTGTTGGTGAGTTTGCCGCGGCTCGACCAGTACATCGGCAGCCAGAAGCCGGAGTAGAAGAGGAATGATTCCAGAAACACGCTGGCGATTTTCTTCTTCAGCGGCTCATCGGCCTGATAATAATCCAGCACCAGGTTGGCCTTGCGCTGCAGTGACTCGCTCTCTTCACTCCAGCTGTAGGCCGCATCCACATCTTTGGTCTGGCACAGCGTCGAGAAGATCGAACTGTAGGAGCGGGCGTGCACCGCTTCCATAAAGCTGATGTTCGACATCACCGCCTCTTCGTGCGGCGTCAGCGCATCGGCCATCAGCGCGGGGGCGCCAACGGTATTCTGGATGGTGTCCAGCAGCGTCAGACCGGTAAAGACGCGAATTGTCAGCTGCTGCTCGGCATGACTCAGGGTTTGCCAGGCCGGAATATCGTTAGAAAGCGGCACTTTTTCCGGCAGCCAGAAGTTGCTGGTCAGGCGGTTCCACACCTCCAGGTCCTTATCATCCTGAATGTGGTTCCAGTTAATCGCACTCACGCGTGACAGTTTCATCCTTTCTCCTTACAGCGCGCAGGACACGCAGCCTTCGATTTCGGTGCCTTCCAGCGCAAGCTGGCGCAGGCGAATGTAATAGAGCGTTTTAATGCCTTTCTTCCAGGCATAAATCTGTGCTTTGTTGATATCCCGCGTGGTGGCCGTGTCCGGGAAGAAGAGCGTCAGCGACAGGCCCTGATCCACGTGTCGGGTTGCTTCGGCGTAGGTATCGATGATTTTTTCCGGGCCAATTTCATACGCGTCCTGATACAGCGCCAGGTTTTCATTGGTCATAAACGGGGCGGGGTAGTAGACGCGCCCGGTTTTGCCCTCCTTGCGGATCTCAATTTTCGACACAATCGGGTGAATGCTCGACGTGGCGTGATTGATATAGGAGATAGAGCCGGTGGGCGGCACCGCCTGCAGGTTCTGGTTATAGATGCCGTGGCGCATCACATCGTCACGCAGCTGCTGCCACATTTCGCGCGTGGGCAGAACGATCCCGGCGCGGGCAAACAACGCGCGCACTTTCTCCGTTTTCGGCTGCCAGTCGCTCTCCAGGTACTGACTGAAATATTCCCCGCTGGCATAGCGCGACTGCTCAAAGCCCGCGAAGCGCTGGTTGCGCTCGCGCGCCAGCATCATTGAGGTGTGCAGCGCATGCCAGGTGATGGTGTAAAAATAGAGGTTGGTGAAATCCAGCCCTTCCGGGCTGCCGTAGGCGATGCCTTCCCGCGCCAGATAGCCGTGCAGGTTCATCTGGCCCAGGCCGATGGCGTGCGACGCGGCGTTGCCTGCCTCAATGGACGGCACGCTGCGGATATGACTCATGTCTGATACAGCCGTCAGGCCGCGAACTGCCGTGTCGACCGTACGGCCAAAATCGGGGGAATCCATGGTGTGGGCGATATTCAGCGACCCGAGGTTGCAGGAGATATCTTTGCCGATGTCGGCGTAGTCCAGATTCTCGTCATAAGTGGACGCGCTGTTGACCTGCAAAATCTCCGAACAGAGGTTGCTCATGTTGATGCGCCCGGCAATCGGGTTCGCACGGTTTACCGTGTCTTCATACATGATATACGGGTAGCCGGACTCAAACTGAATTTCGGCAAGCCGCTGGAAGAAATCGCGGGCGTTGATGTATTTTTTGCGAATGCGATCGTCGGCAACCAGCTCGTCGTAAAGCTCGCTTATCGCCACGTCGCCAAACGCTTTGCCGTAAATTCGCTCGATGTCATACGGCGAGAACAGCGCCATGTCGGCATTCTCTTTGGCGAGCTTAAAGGTGATATCCGGGATCACCACCCCGAGCGACAGGGTTTTGATACGGATTTTTTCGTCGGCGTTTTCGCGTTTGGTATCCAGAAAACGCAGAATGTCCGGGTGGTGGGCGTGCAGGTAGACTGCCCCGGCCCCCTGACGCGCGCCAAGCTGGTTGGCGTAGGAGAAGGCATCTTCCAGCATCTTCATCACCGGGATCACGCCGGACGACTGGTTCTCAATGCGCTTAATTGGCGCACCCGCTTCACGCAGGTTAGACAGTAAAAACGCCACGCCGCCGCCGCGTTTGGACAGCTGCAGCGCCGAATTTACCGCGCGGCCAATCGACTCCATATTGTCTTCTATACGCAGCAGGAAACAGGAGACCAGCTCGCCGCGCTGGGCCTTGCCGCAGTTAAGGAAGGTCGGGGTGGCCGGCTGGAAGCGTCCGGAGAGGATCTCTTCCGTCAGCTGTTCAGCCAGGGCTTCATCGCCCTGGGCCAGGGTCAGCGCCACCATCACTACGCGATCCTCAAAGCTTTCAAGGTAGCGTTTGCCGTCAAAGGTTTTCAGGGTGTAGCTGGTGTAATACTTCCAGGCGCCCAGAAACGTCTGGAACCGAAAACCGCTGGCGTGGGCCCGCTCAAATAACCTGACCACAAAGGCGCGGTTGTAACGGGAGAGCACGCGTTCTTCGTAATACCCTTCGTTGACCAGGTAGTCGAGACGCTCATCCTGGCTGGCGAACGTCACGCTGTTTGGACGGACGTGGGCGGCAAAAAAGGCGTCCACGGCGTCATGATCTTTACCAAACTGGATGCGCCCCTCGCGATCGTAGAGGTTAAGCATCGCGTTTAAGGCGTGGTAGTCCGGTGTCGCCTGCATTACGCGTTCTGCGGTTGTCGTTGCCAAAATTCGTTCACTCCTTTACGCACGTTCTCTACGTCCTGCTGTGTCCCCATCAGTTCAAAGCGATAGAGATACGGCACGCCGCATTTTTGAGAGATGACATCCCCGGCGCGACCAAAGGCGTCGCCGAAATTACGATTGCCCGCAGCAATCACGCCGCGAATAAGCGCGCGGTTATGGGGATCGTTGAGAAAGCGGATCACCTGACGCGGTACCGCACCTGCCGTACCGCCGCCGCCATAGCTGGGAACCACCAGAATGTAAGGGTCGTCTACCTGAATACGCTCCCGCTCGTTGAGCGGAATGCGCACCGCAGGCAGCCCGACGCGCTCAATAAAGCGGAGCGTGTTTTCCGAGCTGCTGGAAAAGTAGACCAGCCCGCTCATGCCCTTGCGGCCTGCGCGGCGAGGCGGTTAATCATGTCCGGGCGAAAGCCAGACCAGCTGGTTTCCCCGGCCACCACCACTGGCAGCTGGCGAAATCCCTGGGCACGCAGAGTATCGGCAGCCTCGGGCACCAGATCGATATTCACCATCTCAAAGTCCACCCCGCGGCTTTCCATAGCGCGTTTGGTCGCGTGGCACTGAACACAATCGTTACGAGTGTAAATAATAATGCTCATGATTCGTATTTCCATTTAAAATGAGAGAACGGCGCGAAGCATCGCGTCAGGTTGTGTGTGTCTTGCTAAAGGGAATACTAGATGTAGTTGTGCTAAGTTTCAACCATACAAGATATGGGAAATTCAGATTGATGGCGCCCCAATGATGAGCACAGCGGGGCAGGGCAGGCTGCACGGGTTTTTCAGGCTTTCAGGCAAAGAAAAGCCCCGGCGCCAGAGGCAACCGGGGCTGATAACGCGTGCTTACTTACGCAGGCTAAGCAGGGCGCCAACAAAAATACCCACCGCCGCGACCGTACCCAGGGTACACAGCGGTTTTTCACGAACGAAGGTGGTGGCGCAACTTGCCATGTCGCAGGCAGCCTGGGTGGCACGAGAGCGGCCATGCATCCGGGCGCGTGTTTCACGCAGCAGAGACTGAGCCTTACGTTTTGCGGCCTCCGCATCGTCCTTCGCATCGGAGCCCCAGGATTTCAGCACCTCCTCCAGCGTGTCCGCTAATCTGCTGACATCATTACGAATATCCTGAGCGTCGTCGTTAATATCGTTTTGGTTCGGTCTGTTAAACATACGATCCTCCATAATTTTGTCTTCCGGTTTAGTTTAGTTCAGAAATTTAATATCTGAAGCGAGTCACGACTCATCAGGCCGTTTATGGAATATTCTGAAAGCCCTGCTAATGCTGAATACTGTAAGGTTGCCGGGCAGGAAAAGATAACGAGGAAAAGATATGTATTTACGACCGGATGAGGTGGCGCGCGTTCTTGAAAAAGCGGGATTCACCATGGATGAAGTGACGCCAAAAGCGTATGGCTATCGCCGTGGCGAGAATTATGTTTACGTGAATCGTGAAGCCAGAATGGGGCGTACCGCTCTTATTATTCACCCGACGCTGAAAGACAGAAGTCTGTCATTTGCTGAGCCTGCCTCGGATATTAAAACCTGCGATCACTACCAGCAATTTCCGCTCTATTTAGGCGGCGAGACGCACGAGCATTATGGTATTCCGCATGGTTTTAGCTCGCGTATGGCGCTGGAGCGGTTTCTGAAGGGACTGTTTGGCGACGCACAATAATACTGCGACTGGCATACGCCAGTCGCTTCATATCAGGCTTTTGCCTGGCTGTACTGGCTGACCCTGAACAGGCGGCGACAGTAGTCGAGGAAATAGCCATACACCGCGCCCATCAACATCGAAATCACGATATTTGAGCTCACCGCTGCGGCAATCTGATGCCAGTCTGCCCCCACCGTCAACAGGATCGCCACATACACCGGCGACTGAAACGTCACATAGGCTAGCACATCCGCCAGGTTTTTCATCCAGCCAGACGGGCTGATGCGGCGGGCGAAGCGCATCACGGCATCACGGTATAAGCCATAAGGCCAGGCGATAATAATGTTCACCGGGATCGCTACCAGACGCGAAGAAAGTGACTGCTCGAAGGTCATTCCGGAGAGGAATATTTCAATCAGCATGTTCACGACGGAACAGTAGACAACCATCGCGAAAGTATCCGCTACCGCGTGGCGCAGGCGAGATTGCGGTGAGAACATGGCTGAGCTCCTTGAGACGCACAAAAGTAATGATCTTAGTGATTTGGGTTGGTTTGGTTGATGTGTATAGCGTATCCTTCTGGCTTTAAACTAACAACTAGTGTTAAATTTTTATTTACTCGCGTTTTTTCCACAAAATCCTCTAAAGATGATGGTTTTTTGCTCGCTTCGTTATTTTCTTTCTCGTCCTGTTTTTTGATGCGCAAAATCAACAAGTTGCTTGCGATGCGTGGGCGGCGACCGTGCGACACGCAGCGCGCAGCGTACCCTCCTGTGATTTGCCTTAAAACCGACCGTTTATGTTGTTATGAATGTTTATTAAAAGCAGCGCGACAACGCGATATCCGGATAATATAAGCTGTGTCTTTAAAAATATTTACAATAATGACAAAAAGCGTCGATGGGTGGATATTATGTTTGAAATGAATTATTCTTCGCTTTGATTTTACGACTCACCACAAAAAAGGTTTTCAAATAATATGTCTTTGACGTTACAGAATCTTAATAATATCCGAACTCTGCGCGCCATGGCGCGTGAATTATCCCTGGACGTTCTTGAGGAAATGCTGGAAAAAGTCAGGGTCGTTGCTGAAGAGAAACGTAGTGAGCAGGCGGAATTAGAGCAACAGCGCGCTGAGCAGCAGGAAAAAATTAATGCTCTGCTGGAACGGATGAAAGCCGATGGTATTTCACCGTCCGATCTGCTGGGTGTAGAGCTGGCGCATGCGGGTAAATCGGCGAAAAAACGTAAGCCGCGTGAAGCAAAATATCGCTTTATTGACCAGAACGGTGAAGAGAAAACATGGACCGGTCAGGGCCGCACGCCGAAGCCTATTGCCAATGCGCTGGAAAACGGCAAATCACTGGATGATTTTCTGATCTAATGCGTGAGCCGGGCGGAAGACTCCGCCCGGTTGTCTGTTTAGCAGACGCCAAAATCACCGTCTTCGGTGTACAGCGCAACTTCCGCTGCCTTCAGGGTATATTTCTCGCCCTGCTCATTGCTGGCCTGAACGGCCACAATGCTATCCCCATTCACTTCGAGCACTTTCAGTTTCGGGCCGCCCTGACGCGGTTGCACATAATCACCGACAGAAAACATAGAACCTCCTCATCGTTTTAGCGATCTTCACTGTAGCCCACGTCACACGCCGGGTACAGCAGGGTTCATCGATTACTGCTTATGAGGTATGTCTGTTCCACGGCATCACCCTGAGCAGTCTTGCCATGCCGCAAAATCCGGTCAGGCCAGCAAACAGAAGCCCGGCCCCGACAAAACCGCTCAGCAGGAAGAAGCCGCTGGAGAGCGTATAGCCCAGCACCACGCCGCACAGAATCAGCAGCCCGGCAGCAATTTGCACCTGACGCATCAGCGGCAGCGGCTGGGATTTATCTTCTACGGTCGGCAGTCCGGCCTGTTTCCAGCCCTGAATACCGCCCTCGACCACCAAGGCCTGAGCAGGCGACGCCGCCTGGGCAAGACGTGCGGCGTTGTTCGATGTTCTGGCCCCGGACTGGCAGTGAAAAATCACCGTTTCACCCGCCCCGGCGTTCAGTGCGCCGGGTAAGGTGTCCAGCGGCACGGACTGTGCGGCGGGAATATGCTCGCGGGCATATTCGTCAGGATCGCGAATATCAATCAGCTTTGCGCCGTCATCAATAAGCGCGTTTGCCTGCTGTGGCGTAATCAGAGGAAGAGACATGGTGTTTCCTTACGATCGTGTTTTATGTAGTAGAGCATTTAAAGAAGGATTTAAGCCAGTGTAAAGAGGGTAAAGGCAGGTAAAAGCGCGCCAGCCGAATGGCAGTTACCCGTAAACTGACTACGCTTAGAGATGTCTCTTTTATAATTTTCAATTGGTTAGCTTGCACGGAGTCTTTATGGGTTTTTGGCGTGTTGTTTTTACGATTATTCTCCCGCCGCTGGGCGTACTGCTTGGCAAGGGACTGGGCTGGGCGTTTATCCTGAATATCCTTCTGACCATACTGGGCTACTTCCCTGGACTTATCCATGCGTTTTGGGTTCAGACGAGAAACTAGGTGCGCCACAGTAAGTCGCTGTAGATCCCGGTCAGTACGCCCTGCGGGCCGAACTGCTGTTTGATCCAGCGCGTAACCTGGCCGGTCGCCGCATGCTGCGTGGCAAGCAGCATGCGCGAATCCTGACGCGGGTTATTAATGCGTCGTGTCACCAGCAGCCCGTCCGCTACGGCCTCCCGGGCCATGTATTCCGGTAAAAAACCGATCCCTTCCCCCAGAATCTGACACTGGCATTTGGTGTTAAAATCCGGCACCAGAATCGCCTCCTGCCCGTGCAGCAGCCAGCCGACCTTCTTATTAATGGTGTGCGCGGTGTCCTCCACCATGATGTTCGGGTAGAGGCGCAGCTGGCTTTCCGCGATCGGTTCCGGGACAAACGCCAGCGGGTGTTCCGGCGCGATGGCGAATACCCAGCGGATAGCGCCAATCTCCGTGTAATCAATGCCGCCGCCGTCAAGAAGCGTATCCGGCGCGCCAATCGCGATATTGGCCTGGTTATTGATGATTGAGTCCCAGACGCCGTTATAGACCTCCGTGGTGACGGTGATCTGGCAGGTGGGAAACTGCTTTTTCAGCACCTGCAGCAGCCGCGCGGTATGGCGTGGGGTATACAAAAGCTGATTGATGCAGATGCGTACCCGCGCCTCGATGCCCTGAGAGATGGTGTCTATCCCGCGCCTGATGGCATAGAAATCGTTCAGCAGATCGGTAGCCTTGCGGTAAAAGTAAAAGCCGGACTCGGTCAGCTCAATGCTGCGGGTGTTACGCACAAACAGCACCACGTCCAGCCCGGTCTCCATTCGTTTGATGGTGTAACTGATGGCCGACGTGGTCACACCCAGCTCGGCGGCGGCTTTGCTGAAACTGCCAAAACGCGCCGCCGTGGTGAAGGCCAGCAGATTCTCTTCAGTAAAGATGGAATTCATATTACGGCTCCGGGTTACCATCAGTTTTGAACATATTTTAACAGCGGCGCAACAACGCATTTGACGGCGGTCACAGTTCTGATGTTTAGCTGCAGGCCTTGTTATGCAAGGCTTCTTTGGTCATAAGCAAAATGCCGTGAATGGCCTGAAAAAACGCTTACCCATAAGAAAAAGGTTGCACAGACGCACGTTTTGGCTGAACCGTTGAATTTAACTCAACAATGAATTGACTGTCGATGAATGATTTTTAAGCGGATTCTTTTCTGAAAGGGCTGTTGCTATTCTCAGGTCATCAGCAACACACCATCGGGAGTCTGTATGTCTGCGAACGAACTTGTGACGGAATTTTTACTGGCGGCAGAGCAGGGTAATGTCGACGCGCTAAAAGCCTGCCTTGAGAAAGGTGTCGATATTAACGCCACCAACCGTCAGAAAAGAACCGCCATTGTTATTGCCAGCCTGAAAAAACATTACCCCTGTGTCGCGTTATTAATTGACGCCGGTGCGGATATAGATAAACAGGACCAGACCTGTTTTAACCCCTTCCTGATAAGCTGCCTGACCAATGATTTAACCCTGCTGCGGCTTGTTCTGCCCGCCAACCCGGATCTGGACCGCCTGACGCGCTTCGGCGGAGTGGGGATTACGCCCGCCAGTGAGAAAGGACATGTGGAAATTGTCCGCGAGCTGCTGGAAAAGACCGATATCAACGTTAATCACACCAACTTCGTCGGCTGGACGCCGCTGCTGGAAGCCATTGTCCTGAATGACGGCGGCCCGAAACAGCAGGCGATCGTGAAGCTGCTGCTGGACCACGGTGCGAATCCGCACATGACCGATAAATACGGTAAAACCCCGCTCGAACTGGCGCGGGAAAAAGGCTACCACGCGATAGCTGACCTGCTGCTGGCGGCGGGCGCGTAATTTATTCGGCCAGCCTGTTTCCGGCTGGCCCCCATTTCAAACGTATTTTTCCGACGTGCATTTTGCACGACGGCGGCCCCCTTTTATCCGCATTCAGGAGAAAATAATGCCCACAAAAATCGTGATTAAAAAGAACACGTATTTTGACTCCGTCTCATTAATGTCCGTTTCCACCAAAGCCAATAAATTGCCAGGCGTTGAACAGGCGTTTGTGGCGATGGCGACGGAAATGAACAAAGGCGTATTAAAAAACCTCGGGCTGTTAACGCCGGAATTAGAGGATGCGAAAAACGGCGATCTGATGATCGTCATTAAAGGCGACGCGGCCAATGATGAAACCCTGGCGGCGATTGAAGCGTTATTCGCCCGAAAAGAGAGCGCGGGCACCCATGAAGCACGCTACGCGACTCTGGCCAGCGCGAAAGCCCGCCGTCCCGACAGTAACCTGGCGGTGATTTCAGTAAACGGCATGTTTGCGGCACGCGAAGCGCGCAAGGCGCTTGAAAACGATCTCAACGTGATGCTCTTTTCCGATAACGTCTCCCTCGACGATGAGCTGGCGCTCAAGCAGCTGGCGCACCAGAAAGGGCTGCTGATGATGGGGCCAGACTGCGGCACTGCCATCATCAACGGCGCAGGACTGTGCTTCGCCAACGCTGTACGCCGCGGGTCGATAGGCATTGTCGGGGCATCCGGCACCGGTAGCCAGGAGCTGAGCGTGCGCATTCATGAATTTGGCGGCGGGGTATCGCAGCTGATTGGCACCGGCGGGCGCGATCTCAGTGAAAAAATCGGCGGACTAATGATGCTCGACGCCATCGACATGCTGGAGGCCGACGATGCCACCCAGGTCATCGCGCTGATCTCCAAACCGCCAGCGCCAGCGGTGGCAGAAAAGGTGCTGGCGCGTGCCCGGGCCTGTCGCAAACCCGTCATCGCCTGTTTCCTTGGTCGCAACGAACCACCCGCCGATGAAGACGGTCTGCAGTTCGCCCGTGGCACCAAAGAGGCGGCCCTGAAGGCCGTGCTGCTCACCGGTATCAACAAAGCGTCCCTTGACCTGCATCCGCTCAACTGGCCCCTGATTGAAGAGGTGCGCGCCCGTCTCACTCCGCAGCAGAAATACATTCGCGGTCTGTTCTGTGGCGGCACCCTGTGTGATGAAGCGATGTTCGCCGCGCTTGAGAAGTACGACGACGTCTACAGCAACATTCAGCCCGATCCGGCGAAACGCCTGCGCGACATTAACGTCAGCCAGGCTCACACCTTCCTCGATTTTGGGGATGACGATTTCACCAACGGCAAACCGCACCCGATGATCGACCCGACCAACCGCATCAGCCGCCTGCTGCAGGAGGCGCGCGATCCGGAAGTGGGCGTAATTGTGATGGACTTCGTGCTGGGCTTTGGCGCGCATGAGGATCCGGTCGGCGTGATGCTCGATGCCATTAAAGAGGCGCAGGCGATTGCGAAAGCCGATAACCGTCCGCTGGAGATCCTCGGCTACGTGTTGGGCACCGACCAGGATCCCCAGTCGCTGGCGCAGCAGTGTCAGCTTTTGACCGATGCCGGCGTGATCTGGGCCAGCAGCAGTACTAACACCGGATTACTGGCACGCGAATTTGTCTGCAAAGGGGAGAACGCCTGATGACCACCTTATTCAACCAACCGCTGAACGTCATTAACGTCGGTATTGCGCTGTTCAGTGACGATCTTAAAAAACAGCACGTCCCCGTCACCCAGCTCGACTGGGCACCGCCGGGGCAGGGCAATATGCAGATCGTCGAAGCGCTCGACCAGCTGGCCGCGGAGCCGCTTGCAGAGAAGATCGCTGCCGCCAACAAGATTGCGCTGGAGCGCATCATTCAGTCCCACCCGGTGCTGGTGGGGTACGACCAGGCGATTAACGTTGTGCCGGGGATGACCCGTACCACCATTCTGCATGCCGGTCCTCCGGTGAGCTGGGAAAATATGTGTGGCGCGATGAAAGGCGCTGTCACCGGCGCGCTGGTGTTTGAAGGGCTGGCGAACGATCTGGAGGAGGCGGCAAGGCTGGCGGCTTCAGGCGACATCACCTTCTCGCCGTGCCACGAGCACGACTGCGTGGGCTCGATGGCGGGCGTCACCTCCGCGTCGATGTTTATGCATATCGTTGAGAACAAAACCTACGGCAACCGCGCCTACACCAACCTCAGCGAGCAGATGGCGAAGATCCTGCGCATGGGCGCCAACGACCAGAGCGTCATTGACCGTCTGAACTGGATGCGCGATGTGCTTGGCCCGATGCTGCGCGACGCCATGAAGATTATCGGCGAAATCGATCTGCGCCTGATGCTGGCTCAGGCGCTGCACATGGGTGACGAATGCCACAACCGCAACAACGCGGGCACCACGCTGCTGATCCAGGCGCTGACGCCGGGGCTGATCCAGGCGGGCTATCCGGTGGCGCAGCAGCGCGAGGTATTTGAGTTTGTCGCCAGCAGCGACTACTTCTCCGGCCCGACGTGGATGGCGATGTGTAAGGCCGCGCTGGACGCCGCCCACGGCATTGAGTACAGCACCGTGGTCACCACCATGGCGCGTAACGGTTACGAGTTTGGTCTGCGCGTCTCTGGCCTGCCAGGGCAGTGGTTCACCGGCCCGGCGCAGCAGGTAATTGGCCCGATGTTCGCGGGTTACAAGCCGGAAGACTCCGGGCTGGATATCGGCGACAGCGCCATCACGGAAACCTACGGTATCGGTGGCTTTGCGATGGCGACGGCCCCGGCGATTGTCGCGCTGGTGGGCGGTACGGTGGAAGAAGCCATCGACTTCTCCCGCCAGATGCGCGAAATCACCCTCGGTGAAAACCCGAACGTCACCATTCCGCTGCTGTCGTTTATGGGCATTCCAACCGCCATCGACATCACCCGAGTCGCAGGCAGCGGCATTCTGCCGGTTATCAATACCGCCATTGCCCACAAAGACGCCGGTATTGGCATGATTGGCGCGGGCATTGTGCACCCGCCGTTTAGCTGTTTTGAAAAGGCGCTGTTGACCTTCCGCGATCGCTACTTTTTATAAGGCAAGCATCCATGAAAAACATGAAACTGGAGTGGAAAAGAGGTGACTGGGCGGCATATTTCGGGTTGATGACCAACAACCTGACCAATTTGCTGACCATGATGGGGTTGCTCATTTTTGTCGTCGGCATCCCGAAGGAGATTGTTTATGGACGCATCGCGCCGGCCTTCGGGCTGGCGGTGCTGGTGGCGAGCGTCTGCTACGCGTGGTTTGGCCTGCAGATGGCGCGCGCCACCGGACGAACGAACGTCACCGCGCTGCCGTCTGGCCCGAGCGCGCCGTCGATTTTTACCGTTACTTTTCTGGTCCTGATGCCGGTCTACCAGCAAACCGGTGACGCGGATTTTGCCATTCAGATCGGTCTGGTGTGGTGCTTTGTCGAGGCGATGATTCTGGCGGGCGGCTCTTTCCTGGGGGAGACCATCCGCAAGATGATCCCGCGTACCGTGCTGCTCTCGTGTCTGTCGGGCCTGGGCCTGCTGTTGCTGGCGATGAACCCGATGCTGCAGGCGTTTGAAGCGCCCACCGTGTCGTTCATTGTGTTGCTGCTGATCTTCATTAACTGGTTCGGCAAAAAACCGATCTTCGCCAGGATCCCGACCGGTCTGCTGTTGTTGATTGCTGGCACGGTGTTAGCGTGGATCTCCGGCCTGCAAAGCCCGGAGGCAATCAAAGCCTCGATGTCCTCTTTCGGCTTTAACCCGCCCGAAGTCCATGTAGAAGGTTTCCTGCAGGGCTTGCCGCACGCGCTGCCGTACCTGGCGTCTGCCGTGCCGCTGGGGCTGGCGAACTACATCTTTGACCTGGAAAACATTGAAAGCGCCCACGCGGCGGGAGACGAGTACCCGACCCGCAAGGTAATGCTGGCGAACGGCCTGGCCTCCATGCTCGGCTGCCTGATGGGCAATCCGTTCCCGGTGACGGTCTATGTGGGTCATGCGGGCTGGAAAGCGATGGGCGCCAGCATCGGCTACACGCTGGCCTCCGGCGTGACCATGTTTATCGTGCCGCTGTTCGGGCTGGGGGCGTTTATGCTCGCCATCATTCCGATGACCGCCATCGTGCCGATCCTGGTGTTTATCGGCGTTGTCACCGCCAACCAGGTGGTGAGGGAAACACCCAAAGTGGAGGTGCCCGTGATTTTCATCTGCCTGTTCCCGTGGATCGCCAACTGGGCGTTGACCATGATGAACAGCGTGATGGGCGCGGCGGGCACCAGCGCGGCGAAAATCGGCACCGACGTTCTGCACAGTAAAGGGATCTACTACGAGGGGCTGGTGCATCTGGGCAGCGGCGCACCGCTCGCCAGCATGCTGTGGGGCTGCATCGCCATCTTCGCCATTATCAACAAACCGCTGCGCGGCGCCGTTGCTGCCGCCGGTGGCGCACTGCTGGCGCTGTTTGGCGTGATCCACGCCCCGGTGGTGGGCTTTGCCGAAGGCAGTTCGCTGATGTTTGTGACGGCGTATCTGATGATGGGCGGCATGTTTGTGGTGAAGCATGTGCTGGATATCTCTGTTAATCCCCCTCTCCCTGTGGGAGAGGGCCGGGGTGAGGGCACCAGAACGCACCTTCTAAAGGAAACAAAATGAAAGAGCTTATGGTCGTCGCCATTGGCGGCAACAGCATTATCAAAGATAACGCCAGCCAGTCGGTTGAACATCAGGCGCAGGCGGTAAAGGCGGTGGCAGAGTCGGTGCTGGAGATGCTGGCATCCGACTACGACATTGTGCTCACGCACGGCAACGGCCCCCAGGTCGGGCTGGATCTGCGCCGCGCCGAAATCGCCCACGAACGGGAGGGACTGCCGCTCACGCCGCTGGCCAACTGCGTGGCGGATACGCAGGGCGGTATCGGCTACCTGATCCAGCAGGCGCTTAATAACCGCCTGTCTGCGCGCGGTGAGCAAAAAGCGGTCACCGTTGTCACTCAGGTGGAGGTGGATAAAAACGATCCGGGCTTTAGCCACCCGACCAAGCCTATCGGCGCGTTCTTCAGCGAAGCGCAGCGCGATGAACTGCAGCAGGCGCATCCGGACTGGCACTTTGTTGAGGATTCTGGCCGGGGCTATCGTCGCGTGGTGGCCTCGCCGCAGCCGTTACGCATTGTTGAAGCCGATGCCATCAAAACCCTGACGCAAAAAGGCTTTGTGGTAATTGGCGCGGGCGGCGGCGGTATTCCGGTGGTGCGCACGGAGCAGGGCGATTACCAGAGCGTTGACGCGGTAATTGATAAAGATCTCTCCACCGCGCTGCTGGCGCGCGAGATCCGCGCCGACGTGCTGGTGATCACCACCGGGGTCGAAAAAGTGTGCATCCACTTTGGCAAGCCGAATCAGCAGGCGCTGGACACGGTGAGCGTGGCGCAGATGACGCGTTACAAAGACGAGGGCCATTTCCCGGCGGGCAGCATGCTGCCCAAAATCGTCGCCTCGCTGGAATTTTTACGCCATGGCGGCAAGCGCGTGATCATCACCTCGCCAGACTGCCTGCCCGCCGCACTGCGCGGGGAAACCGGTACCCATATTGTTAATGAAGGAAGATAAGATGAGTGAAAATAAAAGCCGCCGTGAATTCATCAGCCAGAGCGGCAAAATGGTCACCGCCTGCGCGCTGTTTGGCGCGACCGGCTCCGTCGCGTATGCTGCCGATTCCGCAAAACCAACCTGCGAGACGGGCAAACCGATGAACATCACCGCTAAACACTACTACCTGGACAACGTGCTGCTGGAGGCCGGATTTAACGTCGACGGCGGCGTGGCGATGAGCACCCGCACCGAGCTGAAAACGCTGGAGATCAAAGACGGGAAAATTGTCGCCCTGCGCGATAACAAAAGTCACGCGGACGCCACCCTGCCGCACTATGACGCAGGCGGCAAGCTGATGCTCCCGGTGATGCGCGATATGCACATTCACCTGGATAAAACCTTCTACGGCGGCCCGTGGCGTTCGCTCAACCGCCCGGCGGGTACCACCATTCAGGATATGATCCGCCTTGAGCAGAAGTTGCTCCCCGAACTCCAGCCTTATACCCAGGAGCGCGCCGAAAAGCTGATCGATTTGATCCAGTCGAAAGGCTCCACCCTCGCCCGCAGCCACTGCAATATTGAGCCGGTCTCGGGCCTGAAGAATCTCGAGAACCTGCAGGCGGTGCTGGCGCGTCGCAAGTCCGGATTTGACTGCGAGATCGTGGCGTTTCCACAGCATGGCCTGCTGCTGTCGAATTCCGAAAAGCTGATGCGCGAGGCGATGCAGGCCGGGGCGCACTACGTGGGCGGGCTGGACCCAACCAACGTTGACGGGGCGATGGAGAAATCTCTCGACACCATGTTCCAGATTGCGCTGGATTATGACAAAGGGGTGGATATTCACCTGCACGAAACCAGCCCGGCGGGCGTGGCGGCGGTGAACTACATGGTCGAAACCGTGGAGAAAACCCCGCAACTGAAGGGCAAACTGACCATCAGCCACGCCTTTGCGCTGGCCACGCTCAACGAGCAGCAGGTGGACGAGATTGCCACCCGCATGGCGGCGCAGCAGGTGACTATCGCCTCCACCGTGCCGATTGGCACCCTGCATATGCCGCTGAAGCAGCTGCGCGATAAGGGCGTGTTTGTCATGACGGGCACCGACAGCGTGATCGACCACTGGTCGCCGTACGGCCTGGGGGACATGCTGGAAAAAGCGAATCTCTACGCCCAGCTCTATATCCGCCCTAATGAGCAGACGCTGTCCCGCGCTTTAGGTATTGCGACCGGTGACGTACTGCCGCTGAACGACAAAGGTGAACGCGTCTGGCCGAAAGCGCAGGACGACGCCAGCTTTGTGCTGGTGGACGCCTCCTGTTCCGCCGAGGCGGTGGCGCGCATATCTCCGCGCACCGCGACCTTCCATAAGGGGAACCTTGTCTGGGGCACAGTGGGTTGATGTGCATTTCTCCCTCTCCCGGTGGGAGAGGGTTGGGGTGAGGGCAACAGGCCGCAGATTTTGTAGGTCGGGTAAGGCGAAGCCGCCACCCGACGTTACAGATGATAACCCGACAGCCGCAGCTCCCGGTCAATCCACTCAACGAACTGCTGGATCTTCCACGCGCGTTCATGCATATGCGGCATTACCAGATGATGCGCGTTAATGGCGATCCCCATCTCATCCGGCAGTACCTGCACCAGTGAGCCATCTTTCAGGTGGTCTGTCGCCATCATTTTGCTCTCAAGGATAAATCCCAGCCCCATGCGCGCCGCTTCAAAGCTCATATAGGAGCGGTCAAAGCTGAGGCTGAAGTTGAGCCAGGGCCTGTCGATATTGTGCCAGGCAAACCATTTTTCCCAGTTCACCAGAGTGCTGGTGGACGAGATGAGTGACTGTTGCAGCAGATCGGTGGGTGTGCTGATGGGGTGTTTTTGCGCATACTCCGGCGAGGCCAGCACTACCAGCGTGTCGTTTTTTATGGTCATCACCCGGTAAGCATCCCAGTCCGGGATACCGTGGCGGATATCAATATCAATATTATCTCTGGCGAATTGCAGATTCTCATAGGAGCAGGTGAGATTGATGGTGATATCGGGATATTCGGCGCGAAACTTACCCAGGCGGCGCAACAGCCATGACAACCCGAAGGTGGGCGAGGAGTGCACCCGAAGCACGGCGTTATCTTTCTCTTTGACGATCTGATCGGTGGCGCGTCCGATGGCGCTCATCGCCGCCGAGACCTCCCGCAGATATTTTTCGCCCGTTGGGGTGAGCTGAACCCCTTTGCCGCTGCGGATGAATAATTTCTTGCCCATCCACGACTCCAGCGACGCGATCTGATGGCTGACCGCGGAGGGGGTGACGTTGAGCTGTTCGGCCGCCTGATGGATGCTCAATGCGTTAGCGACGGCGATGAATGCCTGCAAATTTCTGAGCGAGGGCAGTGATAACGTCTGGCGATCCTGCGCGGACATAGCCTACTCCTGTCATGTTTATTGATAAAAAACATAACATTGAGACGACATGCGGGCAATTTTATCCCGATGTTATTTTTTTGAGCTGTATCGCGAATCAAATTTATCTCAGCAATAAATGAGGTTTATTGAATGGTGTTTCATTCATGAGCCGATATATTGACCTTGAACGTAAAAATAAAACGACTCACGTTGTTCGAATAATGAGGTAAGTTATGTCTCGTATAGAACATGCTGTCCCCTACATAAACACTAAAAAAACCAATTACCGTTTCGTTGTGCTGGCATTAATTTTTATTGTGTATGCCATTAACTATGCTGACCGAACAAATATTGGTGCAGTACTGCCCTTTATCATTGATGAGTTTCATATTAATAATTTCGAAGCCGGTGCCATCGCCAGTATGTTCTTTTTGGGATACGCATTGAGCCAAATTCCAGCGGGCTTTTTTATCGCCAAAAAGGGTATTCGCGGCATGGTGGCGCTGTCGATATTCGGCTTCTCGGCGTTTACCTGGCTGATGGGCACGGCAACCTCGGTTCTTGGGCTGAAGTTTATTCGTCTGGGGTTGGGGTTAACGGAGGGGCCGTGCCCCGTCGGGCTGGCCTCCACCATCAATAACTGGTTTCCACCCAGGGAGAAGGCTACGGCCACGGGGGTCTACATCGCGGCCACCATGTTCGCGCCGATCCTCGTGCCGCCGCTGGCGGTGTGGATCGCCATGACCTGGGGCTGGCGTTGGGTCTTCTTCTCCTTCGCGATCCCCGGTCTGGTCATTGCCGTTCTGTGGTATCTGCTGGTGCGCACCAGACCATCAGAGAGCGCATTCGTCTCTAAAGCCGAACTGGAGACCATTACTGTGGGTCAGGAGACGCCGGACGCCAGACGGGAAAACATCGTGATTTCACCGGGCTTTGCGCGCCTTGACCGCCTGATTCGCGTGCGGGACTTAGCCCCGGTGAGCACGGTAAAAGGGCTGTTTACTTCGAAGAATATCCTCGGCGACTGTCTGGCCTATTTCATGATGGTCAGCGTGCTGTATGGCCTGTTGACGTGGATCCCGCTCTATCTGGTGAAAGAGAAAGGCTTTACGTTTATGAGCATGGGGCTGGTCGCCAGTATGCCGTGCATCGGCGGATTTATCGGGGCGATTTTTGGCGGTTACGTATCCGACAAACTGCTCGGACGTCGGCGTAAACCGACCATGATGTTTACCGCCATCAGTACCGTGTTAATGATGGTCATCATGCTGAATATTCCGCAAAGCACCGTTGCGGTTTGCGTGGGGCTGTTTTTTGTCGGCCTCTGTCTGAATATCGGCTGGCCTGCTTTTACGGCTTACGGTATGGCCGTTGCGGACAGTAAAACCTATCCGATAGCTGCGTCAATTATCAATAGCGGCGGAAATCTCGGCGGATTTGTTTCCCCGATGCTGGCGGGTTTTCTGCTGGATAAAACAGGAAGTTTTAACTCTGTATTTATTTATTTCGGTGTTTGTGCAGCGATTGGCCTGTTTGTGATTATGTTGCTGGATGAACCGAAATAAAAAATAAATTCCTTTTACCATAGTGGAGTAAATATATGCTACTGAAAGATAAAGTCGCCGTTATTACCGGCGCGGCTTCTGTACGCGGTTTGGGTTTTGCCACGGCTAAATTATATGCCGGGCAGGGTGCGAAGGTGGTGATTATCGATTTAGATGCTGAGGCCAGTCGGGCAGCGGCGGCGAATCTGGGTGAAGAGCATCTGGGCCTGGCGGCGAACGTCAGCAATGAATTACAGGTTAACGCCGCCATTGAGCAGGTGCTGGGAAAATACGGGCGCATCGATATTCTGGTGAATAACGCCGGAATTACTCAGCCGATTAAGCTGATGGATATTAAACGCGAGAATTACGACGCGGTGCTGGACGTCAGCCTGCGCGGCACGCTGCTGATGTCCCAGGCGGTGATCCCCACCATGCGCGCACAGAAGTCGGGCAGCATTGTCTGCATTTCATCGGTATCAGCACAGCGCGGTGGCGGTATTTTTGGCGGCCCCCACTACAGCGCGGCTAAAGCAGGTGTGCTGGGCCTGGCGAAAGCGATGGCCCGCGAGCTGGGTCCGGATAACGTACGCGTAAACTGCATTACACCCGGCCTTATCCAGACGGACATCACCGCAGGCAAGCTGAGCGATGAGATGAAAACCGCCATCCTGGCGGGCATTCCGCTTAACCGCCTCGGCGACGCGCAGGATATTGCCCGCGCCGCGCTGTTCCTTGGCAGCGACCTTTCGTCTTACTCCACCGGTATCACGCTCGACGTGAACGGCGGCATGCTGATCCATTAAGGAGACTCGACGATGACGGATACCACAGTTCAACAGGTTGCCGCGGCGGCATGGCGTATTCGCCGCTATGCGCTGCGCATGGGCGAAGTGCAGGGGCAGGGCTACATCGGGCAGGCGCTGGGCTATGCCGACGTACTGGCCACCGCGTTTACCCACGGTATGAACCTCAAGCCGGACGAGCCGGAGTGGGAAGGCCGTGACCGTTTTCTGCTTTCCCACGGTCATTACGCCATTGCCTGTTATGCCGCCCTGATTGAAGCCGGGATCATTCCTGAAGAGGAGCTGGAGACCTACGGCTCGGACGACAGCCGCCTGCCAATGTCCGGTATGGCAACTTACACGCCGGGCATGGAGATCTCCGGTGGTTCGCTGGGACAGGGGTTAAGTATTGGGGTCGGCATGGCGCTGGGGCTGAAGCACAAGCAGAGCGCGGCATGGGTCGTTAACTCCATGTCGGACGGTGAGCTTGACGAAGGATCAACCTGGGAGGCGGCTATGTCTGCAGCGCACCATGGCCTGTCGAACCTGATCGTGCTGGTGGACATTAACCGCCAGCAGGCAGACGGCAATTCGCACAAGATCCTTGGCTTTGAGCCGCTGGAAGATAAATGGACCTCGTTCGGCTGGTATGTGCAGCGCGTAAATGGCAACGATGTCCCTGCGCTGGTGGCGGCGTTTGATAACGCCAGACGCTATCCGGAAAACCAGCCACGCGTCATTTTGTGCGACACGCTGATGGGCAAAGGTGTGCCTTTCCTCGAACAACGTGACAAGAACCATTTTATTCGCGTGGATGCTGACGAGTGGCAAAAGGCACTCGCCGTGCTGGATGCCAACAAACCTGAAGGAGTGCTGTAATGAGCCAGATAACGGAGAAAAAACCGCGTTTAACCACGTCGGCCATGATTGCCTCTATTGCGGAAGACGGCCAGGAGACGCGCTCTGCACCGTTTGGCCATGCGCTGGTGAAGCTGGCGGAACAGCGCCCGGAAGTTGTCGGTATGACGGCGGATTTGTCGAAATATACCGATCTGCATATCTTTGCCCAGGCGTATCCGGAACGTTTCTTCCAGATGGGGATGGCGGAGCAACTCTTGATGGGCGCGGCCGGGGGAATGGCAAAAGAGGGGTTTATTCCCTTCGCCACGACATATGCGGTCTTTGCCACCCGTCGTGCCTACGATTTTATTCATCAGGTTATCGCCGAAGAGCATCTCAACGTGAAGATATGCGCTGCACTTCCGGGGTTAACCACGGGCTACGGTCCGAGCCACCAGGCGACGGAAGATATTGCGATTATGCGCGGTATTCCGGGGATGACCATCATCGATCCCTGCGACGCGATAGACACCGAACAGGCTGTACCGGCGATCGCGGCGCACAATGGGCCGGTGTATATGCGACTGCTGCGCGGCAAGGTGCCGGTGGTGCTGGACCAGTACAATTACCAGTTTACGCTGGGCAAAGCCGTGCTGCTGGAAGAGGGGAGCGACGTCCTGATCATCGCCTCAGGGCTAATGACCATGCGCGCGCTGGAGGCAGCAAAGCAGCTGCGTAAGGATAACGTCAGCGTGGCGGTACTGCACTCGCCCACCATTAAACCGCTGGATGAGGAGACCATTCTGGCGCAGGCCGCGAAACCGGGACGGCTGGTTATTGTGGCGGAAAACCACAGCAGCGTTGGCGGGCTGTGTGAGGCCGTCGCGTCGCTGTTAATGCGCAACCGCGTGAACGTGGATTTTGATACCGTCGCACTGCCGGACGCGTTCCTTGATGCGGGGGCGCTGCCAACCCTGCACGACCGCTACGGGATCTCAACCACCGCTATGGTGGAGAAAATCCGACGCAGGCTCTGATCGTGACGGGGCGAGCGTTCCTCGCCCCTTTCCTGCTTCAGTAACCCACCTTATACACCCGCCCGGTCTGCACCCCTTCCACGCTACGGCGATAGGCTTGCGCCACGGTGGCGGCCGGCACGCTTTCAAAGCCTGGGAAGAAGCCGTCGTACGTTTCGACCGATTCGGTGAGGACCGTCGGGCTTATCAGGTTGATGCGGATCCCGCGCGGCAGCTCGCAGGCGGCAGCGCGAACAAACCCTTCCAGCGCGGCATTCACCGTGGTGGCATTGACGCCCTGCGCGATGGGCTCGTGCGCCACAATCCCGCTAATCAGGGTAATGGAGCCGCCATCGTTCAGGTAGTGCTGGCCGGTCAGCGCCAGGCGCACCTGTCCGAGCAGTTTATCCTGTAACCCCTGATTGAAATCGCTGTCTTTCATGGTGGCGAGAGGGCCAAAGTACAACCCGCCGCTGGCGGAGACAATCGCATCCACACGACCGACCTTCTCAAACAGCGCCTGCACGCTCGCCTGTGACGTAATATCCACCTGCTCATCGCCCTGCGTGCGGCCCACGCGGATCACTTCGTGGCGGCGACTGAGCGCCTCCGTTACTGCACGACCGACCGTACCGCTGGCACCAATAATGATGATTTTCATAGCCGACTCCTCATGTTGTGAGCCTGCATTCTTTAATAAATTAAAAGTCGGATAAACTGGGCTAAAGTTAGAAGATTGCTAACCAGAGGTTTGTAATATGGATAAGCTTCGCAGCATGGAAACCTTTATCGCCGTAGTGGAAAGCGGCAGTTTTACCGGGGCGGCCTCCCGGCTGGATATGTCGTCGGTGATGGTGGGGAAGTACATTGCGCTGCTGGAATCCGAGCTTGGCACCCGTCTGCTGGAGCGCAATACGCGACGTCAAAGCCTGACCGACGCCGGGCGGGTCTATTATGACGAGGCGAAGCGGGTGCTGGAGCAGGTGGCCATTGCCGAAAGCGCGGTGGAACGTCTGCGCGCCGCACCGGCGGGCACCCTGCGCGTGACGGCACCTACGTCGTTTGGCGGCTGCGTTATCGCGCCGCTGACCGCCACCTTTCTGCAGCGCTATCCGGCAGTGCGTATCGAACTGGATCTCACTAACCGGATGGTGGATCTGGTGGAAGAGGGGGTCGATCTGGCCATTCGCATTGGTGATATTCGCAATGACGATCTGGTGGCGAAATACCTGTGCCCTTACAACATGGTGATCTGCGCGTCGCCGGATTATCTGGCGCGCCACGGTACGCCGCAAACGCCTGCCGATCTGGTGGACCATCTCTGCCTTTCCCACACGGTATGGACCGCGCGTAACGAATGGCGGTTGCCGGGTGTGGAGGGCGAGGTGCGCTGGAAGCGCGATGCCATTTTACGATGCAACGACGGCTACGGCTTACGCATGGCGGCGCGCGCCGGGGCGGGGCTGCTTCTGCAGCCGGAGGTGCTGGTGGCGGAAGAGCTGGCAAGCGGCAGGCTGGTTCGGGTTCTGGAGCCGTTTACACCCGCGCCGAGGCCGGTGCATTTACTGTGGCGTCAGGATTTACGTCCCCTCCCGAAGCTAACGGAATTTATTGCTCATATTCTGCTAAGATTGGGCACAATATAAAAAAGAAGGTAATCAAAGAATGTCTGCAAACAAACTCGCCAGCAGCGCGCAGGGCCTGCAATCTTCCGCCATCCGTGAATTATTAAAACATAGCAAAATGGCAGGCGTCATTTCGCTGGGTGGGGGTATTCCTAACCCGGCCTTGTTCGATCACGAAGGCCTGAAAATCGCCGCTGATGCCGTACTGTCGCAGCATTTTGGTGAAGCCTTCCAGTATGGTCTGACCGAGGGTGTGCCGGGACTGCGGGAAGAGATTCAGCGCATCTGCGAAGGGCGCGGGATCCGCTGCAAAGCGGATGATGTGGTCGTGACCTCCGGTTCACAACAATCCCTCGACGTGCTGGCGCGCGCGTTAATTAATCCGGGCGATACCGTCGTCGTCGAACGCCCAACCTATCTTGCCGCGCTGCAGGTCTTTGGTCTGGCGCAGGCGAATTTCGAATCCGTTGGCACCGATGGCGACGGCATGAAAGTGGATGAACTCGAAGCCCTGGTGGCAAATAAACCCATCAAAGCGGTTTATATTGTGCCGACATTTGGTAACCCGGGTGGCGTTACGCTGTCTGAGGCGCGCCGTAAACAGCTGGTGGAACTCTCGAAGCGCTATGACTTCGTGATTATCGAAGACGATCCGTACAGTGAAATTAATTACACCGACGAAGTTTTCCGCCCGTTAATTGCCCATGCCAAAGATATCGGCAACGAAGAGAACGTGGTGTATACCTCAACCTTCTCTAAAATTCTCGCGCCGGGCACCCGTGTGGGCTGGGTGCTGGTGCCGGAGTGGCTGAAGCGTGCGGTGGTGAACCTGAAGCAAACCACCGATCTGCACACCAGTACGCTGTCGCAGCTGATGACTTACGAATACCTGAAAACCGGGCGTCTGGCCGGGCAGATCAAAATGATCCGCGAAGCCTATCGTCAGAAGTACCAGACGTTCGCCAACGAACTGGAAGCCGAGCTGGGCGATGTGATGTCGTTCCACAAGCCGAAGGGCGGCATGTTCCTGTGGGCGAATATGAAAAATGGTAGTAATACCACGCGCTGGCTGGAAAAGACGTTAAGTAACGGCGTAGTATTTGTGCCGGGCGAATTTTTCTACTGCAATGAGCCAGACCATTCGACGCTGCGTATGTCGTTTGTCACGCCAACGGATGAAGAGCTGAAAGAGGCGGTTCGTCGCCTGAAAAAATCGCTGTAAAAAACCTGCGCATAATGGCGCTCCTGCCGTTATGCGCAATACGCGTTCAGGGCGGCAGGAGCCGCGATCGTCCATGGTGATCTCCATGTTTGAATTTCTGCTCGGTGTCGTTACGCACACACCCGCCTGGGTGTGGGTGCTGTTTATCTTCCTTATCTCCCGCGGCATTAAAGCCCGCAAGCCGGCCACCGTGACGCTGGAGCGGCTTGCTATCATTCCGGGCATTTTTCTTATCTGGGATATTTACGATCTGGTGGTCTATCGCACGCTGACTCCTGCGACTGTTGCATTGTGGACGGCGGGGATCCTTGCCGGTGCGGCACTTGGGTACTTCCAGATTAAGCAGGCGGCTATCACCCGAGCTGAGGCACCGCGCAGCCTCCACCGTCAGGCAGACTACACCGCGCTGCCGTTTATGATGCTGGCGTTCGCGGTGAAGTATGTGCTGGGCGTGATGAGCGCCATCTCTCCCCATGCAATGCAGCAACCCGCCATGAGCGCGCTGGCAATTATCTCAGGCGGGGTATTTGCGGGCGTGTTTATCGGAAAATTTGCGCGTTATGTTGAGGTATATAACCGTAGCGTACCGCGCCCGGCGGAGTGACGTTACTCTGTCGCATGGGCCAGCGTGCGATCTGAAGCATCGCCGCTGAGGGCCCGCGTGACTTCATGGATCCGCCAGATTTTCCCTTCACGCAGCGCGGCAAACAGGTAAACCTCGATCTCTGCCTGACGACCGCCAGGATACGTGACCGTCACGATATGCCGGTCAGCCAGAAGTTCGTCATGACAGGCTATCTCCGCCACGGTAAAGGCGATCGTGCGAGTCTGCGAGCGGACGTGGCTCAGGTGCTGGATAAATCCCCGGTAATCAAGCGTGTGACCGTCCGTAACCTGCTGGTAATCGGGCGTAAAGACCTCTGCCGGATCGATATCGCCGTTGAATAAGCGGGTTAACAGGCACGCCATCTTTTCGCGCTGTGCGGCATCGTCGGTGTCGGCTATCAGGGATGTGATTATGCTCATTAAGGGCTCCTTATGTGGTTTAGTCGCCATTATCCTTGACAGCCGAAGACGCAGTTTCTGTAATACGCCGATGAATAACGGTTTTCGGTCAAAATGATATGGTCAGTACTGAGACGCTCCTTCATCCTGGCGGGTACCGAACCCCCTGGCACAGCCATCGCGCTGGGCAGCTGTGGCGCATTGCAACGGGTCTGCTGGTGATTGAGTCGCAGCAGGGGCGCTCGGTCGTACCGGCAAAACACATCGGCTGGATCCCGCCTGGCAATCAGCACGCCGCCTTTTCTGAAAGCGCGATAGAAGGCAGCGCCATCTATCTTGACCCCGCCTGCTGCGCAAGGCTTCCCGATGTGCCCGCCCTGTTCGAACCCGACGATCTTACCCATGCACTGTTTTCCCGCTTAAGCGTTGCTGAAAGCGAGTACGATCCGCGAAAGCTCACCCTGCTGCTGGATGAGCTTGCCGTGGCACCTCAGGTGCACTTTTCTCTGCCCGTGCCGACGGATCCGCGTCTGAAGGACGTGGTCAGGCATTTGCTGCAGTTTGTCGATGATAATCAGACGGTTGAGAGCCATGCCCGCCAGGCGGGGATGAGCGTGCGTACGTTCAACCGTCGGTTTCGTGCCCAGACCGGAATGAACTTCGTTAACTGGCGGCAACTGGCGCGGGTAATGCAGGCAATGGAGTGGCTGGCCGCGGGGAAGCCGGTGGGATGGATTGCGCTGTCCTGCGGCTACAGCAGCGTCAGCGCATTCATTGAGGTCTTCAGCGCGTGGACCGGTAAAACGCCGGGGCAGTGGGCGCTTAAAGAAGCCCCTTTTGGGCGAAGGTAATGCGCGTGGCGTCGTTGAGATGCGTAATTTTTCCTGGTTATTCATAATTAACGTCCTGTTTATAAATATAAAATAGGTGCGGTCTGATGCCCTCACCCCGGCCCTCTCCCACAGGGAGAGGGAGAAAACCACCTCAACCCAGCAACGCGATTCCAGCCTCCGTCCCTGTAAGTACTCAGGGATAGGCTCCAGCAGCATTGGGCGGAGCAGGGCAAAAGTCGAGGCAAGACGACCGCAGAGGGCTATTTTTCTCGCGGGATTGGTCTCTTCCACCAGCGCTTCGCAGTAGCGTTGGCAATTGTCGGCAAGATCGATGAAGTCGGTGTTGCAGTCGAAAGGGGTCGTGAAAAGTGCGTTACTGGTGGTCATATGACAGTTTCCATTAAGTGATTAAGACACTGCCAGAGAAATGCCAATTTCCCGGGTGGCAGGACTGAACGGAGTTGGCATTACCGGCCTTAATGGACACCGGCGCGTCTTGCGACGCCCCCGCCCAGCCCACCATTGGAATGTAGCCAGACGCACGGCGCAACAAGAGCTTACGCCGCCATTAAGTTTAACCGGGATGCCAATCCCGACGCCAGATTTTGCTGGCGTGGGAGGAACATACGCCCGAAAAGCTGTTAGAAAAAGTGGGGATGAAGGGATAAGTTACATTCTGCGAGGCTGCTTCAGAAAAAATGGAAAATGAGGAATGCGTTCAAGCCAAAAATGTTTCACCTGATGAGCCAATATTTTCCGCCGCACATAATACTGCCGGTTTATAAAATTAGGAATTTATAAAGGTCTATTTTATCAACATTGCGGTCAAAGTGGCGTATGGTATTTATTCTTAATAAGAATGGCTATGAAGGTGTGTATGGATACCGTCGAGGCGCTTAATGGAACCTACTTCTATAAAGGAATTTGCAACATATCGGCTGGTGAACTGTTTTTCTGGATTTTGTTAGATAAAATTGAAGAGCAGTTTGGCGGCATAGAGGATGCACTAACAATGAGTTGTATCATTTTAGGATTGCCGATATTAAAGACCAGAAATAAGCCCTACGGAACAACAGCAGGAACATCTATAGCATCAAAATATTTACGTCAATATCTCAATGTAGAGTTACCTGTAAGATTACCGACGTTAACTGAAGCGAGCATTGCCACTTTAAAACCTAAGTATGTGACAAATTTGGGGGCCTTTATCGGGAGAGGCCTACCAGTGATTGGCTGGACATTGGTAGCCAGCGATTTGGCTCAAATATGCTATAAGACACTTAAAATGTATAACACGATTGCTCATAAGAAAGACCGGATATGGTAACTGAACAAGAGGTTTTGGCTTTTTTTCAGAATGAATTACCCGTTATGGGTACATTTACCGGCAAGCTCATACCTTTGCAGTTAGATGATATTTTACAAGACTATGCAGAGGATGATGATTTAGCCATCTGTATGGATAAATTCAGCGAACGATTCAATATTGATATAACGCTGATGAATTACAATGCCTATTACCCATGGTTTCACACATGGTTTTTTCGAAAATGGTTTACGGATAAACCCGTAAAGCAAATTTCTAAGCCTTTAACGGTGAGGATGTTCGCCGAATCTGCGAAAGCGGGAAGATGGTTATATGATTAATAAGGAGGAAAATGATGGCTGTACCGGTCCATTTATGGCTAAAAGATGATGCAGGAAATCTGATTAAGGGGTCATCTGACGTAGAACATAGAGAAGGGAGTATTGAATTACGTGGTTTGACACATAATTTAAGTATCCCGGTTGATGGGACAACAGGAAGACTCACCGGAACACGTCAGCACGCTCCTTTCCTGTTTGAAAAAGAAATTGACAGCGCATCCCCCTATCTTTATCGGGCTGTTGCAACAGGGCAAACTCTCAAATCTGCAGAGGTAAAGTGGTACCACATTAATGATGCAGGGCAGGAAGTTGAATACTTCAATATTTTACTGGAAAGTGTAAAAGTTGTTTCAATTACGCCAATTATGCACGATACACGTAACTGTCCGGGAACAGGGCACATGGAAAGCATTCAACTGCGCTACGAGAAAATCACATGGCGTTATGTTGATGGAAATATTCAATACTCCGATGCCTGGAATGAGCGAGCTACGGTTTGAAGTGCAACAAACTGCCTCCGCTCTATAAATAGAGTGGAGGCATGCCCTGTTCATCCTGCAAAGATCACCGCTCCCTCAGCGCTTCCTTCGCCCGGTTAAACGGCTTAATCATATAATCCAGCACCGTTTTCTCTCCGGTTTTAATATCCACCGTCGCAATCATCCCCGGCACAATTGAGAAGTGCCTGCCTGCTTTATTCACCAGGTAATCCTGGCTGGTGCGGATAAACACCCGGTAATAGAACACTTCCGGCTTGGCTTCGTCCTGGATGGTGTCCGGGGAAATCGTCTCTACCACCCCGTGCAGCCCGCCGTAAATGGCGTAGTCGTAGGCGGTGATTTTGACCAGCGCTTCCTGGTTCGGGTGGATAAAGGCGATATCGCGCGGCGAGAGGCGGGTTTCGATCAGCAGATGATCGTCCACCGGCACGATCTCCATCAGCTCGCCGTTGGGCGGGATCACGCCGCCGATGGTGGTGACCTTGATGTTTTTCACGATCCCGCGCACCGGCGATTTCACCGTCAGGCGCGTGACGGAATCCTGACGGCCTTTCAGGATCGCCGAGACCATATCCACCTCCGCGTTGGCTTTGGAGAGCGCCTCGCGCGCCTGAACGTAATACTGCGAGCGCACGTCGGTGAGCTTCAGCTCCAGGTCACTTTTCTGCCGCTGCAGGCGCAGCACCTCTACGTGGCTGGCGGCCCCGGTTTTGACCAGCCGCTGGGTGATCGCCAGCTCCTTATTGGCGAGATCGAGCGCGGCGCGAAGCTCCCGCTGGGTATCCTCAAGCTGCGCGCGGCGGGAGTTATAGAGCCGCGTTTCGTCGGCAATCAGCTCCGGCCATTCCTTCAGCGAAGGGGGAAATTTAAGCGGCAGATCGTTCACCTCGGCATACAGGCGCGCGCTGGAAGCCAGCGAGGCGCGATAGCGTGCCGCACTTTCGCCGACGTTTGATTCTGAACGCGTGGGATCAAGGCGCGCCAGCACTTGTCCGGCCTGTACCTGATCGCCCTCGTGGACGTTCAGCTCGGTGAGGATCCCCCCGTCCAGCGACTGTAAAACCTGCTCGCGCGAGCTGGGGATCACTTTGCCGGTACCGGTTGAGACCTCATCCAGCACGCCAAACCAGGCCCAGATCCCGAGGACGATAAACAGCAGCAGAGAGAGGATCACGATTCGTCGCGCGCCGGTGTAGCCGCTTTCGGAACCGAGCGCATTATCCAGATCGTCCATTGCCGCGGCATCACGCTGACTGATTTTCATTTTTCCACTCCCTTGCGGCGGCTGCCTGCTGTTGTTGCATGCGGCTGTTGTTCAGCGCCTGCGCTTTCGGGGCATCCATCACCAGCATGCCCTCCTTGAGCACCACCACCCGCTCGACCAGTTCCAGCACCGGCACGCGATGGGTGGCGACGATCAGCGTACGGTGGCCGAGCCAGGCGCTCAGACGCTGGATAAACTCCCGTTCGGTATGCTCATCCAGCGAGGCGGTGGGTTCGTCCATCAGGACGATATTCGGGTCGCGCAGCAGCATGCGCGCCAGCAGGATCGACTGCCGCTGGCCGCCGGAGAGCCCCACGCCGTTCTCCATGATCGGATAGTCCAGCCCCTTCGGCAGCTTCTGCACAAAGCTCGCCGCGCCGGTTAACTCCAGTGCGGCGAAAATCTCGTCGTCGGTGGCGCGCGGCATGCCGAGGGTGATGTTTTCCCGCAGGGTGCCGTAAAACAGCCGTGCGTTCTGGGTCATAAAGCCGACGTTGCGCCGGACATCGGCGACGTCGAGGTGCGGCAGGCTGAGGTTATCGAGCCGCAGCTCGCCGCCCGCCAGATCCATCCCGCCTGCCATCGCCTGCAGCAGGGTTGATTTGCCCGCGCCGTTACGCCCGAGGATCGCCACTTTCTCACCGGGCTTGATCTCCAGACGGTTGATGCGCAGCGCCATGCGCGGATCCTCCGGGTGATAGCGAAACTGCGCCTGCTCGAACAGGTAGTGACCGCGCAGCACGTCCTGGCGGATCGGCGTCTCCTCGCGCTGGTTCTCGGTAGGTAACTGCATAATGCTGTCCAGCCCCTCTTTTGCCGCTTTCACCTGCTGCCAGCGGGCCAGCACGCCGCACAGCGTCGCCATGGGGGCGATCATGCGCGAGGCCAGCATCGAGGCGGCGACCACCGAACCGGTGGTCAGCGTGCCGTCGATCACCATCGGCGCGCCGACCACGATCACGGCGGCGTAAACCAGGCTCTGGATGGTCATCCCCCAGCTGATCAGATTCTGCGTCAGCTCGCGGGTACGCAGGCCGGATTCCGCGGTGATCTGGATATAGCTGTTCCACTGCTGCAAAAAGCGGTTTTCCGCCTGCATCAGCTTGATGTCCTCCAGCCCCTGCACGCTTTCTACCAGCACCGCGTTGCGCAGGGTCGATTCATGGGCGGATTGTTTCGCCAGCTCCGCCAGTTTCTTCTGCAGCAGCAGGCCGGGCAGAACCATGATCACCGCTGCCACCGGGGCGATCCACGCCAGCTGCGGGGCGATAATCGCCAGCACCACCACAAACAGTAAGAAGAAAGGCAGATCGACAATCGTCGAGATGGTGGAGGAGGTGACCATCTCGCGGATCTGCTCCAGCTCGCGCAGTTGGGAGATAAAGCTGCCGGTAGAGCGTGGGATCGCGCTGTTGCGCAGCCGCAGGGCGTGACCGAACACGCGATCCGAGACGCGCAGATCCGAGCGTTTGCCCAGCAGATCCATAATGTGCCCGCGCGCCACGCGCAACACGAAGCCGAACAGGGTGGCGATCAGCACCCCGATGGTCAGTACGTACAGCGTCGGATAGGACTGGGCGGGGATCACCCGGTCATACACCTGCATGGAAAAGACAATCCCGGAGAGCGACAGCACGTTGATAAACAGCGCGGCGAGCATCACCCAGCTGTAGGGGCGCAGGTCGCGCATCACCAGCCGGTAGAGCCAGTCCGGGCGGTATTTTGAGATATAGGCGTCCACGCGGCTGTCCTTCAGCGCTGCCAGCGGACGCAGGGCGATGACGTGGCGGATGGCGGGCAGCATCGCCGTCATCGACAAACGGTTGGTGTAGGTCTGGTCGTCAAAGAAGCTGACCTCCAGCGTATCGTCGCCGTCGAAATGTTCGATCACGCCAACCCTGCCGTCGTTTAGCGCCACCACCACCGGCAGACGCCAGCTGTTGATCGACTGCTGGCTGGCGGTAAGCAGCTGAAACGACAGCCCCGCCTCGCGGGCGAGCTGGGTGAGGGCGGGCACCATCGGTTTGCCTTTCAGCCACGGTGCGCCTGCCAGCAGCGCGCCGGGAGAGCAGGCGACGCGGTAGCGCGTGGCAATAAAGCCAAAGGCCTGCGCCCACTGGGCCAGGGCATCATCCGTCATGGGCTCAGCTTGCGGCATATCACGCTCTTTCATGGCTGGATCTCCACGGTCTGGATGTTGCGGTTATCAAGATCGAATGCATGGCGCAGCTGCCCGGTGTTGTAGAGGCAGTTGAGCTGCAGCTGATGCAGCTGGCCAAGGGTCTGTTGCTGGGTGAAACGCGCCTGGTAGACCTCCTGCTCGGCGTTGAGCACATCGAGCAGCGGGCGTGAGCCAAGGTCAAGATACTGCTGCTGATACAGCTCGCGGGTGCGGGCGCTGAGCGCCTCCTGACGACCCTGGATCTGCAGGGTGCTGAGCAGGCTCATCACCTGACTGCGCGCCTCAAGCAGCTTCTGGCGAACTTCAAGGCGGGTGCGCTGAATGGTGGATTGCGCCGCTTCCACCGCGTGTCCGGCAGCGTTACGCCGGGCGGTGAGGCCGCCGCCCTGATAGAGCGGCATTTGCACTTTCACCCACGCGGAGTATTGCGTGCGATCCCGCGTTTCGTTACCCGCATAGCGGTCGTTGAGGTAGTGACGCACTTCCGGCTCCAGCGAGACGGTCGGAGTCATCTGGGCGTTGGCGTAGTCAAGGTTGGCCTGCGCGACGTTCGCCTGCGCCCAGGCCGCTAACACCGCTGGCACCAGACGATCGTCCGGTTCGGCGATATCACAGCTACGGGCCAGCTTTTGCGGAAAATCGTTGCCCACCTCGTTGAGGGTGTTCCAGCCGAGAAAACTCATCAGCGTGGCGCGGGCGCTGTCGAGGCTGGCCTGGTACTGCATGAGCTGGGCGCGGGCCCCTTCGATACGGGCATCGGTCTGCACCACGTCAGAGAGCGAGGTGGCTCCTTCGTCGTTACGCTGGCGGGTCAGCTTGCCAATGGAGGAGAGGGCGTCGAGCTGTTCTTTGGCGGTATCGACCATCTGCTGCCAGGTTTGCACTTCCACCATGGCGATGGCGGTATCGTGGGCGATGGTGTCGATGCTCACCAGCACGTTGGCCTGCTGCTGGGCAACCCCGGCGTTTTCGGCACGCACCTGGCTTGCCACCTTGCCAAAGTCGTACAGCATCTGGGAAAGAGAGAGCACCAGCGATGGCGTAAAGCCATTATCGTCGCCGTCATGGGTATAGCCATTGTCCATACCGGCGTTAATTTGCGGGTAGTATTTCGATTTGGCGACGTCCACCTCTTCACTCTGTTGGTAGAGTTTTCCTACCGCTTCACTGATGGCCGGGTGCCAGGTGACGGCGCGGTTGACGGCGTCGCCAAGCTGCAGCGTGCCGGGGGCGGCGTTGCCCGCCACAGGCGCCACGCGGCCATTCAGGGAGGGGAGTTCCTGCGTTTCGCGAAGTTGTCCGGTATTAATCATCGCCGCCGGATTAGCGGAGAGTGCGGGCACAGATATCAGGCAGCACGAGAGCCACCAGTAAGGCATCATCTTTCCCATGTCATGTCCCTAATAAAAAATAAGTACAGCTTTATTGTTTATGCCCGGGCGCAGTGCGCCCGGGTCAGGTACTACAGGTGCTATCAGGTCACGATGTGTTGCTGGTTAACTAACTCGTCGTAGGTGGTCTGGACGTTATCAAGCGTCACGAGCGTGGTATTGGTATAGGTGCTTCCTGTACCGTCACGGTCGATGGAGATCACGGTACTGCCATTGCTGTTCGTCACATGCAGGTAATTACCGAGCGTTGACGCACTGCCGTTCCAGCCCACCAGCAGATCGCCGATGTCAATTTTGTCTCCCTGGGCCAGCGAGAAGTTGGTCCAGTGATCGCCGGCGGTACTGCTGACGTTACCCGCGGTGGCGTTGCCTGCGGTGCTGTTCAGCACCTGATAAATCAGCGTATCGCCGTACGCGGTGCCGGTAATGACATCGTTATGCTCAGAACTGACGAACTGCGGCGCCATATTGATGGTCAGCGTGGCAGTGTCCGTATTGCCGTTGGCATCGGTGAGGGTGTAGTTGAAGACCTCCTTCGACGTGATGGTTGAGAGCGACACCCCGCTGTTGAGGGTGTAGGTGTAGTGGCCGTCTGCGCCAATCGACAGCGTGCCGTAATGACCCGTGACGTTGACCAGCGTGCTGCCGGTGTAAGGATCCAGCGTGGTGGTGGTGCCGTCGAAGCCGGTAATGGTCACGCGGGTATCGACCGACTGCAGCTGATCCATCGCCCCGGCGGAATCCGTACCGTCGAAGATATTGCCGTCAACGGTATGGCCGCTGGTGGAGTCGAACTGGGTCAGCGAGTAGGTGGTACCGTTCACGCTCGGGGTGATGGTGATATTGCCCACGCTCAGCCCCGGTACGCTGCCGGTATAGCTCAGCGTATAGGTCCCGGCATTCAGATCCAGCCCGGTCAGGGGCACGTCGATACTGCCGCCCAGCAGCGAGCCGCCGCTGAAGGAGCCGGTGCGGATAACACCGTTGGCATCACTGATCGTCCAGTTCACCGTCAGCCCGCCCAGCGCCAGCAGCGACGCGACGTCAAAGTGCAGCGACGCGCTATGCAGGGCGGTGTTCGGATCCACCACAAAGGTCCCGCTTCCGCTGCCCGTGGTGGTACCTAGCAACGAGGTGGTCCAGCTGGCGCTGCCGACGGTGGTGTCAGAGTAAGCCGAGGTATGGTGTACCGACGTGACACTCATCTCGGTGCTGACATCGTTCACCGCATCCATTGCCCGCGCGGTTGGGGTAATGTTGAGCGAGCCCGTATCTTTCGCGCCGTTTGGTGCCGTAATGGTATAGACGAAGGTGTCCGGCGTGCTGATATGGTCCGCACCCACGCCGCTATTCAGGGTGTAGGTGTACTGGCCGGACGAATCAATGGTCAGCGTGCCGTATTCTCCCTGAATGTCGGTTGTTCCACTGCTGTTAACCGCCACACCGTTCACTTCCGTCACCACCGTACCATCCGGCACCGGATCGTTCGCCAGCACATCCCCTGTGGTGCTCTCCCCGATGCTGGAGACGCTGTAGACATGATCCTGCAGCACGCTCAGGGTGTAGGCCGTCAGCGCGGTGATCCCTGCCGCCGTATTGAGCAGGAACAGATACTCCCCGGCAGGCAGGTTCAGCGTCAGCTGCGAGGAGGTGCCGCCCAGCAGCGGCGCACGCAGCCAGCCCGGCTCAACGCGCATCTGCTCGAAGGTCTGGGTCGCGTTGTTGAACTTATAGACGTACAGGTCGAACACCGATGCCAGGGCTACGCCCCCCACGGAGGCCTGAATCGTCATGGTGCGGGTTGTACCTTCCTCCACGGTGTAGATGATCGGGTTGGTCATATCGTCCAGCAGGTTCAGCCCCAGCGTGTTGCCGAGATTGATCCCCACCAGGGTAAAGCCGCTTTGCGACGATGTGCCGTTATCGATGGCCTGGACGGTGGTGTCGAAGGTCAGGGAAGCCGCGTCGTCTACGGCGACAATGCCATTCGCCACGCTGCCCGAACCGAGCGACAGCACGAGGTTCGCCGACGCGCTGACACCGTTATGGGTAATGGTGTAGGTGAAGCTCTCCGTGCGGCCAATCACCGCGGCACTGGTGTCGGTGAGGTTGTAGGTGTAGCTGCCGTCGCGGTTAATGGTCAGCGTACCGTACTGCCCCTGAATCACCGTGCCGTCGGCGTTAACGCTGGTGGTGACCCCCAGCGCGTTGGTCACGGCGGAGACGGTCGTACCTGCCGGGGCGTTATCGCTGCCTGCGGTAGGATCGGTATCCAGGATCACGTTACCGTCCAGGCTGGTGTCGCCCGTTACGGTCCCGGCGCTGGTCTCTTTCACCGCCACATCCAGGCTGGTGTACGAGCCGGTTGCCAGCAGGTTGGTGTTGTAGCTCAGCACGCGATACTGGCCATCAGCGAGCCCGGTCAGGTTCAGCGACACGCCGGTGGCCCCAAGGGTCAGCAGGTCGGCGAACTGCGGTTGTCCGGTATCCACGACGGTGGTCCAGGTGTTGTTGACGGTATCGAAACGCTGCACCACCAGCTCCAGGGTGTTGAGCAGCGAAAGCACCGCCCCCGTGGCGTTGGCATTGACCACAATATCCGCACTGCCGCCGCTGCCCACGTTGAACTCAACCTGGGCTGTATCGTTGCCCAGCAGGGTCAGCACGTTGCCTACGGCGCCCACCAGCAGGAAGCCATAGTCGCTGTACTGGCTGTTGGTGACGGTGGCGGTGGTACTGAGATCCAGCTCTTCAACGTTATTGCTGGCAGAGAGCGGCACCACCGGCGCAAGGACCGAGCCCGGCTGCGAGGTGTTACCCGCCGCATCGGTGGCCGTGATCTGCAGCGTCTGGCCTTCGGTCTGCTTGTTGAGGAAGGTGTAGCTGTAGGCGCCATTGCTGTCTGCGGTGGTGCTCACCGTTGACCCGTCCGCGAGGCGGATGGTGACGGTGCTGCCCGCTTCCGCCGTACCGGTCAATACGCTGCCGTCAGCGTTAAAGGTCCCGGCAGGCGCGTTTGGCGCCGTCACGTCGACGATAACGGTTGTCGAGAGCGAGATCGGGCTGGTGCCGGCTGAGTTGGTTGCCGTGGCGGTAAAGGCGTGTGAGCCCTCGCTTAATGCCGGGGTCGTAAAACTCCAGTTACCGCTGGCATCCGCCACTACCGTACCCATCGACACGCCGTTGTTATACAGCGTGACGGTGGCGTTCGGCTGTGCGGTGCCGCTCAGGGTTGGCGTGGTGTCATCGGTGGTTTTACCGTTGGTCAGCCCTCCGGTAACGCTACCGACGTTATCGTCAATGTTGGCGATAACCGGTGCGTTCGGAATATTGGTTGATGGCGCAACCACCGAGGCGCTGACGCCAGCGTTACCGGCCTTATCGGTCGCGTAGACCAGCAGGGCTTCACCGTTGGTCTGCGCCGTGGTGAGGGTAGCGCTAAAGTTGCCGTTACCGTCTGCCGTCGCGGTACCGAGCACCGTGCCGTTACCGCTGGTGATGGTGACGGTGCTGCCCGCTTCCGCGGTACCGGTGACCTGGGTTCCGTTAGCGATCACCTGCAGGCTGGTCGGTGCGCCCGGTGCCGTCAGGTCCACCAGGATTGTGGTCACGGTCGATGGCGCGCTGGTATTGCCCGCGGCATCGGTGGCGGTGGCGGTGAAGCTGTGCGAACCTTCCGTCAGCGTGGTGGTGGTCTGCGCCAGCGTCCAGTTGCCGTTGGCATCGGCGGTGACCGTGCCAACCAGCGTGCTACCGTCGTAGATACGCACCGTCGCATTGGCTTCGGCGGTACCGCTCAACGCTGGTCGGGTGTCGTTGGTCGGGTTATTGCCCGTCACCGGCCCGGTAACGCTGCCAACGTCGTCTACAATCGCGCTGATGACCGGCGCGGCTGGCGCGGTGGCATCCACGTTGATCACATACCCGCTGGTGGGTGCGCTGGCGTTGCCCGCCGCATCGGTGGCGGTAAACGTCAGGCTGTGCTGACCATCGCTGAGCGCCGGGGATGGCGTAAAGCTCCAGTTACCGCCGGTGGCGACAACGCTGCCAATCTGCACGCCGTTATCGAAGATTTTCACCGTCGCGCCCGCTTCCGCCGTGCCGGTGAGGGTTGGCTGCGCGTCGTTGGTCAATCCGCCATTGGCGACAGGCGTGGCGGCATTCCCGACGTCATCCACAATGCTGCTCAGCACCGGCTGCGCAGGCGGCGTGGTGTCGATGGTCAGGTTGAAGGTTGCTGACGGCGCGCTGGTGTTACCTGCCGCATCCGTCGCCTGAGCCGTAAAGCTATGTGGACCGGTTGCCAGCGTGGTGGTCAGCAGAATGCTCCAGTTTCCGCTGGCATCCGCGGTACCGGTGCCCACCAGCGTCGTTCCTTCATAAATATTCACCGTGGCAAACGGCTCGCTGGTACCGACGAGACGCGGAATGGTGTCGTCGGTGCTTTGTCCGGAGCTGACAGGGCCGGTGATCGTGCCCACGTCATCAACCGCCTGGCTGATAACCGGCGCGTTAGGCGCAGTGGTATCCACCACCAGCGTAAAGTCAGGCGATGCGGGGCTGACGTTGCCCGCCGCATCGGTGGCCGTGACGGACCAGGTGTGGCTACCATTCGCCAGCGCTGTGGACGGGGTAAAGCTCCACGCGCCGCTGCCGTCAGCCTGGGCGGTGCCGACCTGCTGGCCGTCCTGATAGACAGTGATGGTCGCGTTGGCCGCGGCTGTGCCGCTAAGGGTTGGGGTGGTGTCGTCCGTGCTCTGCCCGGAGGAGAGCGGTGTCTGAACGCTGCCCACGTTATCGCTCGCGGTCAAAATGGACGGCGCTGTCGGTGCGGAGGTATCCACCGTCAGGTTAATCGGTGCCGACGTGCTGCCGGTATTGCCTGCAGTATCGGTGGCGTTGAAGGTGATGGCATGTGGCCCTTCGGTGAGCGCGGTACCCGGGGTGAAGGTCCAGTTCCCCTGAGCATTGACGACCGCGGTGCCAATCTCGCTGCCATCAACAATGATGTGCACCGTGGAACCGACTTCGCCCGTGCCGTTGAAGGTGGGTTTTGTGTCGTTGGTGCTGTTGCCGCTGGTGAGCGTCCCGGTGACCGGACCGACATCGTCAATCACGCTGGTGACCACCGGCGCGGAAGGACCTGCGGTATCAACCGTGAAGACGAAGACCGGCGAGTTGGCTGAGACGTTACCGGCGGCATCGCTGGCGTTGATGCGAATGTTATAGCTGCCATCTCCCAGCGCCGGATTAGGGGTAAAGCTCCAGTTGCCGTTGCTGTCTACCGGTGCGGTACCGATCTCCACGCCATTGTTCAGGATGTGGATGGTACTGCCGACAGCGCCTGTCCCGCTGAGCGTTGGCGTGGTGTCATTGGTGACCTGGCCGGTGGTGAGATTACCGACAATCCCGCCCGCCACGTTGTCGCTGACGGTTTCCAGCACGGGGACCGTTGGCGCCGTCAGGTCAACCACCACGCTCCAGGCGTTTGACGACAGGCTAACGTTACCCTGCGGATCGGTGGCCTTGACGGTGAAGCTGTGTGACCCTTCAACGAGGGCGGTCTCAGGCGTAAAGCTCCACGCGCCGGTACCGTCCGCCGTGACGATGCCAATCTGCGTATTGCCATCAAAGATCGTCACCACGCTGTTCGCTTCCGCCGTACCGGAGAGGGTAGGCGTTGCGTCGTTGGTGGTATTGCCGCTGACCACGGTCGTGGCGGTGTTACCGACATCATCGGTGACGTTAACAATCACCGGGGTGGTGGAGCTGGTGTCAACCACGATGGTGAAGCCTGCCGATGGCGCACTCTGGTTGCCCGCCGGATCGGTTTCACGGATGGTCAGGACGTTATTGCCCTCCGCCAGCGCGGATGGCGTGAAGCTCCAGTTACCCGTCTGGCCGACCACGGTGGTGCCCAGCAGGGTGCCGTTGCTGTAAATGGAGATAGTATCGCCCGCCGTGCCGCTACCGGTCAGGGTTGGGCGGTTGTCATTGGTGGTCTGTCCGTCCGTGAGTGGACCGGTGCCCGGGCCGACATCATCAATAACCGCGCCAATGGCAGGCGCGTCAGGGGCGGTGAGATCAACAGTGACGGTCGCCACCGGCGAACGTCCGCTGGTTTCGCCATTCAGCGTGGCGGTGACCTCAAAGGTGTGCGTTCCTTCACCCAGCGGCAGAGCTGGCGTATAGCTCCAGTCGCCGTTTGCATCGGCGGTTACGGTTGGCAGCAGAACCTGCACGCCATCCTGATAGACAGTGATTATGCTGCCTGGCTCTGCTGTCCCGACAAGGGTCGGCGTCGTGTCGTTGGTGGTTTTGTCTTTCACATCGCCCGTAACCGGGGCCGTATCGTCGTTGATGACCGTAATGACGGGCACGTCCGGGAGGTCCGGCTGCGTACCGGTGACGGTATAGGAGGCTTCAGGGCTGAGATTCCCTGCAGCATCCGTGGCGGTGATGGTCAGCGCCGCGCCGTCCTGCTGGGCCGGGCTGAGCGCCACGGAGAAGTTGCCGCCTGAAACCACCCCGGTACCGATCACGTTACCGCTGGCGTCTGTAACGATAATGGTGGTGCCCTCTTCGCCGGTACCGGTCAGCGGCGTCCCCTGTGCGGCCACGCTGATATTGTCCGGCGCTGCCGGAAGCACGGTATCCACCGTGACGGCAAGCGGCGCAGAGCTTCCTGAAGCGTTACCCGCCGGGTCAACCGACGAGACGGTGAAGCTGTGTGGGCCTTCCGCCAGTGTGGTGTCGGCGGTCCAGCTCCAGGTCCCGTCCGGCTGGACGGTGACCTGGACTGTGGATGGCGTACCGTCCACGCTGACAATCACGGTGGAACCCGGCTCGCCGGTGCCGTTGAGTGTTGGCGTACCGTCGCGGGTATAGAGCGTCCCGTTGGTGAGCTGGCTGTCTTCAACGCTGTTGATCAGCGGTATCTCAGGTGCAGTGGTATCGACGGTGACGGTAAAGACCGGGCTGAGTGCGCTGACGTTACCCGCAGCGTCGACTGCCGCAACGGTGATGTTCAGCGGGCCATCCGTCTGCGTGGGCAGGGTGAATGACCATTCGCCGTTAGCCACAACCACGCGTCCAAGCTCGACGCCATTGTTATAGACGATTACCGTTTCACCCGTCACACCGGTTCCACCGACGGTTGGCGTGGTATCGGTAGTAACACCGCCATTCGGCTCACCGGCGATGGCGCCAATCACCGGGGTATCCGGTGCGAGGGTATCGACGGTGATGGTGATCCCCGTAGAAGGGTCAGAGACGTTACCCGCCTCGTCGGTGGCGGTAGCGGTAAATTCGTGGCTGCCCTCGTCAATAGCGCTTTCAGGACGCCAGCTCCAGTTGCCGTTGCCGTCTACCGTGACGGTACCCACGGCGGTTGGCGTGCCGCCATCAACGCTGTCGTAAATGGTAATCACATCGTTTGGCGTACCGGTGCCACTCAGTACCGGACGCGGATCGTTGATGGTTTCGCCATCGGCAACCGGGCCGGTTATCTGGCTGACGCTGTCGGTAATGACCGGGACCGCGGGCGCGGCCGGCGCGTCGGTGTCGATGGTGATAGTCACCGGCTGGGACGGGGCGCTTTCGTTGCCCGCGCCGTCCTTGTTGGTGACGGTCAGGGTAATGTCATAGGTGCCGTTGGGCAGGTCGGTGGATGGCGTCCAGCTCCAGTTGCCGTCGCCGTCCACCACGGCGTCACCGATTTTGTCGGTGCCGTTGTAAATCGTCACCGTATCGCCCGGATTACCGGTACCGCTCAGCGTCGGCGTGGTATCACGGGTGGTTTCCCCCGGGTTCAGCGACGTGGGTGCTGAGCCATCCGGGTTTACGGTGATGGCTGGCGTGTCCGGTGTAGCCGGTGCGACGGTATCAATCACCAGCTCGAACGGATCCGAAATCGAGGTATTCCCGGCGGCATCTGTGGCATGGATCGTCAGCGAATGCGGGCCGTCGGTGAGCGGCGTGGTAGGGGTAAAGCTCCAGCCGCCGCTGCCGTCGAGCGTTGCGGTACCGAGCAGCGTGGTGCCGTCATACACGGTGATGACCGTGCCATCCGGGGCGCTCCCCTGAAGTAACGGCTGGGTGTCATCCGTGGTATCGCCGCTGCTGAGCGGGCCTTTAACGTCTCCGGCGTCGTCGGTGACGGTTGCCAGCGTCGCGACCGGCGGTGGGGTGGTATCAACGGTAAAGGTAAATCCACCGGATACCGGGCTGGTGTTACCGGCGACGTCGGTGGCGATCGCGGTCAGGGTATGCGTGCCGTCGCCAACCGGCGTGGTGGGCGTAAAGGTCCACGCGCCGCTGCTACCGACCACCGCGGTGCCAATATCGACGCCATCCAGACGGATGGTGATCGTTGAGCCGGGTTCACCGGTACCGTTGAGCGTCGGCGTTGCGTCATTGGTGGTGTCGTTGGCACCCACCGGGCCGGTGCCTCCAGGGACATTATCGACAAGCTGGGTGATGGCGGGCGCATCAGGCGCCGTTCCGTCAATAGTAATGGTCCAGGCGTTTGAAACGTTACCGTTGCTTGATGTCGCCGTCAGTACATGGGCACCTTCGGCCAGCGGGGTGGATGGCGTAAAGGTCCACTGGCCAGATGATGGAACAACGACCGTGCCGAGGACGTCGCCGCCGCTATGGATGGTGATGGTCGAGCCTGGCTCCGCCGTGCCGTTCAAGGTAGGGGTGCGGTCATTGGTGATCCCATTCTGGCTGATGGGGCCTGTGACGCCGGGTTGATCATCCACCACAGAGAGGATATCGGGTGTTGTGTCCGGTGCGGTGAGGGACGCCGCCGGACTCTGGTTGCCCGCCGCGTCAGTGGCTACCACCGAAAGCTGCTCGCCGTTTGTTTGTGCAGGCGAAAGGGTCGCAACAAAGTTACCGTTGCCGTCAGTGGTGGCGCGGCCAATCACGTCGCCGTTGCTGTTGGTGATGACGATTTTGCTGCCTGGCTCGGCGGTGCCGGTAACCTGGGTTCCCACCGGGTTAATGGCAATAACGGGCAGCGCCGGTGGCGTGGTATCGACGGTAAAGTTTACTGGCTGCGATTCTGCGCTCTGGTTGCCCGCCGCATCGGTTTGTTTAATGGTGATCGAGTGCGGGCCTTCCGCGAGTGGGTTGTCTGGCCTGAGACTCCAGGTGCCGTTTGGCAGCACGGTGGTTTGCCCAATCAGCACACCATTGTCATAGACCTGGATTGTGCCGCCAGGCTCTCCCCGTCCCGCCAGCAGTGGTTCAGAGGAGTCGGTGAACTGGCCTGCGGTAATTGCGCCTTTAATGGCCCCGGTCTCATCGCTCAGTACAATCGCCGTGGGCGTTGCCGGAGGGGTGAGATCCACGGTGAGGGTGAATACCGGAGAGGCGGGTCCGGTGTTGCCAGCGGCATCGGTTGCCCGAACGGTGAACTGGTGGGTGCTTTCACCCAGATTGACCGATGGCGTGAAGGTCCACGTGCCGTTGCTGCCGGTGACCGCCGTGCCAATAGCGACAGAGCCGTCATAGATGGTTACGGTGGAGCCTGGTTCGGCGGTGCCCGAGAGTTGAGGACGCGGATCGTTAGTGCTGCCTCCGCTGCTTACCGTTCCTTTGCCGGGATCAATATCGTCCGTTGCGCTGCTAATGGTGGGCGCGCCGGGCGCAACCGTATCGACAACAAAACTGACGGCAGCGGATGCCGGGCTGGTATTGCCTGCCGCATCGGTCGCGGTTGTGGTAATGGTGTGGCTGCCGTTGGCGAGATCGGTGGTGGGGGTAAAGCTCCAGCTACCTTTAGCATCCACCGTGGTGGTGCCAATCTGCTTGCCGTTATCGTAGAGAGTGATGGTGCTGCCTGGCTCGCCGATACCGCTGAAGGTCGGGCGGGCATCATCGGTGCGCTGGCCGTTTTCCAGCGGTCCCGCTTTGTCGCCGGCATCGTCATTTACCAGCAGGATGTCCGGGGCATCCGGCGCGGTGGTGTCCGGGGCGGTTATGGTCGTGCCCGGGCTGGTATTCCCGGAGGAATCCGTCGCGGTGGCGGTAATTTGTTCGCCGTTAGTCAGCGGCGTCCCCAGGTCGATGGTGAATTTACCGTCGCTGCCGGTTTTACCGGTGCCGATGACGTTGCCGTCGGCGTCTTTCAGCGTGATGGTACTGCCCGGTTCGGCGGTACCGGAGACGGTTTTACCATCCGGCGAGAACTGCAGGCCGGACGGCGCATTCGGCGGAGTGGTATCCGGATCGGAAGGGTTTGTCGGCGTGCCGGGGTTGCTGCCGTTGTCATCATCGTCATCCCCACCGCCGCCACCGCCGGTGCTTGCCGCCGCCGCGATGCCACCCGCAGCGACAATGCCACCCAGTACCCAGGGCCAGATGGCCGCGCCGCCTGCATCACTTCCGGATGCGGCAAGCAGGACGTCAGTGGAGGCAATAGATTCATAGGTGGCCGCCCCGGCGGGGTCCTGAATCCACCACAGCGCCCCCTCACTGTCCTGCAGTACCAGCTGGCTCGCCCCTTGCGCATCGGTGACGAAGAAATTTTTAACGGTAATCACCTCGCCGGAGTGTAGCGTGATCACCAGATCGTTACCGTTGCGGGCGAAGTCAGCGACATTGGCTCGCTCTACCTTAAGCTCAACGATAGAGGAATGGCTCAGCGTAACCTGAGTGCCTTCCGTGGTGGTTTCCACACCCGTAAGTTTCGATATAACAGAGATTTGGCTCATTTAGTGAGTACTCCAGCAGAGTTATCGTTAACGGCGAGCAAGATGAGCCATCTCTGTTAAGGGTAAAGCGCGCCCCCGGCGGAGTAACTGTTATTTAAAACAGCGCTCACCGTATTTATTTTCAGCGCGAACGATGCCCGCCAGAATGCAGAGTGGCAACATCAGAGCGAATCTATTTATTTGAGAAAAACTATCAACAATGTGATTTTGTCTTTTATATAACCTTGTATTTAATAGAGGAATTAATCCGGGACGGTATGAAAATGATATAGTCAGAAAAGTCTGGATATGCAAATTAAGCTTTAGTAAACATGGCGCAAGGATGTGAAGAGGGCATTGCTTTATAGATTTTGTTTATAATTTAAAATTTGTAAACCATTGATTGTGTGCGATTAGTTCATTTTTGATGAGTCGGTTTTTTATGCGTTTTCGCCGCGGGAAAATAATTGGTAGGTGATAACTTTAATCGTATTCTGGCATTGATTGTTTATGGTTGCTTAATTGCGGTTTAAGATAGGGTAATGTTTTTGATGTAAGATATATTATATTTATTCGCATTTTAAAAATATTCTTTTACAGGGTTAAATTTTCTGCTAGCAGGCGATATTTAATAGAATAGTGAAGGGTAAAATACGCCTGACTTTATTTGAAGCAATAAAAAAGGCCGCGCAGGCGGCCTTTTTATCTGTGTGACGGTTACTCAGTGACTTTCTTTTCCAGCTCGCTGGCACCTTCTTTGGTTTTGTTCCAGCCTTTCTCAGCACCCTCTTTGGTGGCGTCCCAACCCTTCTCGGTGCCTTCTTTGGTTTTGTGCCAGACTTTCTGTGAGTCTTCGCTGACCTTGCTGCCAAAGCTTTCGCTTTTACCTTCTGCAGCATGTTTCTGTTTCAGCTTCAGCTCTTCACCTTTGTTCTGCTCTTCGTGCAGTTTTTGCTTCGCTTCGTTGGCGTTAGCGTTCGCCGCGGCGACGGTATCATCAGTTGCATGTGTGGTTGCAGCAAATACTGGAGAAGCCAGCAGAATGGCAGACAATGCGATAATTGTTTTTTTCATAATATCCTCATTTACGTTATCGGTTATGAGCGTGATTCAGCATGTCACAGACAAAGCGAAGCGGCTTTAGGAAAAAACTGTAAAAGGGTGGAGGCCATGACGGCGCTATTTCATGCGAAAGGCTAACCGAACGTGAGATATCCAATCTCAGCCAGTGCTGCCAGCGTCAGTAGAATAAAAAAAACTATGGTGAAGGGTCTGTACATCGCTCTCTCCTTGTTTGCGCAAATATCATCCGTGTTTTCCTGGTATGCTCCCGCCCGATGTTATTAGGGGCGACGTTATTATCTACAGGGCAGCGAAAATAATCATGGATGCCGCTCACAAGTTGTGAGACGGCATTTTATTAGTCACCGTGATTAAATATTTTCCAGGTCGATACCGCGCGTGTTGGGACCAAAAATACCAATGGTGAGCATAACAATCAGCATACTGATCACAATAAAGGCAATTACCGCCGTTGAGCCGCTATATTGCAGTATCAGACCGATAATTATACTGCTGAAGACGGTGGATAAACGGCTAAAGGAGTAACAAAAGCCGACCGCTCGCGCCCGGATACGGGTGGGGAAAATCTCTGACTGATAGGAGTGGTAGCTGTAAGTCAGCCAGGCATTGGACCAGGTAATAAAAAAGCCGCAGGCAATGAGCAGCAGTGGGTTGCTCTGAAACGCAAACAGCGAACCAAAGATGACCGTGGTCAGACAGGACAACACGATTTGCCATTTATTTTCCATTCGATCGGCATAGCGGCTGCAGATAAGCGCGCCGAGAGGATAGGCCAGCGTGATGAAAAAGGCGTATAACAAACTGTGCGTGACGGATGTCCCGCTGCCGGACAGCAGGGCGGGCAGCCAGTTTCCGAAGCCAAAAAAGCCAATCGCCTGAAAGATATTCATCACCACCAGCATCGCAACCCGACCACGGTAGCGCGGAGACCAGATATCTTTAAACCTGCCCTTGAGTGAACCCTGTTCGTTGTGCTGCCCGGCGCGGAGAGGGAAATCCGCCTGTTCGCCGCTGCCGCAGCGCTTCTCCATCTCCTGCATGACGGTTCTCACCTCGAGAAAGCGCTTTTGCTGCAGCAGCCAGCGCGGAGATTCCGGCAGCCCCTTGCGTACCAGCCAGATAATGATGGACGCCAGCGCGCCAGCGATCACCACGAACCGCCATCCGCTCAGGCCAAACCACATCTGCGGCACCAGCCACCATGACATCAGCGCGACGGCAGGAACCGAGAGAAACTGAATGAAAAAGGCGAAAGCAAAGGCGCGGGTGCGAAGGTGAGCAGGTACCCACTCTGTCAGATAGGTATCAATGGTGACCAGTTCAACGCCGAGGCCGATGCCTACCATAAAACGAAAAAAGATCACCCATTCTGCCTGATGCTGAAACGCCATGACGAGGGAGAACAGCCCGTACCAGAGCAGGGCATACATAAAGGTCGCGCGTCGGCCAATGCGATCAGCATAGGGGCTGAGCAGGCTGGCACCGATAAAAAGCCCCAGAAAGGTTGCGGACGCAAACGCGGCCTGGTCGGCCATACCGAACACGCCCTGCTGGCCGGTGTGGAAGATGCCATCAGCAATGAGACCGGCGCTGATGTAGCCTGTCTGAAACAGATCATAAAGCTCAAAAAAACCGCCAAGGGACAGCAAGGCGATGAATCGCCAAAGTCCGGCGGAAGCCGGTAAGGCATCGATCCTTGCCGCAAGATCGTCCTCGCGGATGGGGTTTTGTGCCCCCCACTGTGTTCCTGAAACTATGCATTCACTCACGGTTAACCCTCTCGTAACATTCACCCTGAGTCGTTATGCTAGAGGGAAATCAGCGGATTTAAATTTTTAATTCGTATTCAGAAGCAATAAATAAAGCATAAAAAACCAGATATTTTTCTTTTAGTGCGTGGATATTCACCCTCTGAGTTAACCCATTTTTTGAAGAAAATATATTCTTGTTACGCGGTGAAAAATAGCCACACGGCGCTGCGGAGTTATTATCGAGCCGGGGCAGAACGACAATGCTGGAAAATTTTCACTTGACGATAGCAAGGACTTTTGCCACTAATTATCGGGTGATGTTTGCTGACCTGGTGCAGATTGTAGAATGGAAAAAATCGAGAATTTAATTCCGATGGTGGTTTTCGCGCGTGTCGTCGAAACCCTGAGCTTCACCGAGGCCGCACTCTCTTTGGGAATGTCGAAGTCATCAGTTAGCCGGGATATTTCAACGCTGGAAAAACGTATTGGTGCAATGCTGCTTAAGCGCACCACCCGGAAAATAGAGATTACGGAGCTGGGGCTGAGCTACTATCAGCACTGCTTCAAAATATTGAATGAACTGCGCGCCGCAGAACGCTTTATACGGGATTATTATGAGGAACCAGCGGGGACAATAAAAATACTTGCCCCGGTGACGTTCGGAAAAGAGTATGTTGTGCCAGCATTAAATGCGTACTTAGAACGAAATATTATGGCCAACGCCGATCTCGATTTATCGGATAAAGCGGTGGATATCAAAGAGAGCCAGTACGATCTCTCGATCATTGTGGCGCAGGATACGCCAACCCATGAGCACACCAAATTTTTATGCTCCATCCAGTGGGGGCTTTATGCCACCCCTGACTGTATCGCCCGGATGCGTCCTGTCCTGACGCCGGGCGATCTCCCGGCCCACAACTACATTCTGTTTCGCGGTGTGGCGCGTACGGTTTCGCTGCCGTTCAGAAAAGAGAAACAGAAGGTCAATATCGACGTTCATAGCCGCTTCAGAAGCAACAACAGCGTGGCGCTGATCAGCATGGCGCTTTCCGGCCTCGGCATTGCTTACTTGCCCAATTACATTGCGCGAGAAAGTCTCGCCACCGGGAAACTGGTCCGGCTTTTACCCGGCTGGCAGATGGATGAATATAAAGTGTGGCTACTGTCCAAAAATAAAAACACGATGACCTCAGGCATTAAACGCTTTAGCGACGAACTTCAGCAGCTGATCGCCGGGGCCGAGGTCAAAGCAGGCTACTGATATCCAGCTCGCCATGACGCAGGATCGAGACTTTGTCATCCAGCAAAGAGATATGCGTGGTGGCGGTACGGCTGGGGTTTTTGCAGTTGGACGGGACAACCAGATCGACACAGTCTCCCATGTCTTCCCGGGCGAGCGTAAAACTGACAAGATCGCCCTCATCCTGCGGATACCCTGCCGGGATCACCACCAGCGGCCTGCCTAAGCGGCTGATGATGGTTCGCATCTGACTGTTTTTCACGCAGACGACCGGGAGTATATCGCCTGCGCCGGGAAGAAAATCGGCGCGCTGTTTCTTTCGCAGGCTGATTTTAAGGGTGCCGGGCCAGCAGGCCCGGCTGAGCATTTCAATTTTGCTTCTTTGCCACGGGCTGACATCCACCCATTCCCATATGTCCGCCAGTTCGCAGAAGCAAAACGTCATCTCTCTGGTACAGGGCGATCTTTTTAACAGCGTCAGTTTTTCCACGGCATCCGGGCTGTAAGGATCGGCTGCCAGGGCAAAGTGGGTATCGGTAGGGATCAGGATGATCCCGCTATTACGCAATACGGTAATGGCCTTGTCTATAAATGACATGATTATCGATATCCCTGTGACGCGGTTAAACCCAAAAATTAATAGTAATCGCCGTGGCGATAGTCCCAGGTATTAAACTGGGCGGACATGAAATTAATAATTTTATTCACGTCGAGACCTTTGCGAATTAATACCGGGCAAGGGGTCACTTTTCTGGCACTACCCTGTTCAGGGACCAGTTTCCCTTCGCTGTCCACCATGGACACCATCACGCCTTGTTCATAGCGACTCTCCTGGGTTTCATCAGGCTGAATAGACTTAACGTACTCGTTGGCACAAATAATTAAGTCTGCACGCGATTCGATGCGTTCCCCAATGAATTCCACCATGCCGCGGTTGCCTTTTCCTGACGGATTCGCCGAGCTGGCAAAAGAGAATTTCTGATGATTTTCCCACAGCTCTTTAGCAATCATTTCGCCGGGTTTGCCAAATTTAATCACGAAGCAGCTGGTTTTTCTGCCGTCCATCATCAGCTCTTTGAGGCCGTTATCGGGTAATCTGGCGATGGCATCTTCTCGCCACGGTAAAATACAGCCCAGTAATACGTCTGCATCCCAGTGGGCCTGATAAAATGCCTCGATTTCCGGGTTCATCTCCGCCAGCGATTTCAGCTGTTCCATACTGCCGCACAATACCACGCCGGGTTTATTACGGTTTCGCTGTTTGGCTTCGAATTTTCTCTCCAGCCCCTCTTTATCTGAGGTCATAATGATATAACCCACTTTCGTAGGGCAAACAATCATTCCGCCTTCAGCCGATAATACGTTAATCGCTTCCGGCTGAACCTGACCATTCCACGCGACTTTCTTATTCATCATTCAATTCTCCCTGCACCGCACTGGTGTCATAAATTTAGGGAAAGGATGTCGTGTAATAAGAGGCTTCGCAATCAGCAGAGAAATTTTCACCGCATTGTTTCAGTGTTGGAACAATATCGCGTTATTCCTGGGCAATATGCCGGGTTGGTTAATTCTGTTACCGGTTTTGCTTTCAATCGGTTACCAATAGAACAACCCACCGGTAAATACCGATTTTTAAACAGAGGTTAACGCTATGAAAGTATCTATTGCAGGTTTAAGTGACTACGCTTTTCTCTCCAAAGCGAACGAATATCATAATTTTGGGGGGAATGGCGATAATGTCTCGCCCGCCTTGTCCTGGGAAAATGTCCCGCAGGGAACCAAAAGTTTTGCCGTAACCGCGTACGATCCTGATGCGCCAACGGGCAGCGGTTTCTGGCACTGGGTGGCGTATAACATTCCTGCCAGCCTGACCGGGCTTGCGGCAGACGCGGGAAACCCGGCGAACACACCCGACATCAAACACGCTAGCTCCGATTTTGGCGCGCCTGGCTACGGCGGTTGCTGCCCGCCAGAGGGGGATATTCCGCACCGCTATATCTTCACCCTGCACGCCCTGAGCTGCGATGACCTGGGCGTAACGCCGGATCTGCCAAACGCGGTGATACGTTTCCTCATCAACATGCATACCCTTGAGAAAGCCAGCGTCGTCACGCTGTATAAGCGTTAATGAGGCGTGTGTGATTAACCGAATCAGAGCGGTTTTCGCCCGGTATAGCCTGCTCAAATGGGGCGTGGCGGGTGGCGTGCTGGTGGCCATTGTTCTGCTGTTTTTTGCGGGAATGGGGGTCTCCAGCAAGGAGGCCTTTATCAATGGCCGAATATCCACGGTGCTCTCCCCGCTGCCGGGACAGCTGGTGCTGGCGAAGAACATCGCGCCGGGACAGGCGGTCCGGGCCCGGCAATCGCTGGGAAATGTGGTCACCACGCAGGCGAACGACCAGATCCCCGGCCTGGTGGCCCAGCGCAGCGCGCTGGAGATCCAGCTTGCTGAACTCGACAAGCAAATTTCGGGGATCGATCAACGACTGCAGGTTTATCAGCAGCAGCGGCAGCAGTACCTCGCCGAGAGCAGGATGCAGCAGCAGTTAGGTGAGAAACAATCGGCTGCCACGTTTGTACAACTGAAGGAGGAGCTGAGCGCAATTACGGCGCAAACTGCCTTCTCCCGACAGCAGCTTCAGCGCTATGAAAATCTCTACCAGCAGCGTTTCATCAGCCGCATGGAGTATGAAGAGCGTAAGAACAACACGCGGGTGTTGCAGGCCAGCCAGGAGGCGAAAGCAGCCGAGCTGCGTCAGCGTTTACTGGACGTGAATGCCGCTAAATCCGGCCTTCAGCTGACAGGGCCAAGAACGCTGGATGCGCCACAGCAGAATCAGCGCGATATGTCGCTCACAATCGAGAATATGCAGCAGGAGAAGCTACAGCTGATTGCTCGCAAGCAGGCGACGACGCAAAGCATTCAGGAAGTCGCTGCGCTCCTTCACTCCCGTCAGCAGGCGGCGCTCAACAGCAGCACGGACGGCGTGATCTGGGACGTGACGGAGGAGAGTGGTGCGAGCGTTCAGAACGGCACCCCGATTGTGCGCATTCTGGATTGCCGCACTCGCTGGGTTGAGGCGTTTTTTGATGAGGCTGACGCCGGCAGTCTGCGCCCGGGGATGGCGGTAACGGTGCGTCTGACCACCGCATCCGCCACGCGCTGGAAAGGAACGATAAGAACCCTCCGCGCAGGGAGTGGACGCGTGGCGGTAGGGGAGAGGGACGTACAGCCCCCGCCTGAAATCGCGCGCCGGCAGTTGCCCGTAAAAGTGTTGACTGCACATATCGATATCGACTGGAAAGACGTGCCGGATCCCGCCAGTTTCTGTCTCGCGGGCCGTAGCGTAACCGTCAACATTTAAACAGGAAAAGAGATGCAGCATATACACAATACGGTCGCCGCCCTGAAGCGCGGCGAGGTGGTTCTGGTCCCCACGGACACGAATTACGCCCTGGCGGCAGACCCGTGGAATATTGACGCCTGCCAGAAAATTTACGATCTCAAAAAACGCGAACGACAGAAACCGCTGACGCTTTTCGTCGCGGAACCGGCGCAGGCATGGGATTACATCGCCGTCGATAAGGTCCAGCACCGCGCTGCGCTCGACAAACTGATTGGTGCCATGCCCGGCGCGCTGAATGTGGTGGTTCCGGCATCGGACAATGTGCCGCAGAACCCCTATCTGAAGCCGGACTCCATCTCTCTGGTGTGCAATCATCAGAGCGTGTTGCGAGAGGTGATTGCGCTGTTTGGCCGCCCGCTGGGAATGAGTTCTGCCAATCTTTCCGGCGTGGAGTCTGACTGCCTGATCGACATTGATGCCGCCCGCCAGACGTTTGGCGACCGTGTGGGCTATATTCTGCCCGCAGTCCAGCGTCCGGTGACAACGGTCTCCAGCACCATCGTCTCGTTACTGGAGAAGGAGATTAAAATCCTTCGTGCGGGAGATATGGATATTATGGCGATGCTGGCGTCATGACGACGCGCCGGTTACATCCCGGGTCTGGCAACCATGGCCTGTTCCTGGCCTACCGTATTATTTCCCGTTGCTATTTCCATCTTCCCGTCTTGTTGCTCCATTTCTGGACAATAGACATGGGGATGTACCGGATTATTTTCCTGCTGGCGCTGTATGGATTGACCAGCACCTTCAGCAGCGGCATACCCGGCTGGCTGCTGCGCTTTTTGTCACCCAGACAGACGGTGATTGCAGGCGAACTGATGAAGGCGCTGGGAATGGCGCTGATGCTCTGGAGCACCCGGCAAAGTGAGGTCAGCCTCCCTCTGCTGGTGGTGTCGCAGCTGCTTGGCGGCGCGGGATTTACCATTGCGCTGACCACGGATGCGGCCCTGCTGCGCCAGCTCACCGCAGGCGATCAGCACCGGTTTATGCAGATCCAGACCACGTCGCAAAGCGGGATGTTTATTGCCACCCTGATCGCCGGATCGCTGGGGAGTATTCTGTTTGACTACAACCCCCAGTGGCCGTTTATCGCCGCCATTGTGGTGAGCGTTATCTCCTCCGGATGCGTGGCGTTGATTCGCGTGCAGGAGGCAGAGCCCGAACCTGCCCGGCCTGTTGAGCGGGTCTCTTTTTCGCCCAGAGGGGACCAGCTCTTCTGGATGCTGTTCTATTCCATTTCACGCGCTTTTACGCTGGCGCCGTTCATCGGTTTTATCCCGTTCTACTTTATTATGGTGAATGTCGACCCGCTGCTTTTCGGTGCCGTGCTGAGCTGCTTTACGCTCTCGTCCTGGGGAGCGATCAAAATAGCCGGGCCGTTTATCGCACGGTTTGGGGTAACGGCGTTACTGGCGACGACAAGCCTTTTTATGACGGCGGCGCTGGGGCTTTTTGCCAGCAATGAATGGCTTGCAGCGAGAGGCATGGACTATTTTGTCTCCGGGCTGCTGGCGCTGGTGCTGCTGGGGTTTGGCTCCGGGACGATCCGGCCCGTCACGCTTGCTAACCTCGATCTCTCTGCCAATACCCCGGATGAACGTATGCGCGTGTTCGGGCGCATGGAGCGTGATTTCGGGCTGGCCAATGCTTTTTTACTGGCCGTTGGGGCGTGGCTGCTGGTGAGCCGGGACTTTTCCACGCTGATGCTGATCTTCTGCCTGATCTATATTCTGGTGGTATGCATATCTGCACTGCTTTACTTAAAGAATTTGCGCAGCGGGGAGCACAGTTCCACCTGAGGAACAATTCATACGCAAAATGAAACTAATCTGACGAATAACGGATTCCCGTTGAAAGCCCCTCCTCTGTACGGTGTAATTTCCCCATCAGATAAAGAGGAGAGAAAAATGAATATTCACGAAACTGATGATTATGCGTCGGTAAATATAAAGCCGGGGATGACGTTAACCGAAAAAATAATCGCCAGAGCCAGCAAGAGATCGCATGTTTCACCGGGGGAAGTGCTTTTCGTGAATGTTGATGTATTAATGTCCCACGATCCCTGCACGCCTGGCGTCGCCAGCGTATTTAAAAAAGAATTTGGTGAAGAGGCAAAAGTCTGGAACCCGGATCGCTTTATTATGATCCCTGACCACTTTGTTTATTCCGCCGACCCGCAGGCGAATCAAAATATTCGGGTAATGCGGGAATTCGCAAAAGCGCAAAATATTACCCATTTTTATGATGTGGGCACCCCGGACTATAAAGGCGTGTGTCATATTGGCCTGGCGGAAGGGGGACACACCCGGCCGGGAGAGGTGTTGTTAGGGACCGATTCTCACACTGTGACCGCCGGGGCCTTTGGCACCTTCGCCATTGGCGTGGGGATCACCGACGGGGCGTATGCCCTGGGTACGGGGGAGATCCCGTTGATGGTTCCCGCCACCATAAAAGTGAATTACTACGGTAAAAAAGCGAAAAGCGTTCAGGCGAAAGATTTAATTCTGGTGTTAATGAAAGAGCTGGGTGTGGAAGGGGCGACCTATAATGCCATTGAATTTACCGGCAACGTCATCGATGAATTATCGGTCGAAGAGCGAATGACGATGTGCAATATGGTTGTGGAGTGCGGGGCTAAAAACGGCATTATGGTGCCAAACCAGGCCACGCTGGATTACCTGGCGACCAGAACCACCGTCCCGTATTCCGTGGTGACGCCTGATGAAAATGCGCATTACGTCCGCACGATTGATATTGACGTCTCAGCATTAACCAGCGTGATTGCGCGGCCACACTCCCCGGATAATGTGGTGGCAGTGGCACAGCTGGAAAATATTGCCATTTCGCAAGCCTATATTGGCTCCTGCACGGGCGGTAAAACGGATGATTTTATCGCTGCTGCGGAAATACTGTGGCAGCGCAAGGTGGCCATCCCAACCTACGCCGTTCCCGCGACCAAAGAGGTTTTTCATAATCTGATCACCACCCAGGTGAAGGGCCGATCCGTGTATGAAATCCTGACCCGGGCTGGCGTTAAATTATCTTCTGAACCCGGCTGCGCGGCTTGCTGTGGCGGGCCAGCGGACACCTTTGGGAGAGTCAGGGATCCGATAAGCGTGATCTCCACCACCAACCGTAATTTTGTGGGGCGGATGGGAAATAAAGGCGCGATGATTTATCTGGCCTCACCTTATGCAGTGGCTGCTGCGGCAGTGACCGGTTTTATTACTAATCCAGAACGGTACTTAACTAATGACTATTAATAACGTAATGCGCGGTACAGTTTATGTGTTAGGCGACAATATCGATACCGACCAGATATTAACGGCTGAATATTTGAAAATTAACCCGGCGTCTGCCGAGGGGCGTGAAGAGCTGGCAACGCTCGCCATGTGCGGACTGCCGGAAGGGGCGCTGCCGTTTATCAATCCGCAGACGCAGCGAGCAGGGTATGACTTTATTGTGGCCGGGAAAAATTTCGGCTGTGGCTCATCGCGCGAGCATGCGGTGGTGGCTCTGGGGGCATCCGGCGTGAAGGCCGTCGTCGCCCAGTCGTTCGCCCGCATATTTTTCCGCAACTGTGTATCCACGGGGCAAATCATGCCCGTCACGCTGAATGAAGGCTGTGATATCCGTGCACTGAAAACGGGGGATACCATTGAAATCGATTTAGACGCTCATCAGATTGGTACTGCTGATGGGACTCTGAAAACCGCTCCGGTAGGGGAACTTGCGAACATTGTCGCCGCCGGTGGCTTGTTCGCTTACGCAAGGCAAACAGGAAAGATTTAATCCAATACAACCATAAGACTCAAAACAAGACGCCTTACTTTCTCAGGGTGCAGCGTCTGTTTTGAGCGTACATAAGGCAATCAAACTATGATCACCCAGCTAGAGTTTAACGATCTTCAAAAAGATGAGCTATCAAAACTTATCAGCCGTGTCACCATCAGCCCGTATACAGACTACAAACTCTTCAAGCAGTCCATCACCGAACTCATTGAAAATGGTCTGGTGCCCACTTTTTTTGTTCAGGCCTGCGAGCGCGTCAGGCAAGAGCGCAAGGATCAAGGCATTAACGCGCATTTATTAAAAAACGTACCACTCGACACCATCATTCCAGAATTTGATCAGTCCAATCCCGTTAACGATAAGTACGCCAAAAAGCTCACCTTTGTAGGAGAGGCGCTGCTGGAGCTGTTCGCTCAGCTCACCGACTCCCCGTTACTGGCCTACCGTACGCGCAACAACGGTGATTTTTTCCATGATGTTTATGCCGACAAAAAATACAGCAACACTCAAACGCAAAAAACGGACGGCGAACTTTATTACCACAACGATCGCACCGCTCACCCGGTACGCGCTGATTTTCTCAGCTTATTAGGCATGCGTTGCAGCGAAGAAAACCTGATTTTTACCGGCTACCTGGACGGTAAAGCGATTCTGGATAATTTAAAGGCTGAATCCCAGGAGTGGTTACGAAAGCCACTTTTTATTACCCCTTTTGATGAATACTCTCGCGACTCGAACGCCAGCCAGATTGATTCTGAACTGCATCCGATCCTGGAGAATATTCATACTTTCCGTTACTACGACACACGCACAACGTATTCTCCGGATGCGCCAGCAGAGGCGATCAAAGCATTAATTGACCTTAAGGTGGCCATCACCAAAGCGGCAAAAGGCCGCGTTGCTATTAACAAAGGCGACCTGTTCTCCTTCGCCAATCAGGACTCTTTACACAACCGGGAAATCATCCAGGTGAGAGATCCATACTCAGCGGAAAAACGCTGGCTGCTGAAAACCTACAGCTTCCGTAATCCCGAGGTGATGAATATGTATCACAACTACTTCGATGCCGATCTGCCGGGGTTTGTGGTCGCCGAGTAAGAGTGACCTTGCTGGTATAAAAAAGCCCGCATACCTGAGGTGTGCGGGTTTTTTGTTTGTGCGAGAAGACCTGTGCTAGTAACGTTCTTTGGTCATCATCTCGCTTTATAACTTATGACAAGCCGTTATCAAGCTCAGCGGATAGCCTGTTAAGTTCCTTGCTGATGTGTTTGCGCCGTTGTTTTAACAGTACCCGGGCCGGAATGATGCGTTCGATAATTGTCGGCTTTCTGTTCAAATACGCTGTCACAAGCCGTTTGATGTCTTCTTCTGACCAACCGTCCATCACCGGCGTTGGGTTGTAAAGCAGGTTAGCCTGTAGAGCAGGGGCGACTTCCTCATCCACAATTCTGAAGATCTCTTCCCGGTTTAATCCGGATTTTTTCAGCACCTCTGCCATCCATTGATAGTCATACTCCTGGAGTTCGCGCCCGGTAAAAAGTTCTGATAAGGCGTGCCAGACGGGGACGCGGGCGATCAGCTGGGTTTCAGTCAAATGCATTTTAATTTCTCCCTTGCGGTGAAACATACACGGTTCCGAACAGGAGGTCTGTTCCAATCGACGCAAGAATTCCGCCCACTAATGCCGCAACACCAATACAAACGGGTGCAGTTGCTGCGCACACACCCGTGGCTACCACTGCTTGCACAAACTCAGCAGACATTTTCAGAATATCGCGCAAATACTGCTGTCTGACACGCGAGTCCTGTATACAATGTGCTGCAAAATTTGACGCCTTTCCTTGCAGCGAAGCAAGAGCAGTAGAAAAGGCTCTCTGATCATTCTGCATTGCTCCAGCAACGGCGGGGTATGTGAATCCTATTCAGCACCTCATCATGACGAACAACGCGGTAGAGATAATATCTCTGGCTAATTTTCTCCTTATATAAACACTATACAATTTTTTGAATGCAACATTCATTAGTCATCCCTGTAATTACAGAAATGTTTTTATGCTTTTTATATTGAACGCATGAAAATAGTTTTAATGTAACGCCTCATCGTATTTGATGACAGGGCCGACATAGGCTATTAAAGGTGAAAAAATTAGCCCATAAACTTTATAAAATGGGAAAACCTATAATACCGATGAACAAGAGTTTGCTCGCCAGGCAGAAAGGAGAGTTAATCTTCGTTGCGTAAAAATTTCACCGCCTTCCATGAAACAGACAGCGGGGCCATTCCCAGTATAAAAAGAGATAAAACGATAATTGTTGCGAAATAAACCCAACCATTATCATAATCATTAGTGATAGTGGCATAGGTAGCAAAAAACAGTAAACCAATGACAATGATCCAGGACGTGTAGAAGCGTCGTTTTAGCTCAACTAAAAGTGAATGCAGAGTCCGATCTTTACGTTTCGGATCTTCAAGTACGGCACGCAAAGCTGTAATGTTTTTATCAGTAAACCCGTATGAACGAAGTTTCGCTTCCTGTTGCGCATCTATCACCCATCACTCCTGAACGTTGAATGCTCCTGCTTAAATTATATAAAACAATAACAGTTATGGCTGAGCAAAAACAGATTCAACACTCGCTGAAGTGATGAATCACGATATCGTGCCTGCAGACAGACAAAGCTCACTGCGTGCCCGGCAGTCAGAACATAACTATGCCCTTCATATCTAAGAGATTGCTTTATGGCTAAGCGAGTAAACTCCTCAGGGACAAGACTGTTCCTGCAAAAAATATCTGGCCCTTATATAAAGAGCTCGATATTCTGTAATGCTTTGTCTTTTTTGTGAACAGGAAAAAGTATGCTAAGTACATTACCCGATTTACACAGAAGTTTTGCAGAGCAACTCAAGCTTAAAATTCAGGCTGATTCGCGAATTCACTCTCTTCTCGCTGGCGGCTCGCTTATTCATGGCGGGTTCGATATTTACTCCGATCTCGATTTTGTCGTTGTGGTAGACCCTCTCTGCTATGACGAGATCATGGCGCAGCGTATTGAGTTCGCCGGAACACTGGGGCATCTGCTGCATGCCTTCACCGGCGAACATGTCGGAGAGCCTCGTCTGCTTATATGCCTGTATGGTCCTGAACTCCTCCATGTCGATCTGAAATTTGTCACACTGGACATGCTCACTCAACGCGTTGAGGAGCCTGCAGTGTTATTTACCCGCGATCACCTGGCTCTGGAACAACAACTGGCAAAATATAGTGCTCAATGGCCTGACATGACGCCAGAGTGGTTTGAGTCCCGAGCATGGATCTGGCTTCATTATGCGGCGGTGAAACTGGGAAGGGGCGAACTCTTTGAAGCGATTGGCATGCTGTCATTCTTTCGCGAGCAAGTGCTGGGACCTATGCTGTGCCGTCGGGCAAATCTACCGCAACGTGGGGTTCGCCGCATTGAATTCCATGGCCTTGATCCTGATGGCCTGCTTGCATCCACGCTGGCAACGCACGATCGTGACTCCGTCAGCATTGCCATCAGAAAGGCTATTGACGCTTATATCACTCTGCGGGCTGATGCGCTGCCGAAAAATATCGCAGACGATGCGGCACGATGGGCGGTTCTTGCCATGCTGAAAGCCTGAACCCGACCTTGAAAGGTTTCGGTCTGGTTCACCCCGGGTTCAGACGACGTTTGCTAAAAAAATGGTCGTCTGAATTTCGGTTGTGACGTTCTTGCTGACTGCTTAGATTCATTTTCAATCTATCGAGAGGATATGGATATGAACTTTGCAGAACTCCACAACCAGTATGAGCCACTTCTTATCGCTAATGTCTGGGATGCCGCCAGTGCTGTAGCAGCGCAAGAAGCAGGTTATCAGGCATTGGGAACGTCCAGCGCAGCAATCGCGTCCACACTGGGATATGAAGACGGGCAGGGAATGCCATTTGATGCGTTATTTTATATGGTCACCCGTATCCAGGCTGTCAGCAAGCTGCCATTGAGCGTTGACATGGAAGCAGGGTATGGTGATTCAGCCGAAGAGATAACAGCCAATCTCAGGCGCCTTGCTCAGACAGGTGTCGCAGGCGTTAACCTTGAAGACAGCAGAGTCATAAACGGGGTGCGTCAGCTTGACGATGCCCCTGATTTTACCTGTACCCTAAGAACAGTATGCGATGCGCTAAGAAGCGAAAATCATAGCCTGTTTCTGAACATCCGGACTGACACTTACCTGCTCGGGCATGTAGATGCGTTGCAGGAGACGCTATTACGGGGTCAAAGTTATAAAGCTGCAGGTGCTGACGGCCTTTTTGTTCCCTGTCTGACGTCAGAGAAAGACATCAGCCTCATTGCAGAGGCAACGGCTTTGCCTCTTAATGTCATGTGTATGCCCGACCTTCCGTCGTTTGACAGGCTGAAGCTGGCCGGAGTAAGCCGCATTTCCATGGGCAATTTTGTGCATTCAGCCATGCAGTCAACGCTGACTGATGTCATGCATGCGATCCGTTCTCGTCAGACGTTTGAAGGACTTTTTGGTGATGAAAATAACCGATAAGAATTTATGTGATATCTGGTATCAGGCATTACTTGAACGTGCTTCAGAATATACTGGCGTGTTTTTTGTCGGCGTTAAAACCACTGGCGTGTTCTGCATTTCGGTATGTCGGGCGCGAAAGCCCAAACGTGAAAATGTCGAATTTTATAAAGATGCCAAATCTGCCCTTGCAGCCGGCTTTCGGCCCTGTAAGGTCTGCAGACCCGCTGAGAATGCGCACAGCGCGCCATTATTTGTTGAACAGGCGCTTGCGCTTGTCAGGCGCGATATTAAATCCCGTGTTGCAGACGCGGAGCTTCGCCAGCATGGAATCAGTCCGGAGCGGGTAAGGCGCTGGTTTCTGCAACATCACGGCATCACTTTTCAGGCTTTCCAGCGAATGCAGCGGGTGAACGTTGCCATGCAGGAGCTCAAAAGCGGACGAACGGCGATTGACGTTGCGCTGGACAACGGCTATGAATCCCTGAGCGGGTTTGGTTATACCTACAAGCGACTGACTGGTGCAGCACCGACTCAGGCAACTCAGGTGATTGTCATTCACCGTTTTACCACGACGCTTGGGCCGATGTTTGTCTGTGCGACAGAGCGGGGAGTTTGTCTACTGGAGTTTACCGATCGCCGGATGTTAGAAACAGAATTTCGCGATATTCAGCATTTATTTAACGCCAGAATCGTCACCGGAGAAAACAGCCACACCCGGCAGACAGTAAAAGAGGTCAGCGAGTATTTTGCCGGAACGCGCCGACAGTTTGATCTCTCTGTAGATGCCCCGGGGAGTGATTTTCAACAATCCGTCTGGCGCGAGCTGCGGGCAGTTCCCTATGGACAGACCTCACACTATCAGGCCATCTCACTACGGATGAATAAGCCAAATGCTGTGCGCGCTGTCGCTGCTGCTAATGGTGCAAACCGAATTGCGATTGTGATCCCTTGCCACAGGATAATTGGTAAAGATGGAGCAATGACGGGTTATGGAGGGGGAATTTCACGCAAAGAATGGCTCATTGAGCATGAGAGGAATAACAGTTAATGGCGTGATGCTCACTTGTAGCCGGAAAATTTTACGGGCTCTGCGGGATAAATTACAAGCTCAGAAAAGCCTGCAGGGCTTTAAGGACTTCATCAGTCGACTCTGGTGATCGGAAATGGGTTGAAGTCTTTGTAATTGATGGGGGAGATGCTTGATTTTGTTTGAGATTTTTTCTTTTTTTCGAAGGGAAGGGAAGGCGCAAAGAGCGCGGAGATTGTCTGGAGTCACCGATATCCGTCAATGCAAATGAACCAAGGTCAGAACCCGATTTCCCAGAAAAGTATACCAGCCGTTAAAGCGAAACCCCGCCTCATATTCATGATTAAGCGTAAGTGTCAGGCTAAAAGTAAACTGCTGCAAGTGGGGATCAATCTCGCGCAATTCAATACTGTGAAAGTCCAGATGCTGTTGAAGATCACGTGGGAAAGCCTTATAGGCACTCTCTTTAGCAGAAAAAAGCAATGGCAGGACGTGGTCCGAAAGCAAATCGCGGGAGTTGGCCAATGTGTCAATTTCCCTGGCAGAGGCTATGCGCTGGCTTATCGTATCGAGAGCTATTTTCGGTGAGAGCGATTCAATATCTATTCCGACCCGGCCATGGTGCATTTTGATAACGGCGGCAGAAGCAAAATCGCGATCGTGAGAAATTGCCCCACAAAAGGAAGAAGGCCATGAGGGTGCGCGATCATCTGCCATCAGCGGCGCACATAGCGAGGAATCGAAATGTTGTAGTAACTTTTGAGCGCCAATCCGTCCAGCAAGATATTCAGCCCGGCGTTGATCTGATGCGTTCACCAACCGGCGCGGGAGCGGTATATCATAAACTCGGAAAGCATCCTCCAGCACACCATCCAGGGAGAAACGCAATACGGTGAAATGGATGTAATCGGGTAAGACTTTCATTAGTCGTTGTGTTTGATACCAGCAAATTTTCATGGTTATCCTTAGGTTTTCGCATCAAACAGCGACGGAATGGTAAACCATAGAAGCAGCGAAACTCGCCATCGCCAGCGACAGACCGCGATAAAAAAACATTGGCCATAATCGTGATTGCAGCTTGCCTTGCCTGGCTATCCCCTTCCCACAGGCAACCCATATAAAAGAAAGAGGCAATAGCGCGACAAAAACACTCAGCATGGCGGCAGTGAAAGACTGAAGCTCTCTGAAAGCAATTGAAGGAATTATATATGTCGCAAATACGAATGATTTAGGGTTAAACAAAGTGGTAATAAATATGGTTTTCATTCCAATTTTTGTCGGTCGAGACTGTAATGAAAACCCCCAGACTTTAACAGCCAGCCAGGCGACATAGAATGCTGATAATAATTTAATAATACCGAGTAAAAACGTGCCATGTTGAGCTAAGACACTCACAATAACTCCCCAAAAGGTGATTGCACAAAAGTATCCCCCCCATACGGCAATAATCATTTTTATACTTGGCCTGATACCACTGGCGTACCCTGAGAAAAGGAGAAGAGTATTGGTTGGGCCAGGCATTACAAGCAACAACATGCCAGAACCCATAATTTTAATGCAGTCATTCAGTAACATTTCAACCTCTGATACATTAACAAATGAGAAAAATCAGACTGATAGCCCGCGTTTGAATTCATGTGTCACTTTTGAAGATATTTTCTTCCTAAAATGTTAATATGCTACAAATTTTATCCTGACAGTGAAGATTAAAAGATGAGTAATGCACAACAGAGCGATCGCTTAAAAAGAACGTACACCAACATTGGTAATAACGTAAAAAAGTTACGAATAGCTCGAAATCTTTCACTTAATGAACTGGCAAAACTTTCCGGCGTCTCCAAAGCTACGCTGTCCACGCTCGAATCGGGCGGTTCTAATCCTCGCGTTGATACACTGGATTCCATCGCCAGCGCACTAAGACTTACGTTAGGCGATTTGCTCGGTAATAATAATGAACGCTATCCCTATATCGAAAAAAATTCTGACTACAAAGGTGATTATTCCCAGGTAATGAAGTTCCGCATCGGCCAGGGTAATATCACAGAAATATGGCATTTACAAATGAAACCAGGTGTGGTAATAAACAGTCCGGCTCATGTTTCAGGGACGCATGAACATATCATCGTTCACCTTGGCACATTACTTCTGAAAATATCTGACAGTGAAAGTATTATTCTTCAACCTGGAGATTTTTATGCCTTCTCAGGTGATGTTAAACATGCCTATATTTGTGCAGATGATGCGGTAAGTGCGACGGTTATAATGTCTTACAGTACACAAGGTTAATTCAGCAGGTTTGCGGCATTACTGTGTTACCCCTCACCTGCCCGCGCTATTTATATATTAAAGACCTTGTTGTTCCGTATAAAATCCATTGTTAGTTCACTAATCTCACGAGCTTGTGTATCTGAAATAAAATGCCCCCCTGAGATCCCCTCCAGCCTGAATGGCTGGAGGGTACATTCTTGCCATCGTTCCGGGGGAAAAAGAAATAAGGGGTCCTCTTTTCCGTAAAATGCTAATACTGGAATATCGTCAAGCGCAGCGCTATCTTCTTCACTTATAGAATTAGCAACCTGCAAATCAGCAGATAGCACCTGCAAAAATTGCTTCAGCAAAACGGGTTCTTTCTGCAGCCAGTCAGGTAATTGCCTGAAATGATTCGCAAAATTAAGTAATGAATGTTTTGCAATTTCACTGGATTCAGTTAAATCAAAAAACTGACGGCAATGGATTGGTTCATTACCAATCACCACGAGCATACTTTTTTGTCGAGCATCATTGAAACGGTATTTTTTTGCCATTACATATGCGACATAGGCGCCGAGACTATGCCCCATAAAAATTATCGGACAATGGCGTGGCAATTGTGGAAAAAAATCCATAATCACCTTATTGATATCTGTTAGTAACGCTTCCTGACGGCGGCGTCCGCGGCCAGGCATTTCAAACTTACTCACATTGAAGTTTGAAAAGTGCTTTTCCAATACATCAAGAGCGGCAGCGTTCCCTCCGGCATGATGAAACATAGCAATATGTGGCTGCTCATTCATAACGCTTCCCTTCAGCAATACGCCCCAACAGGGCTGCACATATAATGATCCCGCCCCCTATTGCTTGCAGCACACCAAGGGTTTCGCCCATAATGGTGATGGCAAACATAGCTGCAAAGGCCGGTTCGAGAGACAAGATCAACCCGACGCGCGTCGGACTGGTTATTTTAGCGGCATATAATTGCATCAGGAATGCAAATGCCGTTGCCAGCAGACTCAGAAAGAGAATCAAGCCCCATGTCGAAATAGATATTTCAGGTATATATTGCAACGCAGTGGGTTCGGTCAGCACAATAGTAACCAAGCCGAGGGCCGCGACAACCAGTAATTCAATCAATGTGATATTGATTAGCGAGTAATCCTTACCAGCAGTCTGCCGACCAAACATAAATATCTGAAAACCGCGAATCAATGCAGCCGATAAGATAAGAATATCGCCTTGATTGAACTCAATATTTCCATTGGCCGTAAAGCTCAACATGCCGCCACCTGCAAGGGACATAAAACAGGTGAAATAAATGAATTTGCTTTGTTTTCTCTTGCCGATAAAACGTTCAAAAAAGGGAACTAATACCACCGATAATGCAATCAAGAAACCTGCATTTGCAGCTGAGGTGTGTTTAACACCAAACGTTTCGAATGTTAGGATCGCATAAAGAAGCACACCAAATACGATCCCATTAATCACTTCACCACGAGTGAAGCTGTTTAATCTGACACGAGTGCCAACAAACATGAAGGGAACAGCCAGTGCGAATCTCAGCATTAAAAACAGGGGAACAGTGACTCCTGCCTGGATAATAAGCTGCATCAAGGAATAACTTGCCCCCCATGAGAGGGCAACGGTCAATAATCCCAGATCAATTATCCAAAGTCGGCTGCGTGGAGCCAGAATAGAATAATTAGACATGACATTCCTTTAGCGGGACATGCCCGGCATCATAGCTGATCCGTAGAGTGCCCTTTTTAAACTTTATCGCCTTAATGTTAAATGAGCTAATTTTTGCCAAATCATCAGTGTGTGTCCCGGCACAAGGCATAGCCTCTGATTGGTTAATCTGGCATAGCCGGGTGGTGCCCTCGAACCAACTGCGGATTTCCGCTCCCTTCTGCAGACGCTGGCAAATAATTCGTTCAATTTCAGCCGCCTCCAGGCGATCAGCTGGAATAGCTGAAGCATCAATGGCGCTAAATTCCACACGCGACTCACCGGGGAAATGATGCCCCCGGACAGCCATCCACCCGAACTGGCGCATTTCCCAGTTCAGTAAATGCCCGGCAGTATGCAGTGCTGCATGGTAAGCGCGGGCATCTGCTGATACAACTGATGATACTTTTGTTTCAACCGGCGGCGAAAAAGGAGACTGCGGATAAAGAACCACTAATCCTGATTCCTGTTTTTTTACCACCACCGGTATGTCATTTACCCACCCGAGATCTGCAGGTTGCCCGCCTCCCTGCGGATGAAAAATATTATCCTGCAGGGCAATCCATTGCCCTCCTTCATCAGCACCGGTAGCAATGACATCGCTTAATATATTAAAGCGATAAGTATCCTCCAGATAACACTGATTTTGTTGCATAGCGATAATCCTTATTTTATATGGAAAGGGGAGTAAATGGATTTCCGAGCAAATTATGGGTTGCTATACGATTATTAGTATTACGACTTTGGCCAGCAACAATCACGCAGCCAAATTTATCCAATGGGATATTGCCACCATACTCATGCACATGATCGGTATTGGGATAAATATCAACAAAGCTGGGGGCGTAGCGGGTAGCAAAGCCCATGCGATATATCTTATCAGATATATTAGGATAGGAAGCATGCATTAACGTTGACCAAAAGATGACACATTGACCGGCTTTCATCTCCAACGGGACGGCCTGTTTTTCATCCGGATGCCAGTCAGGATCTATTTGCAGGTCGCGGTAATCATATCCAAAGAATCCACGACTCTTACCCTCCTTTTCAATGTTATTAATAATGTCGCTTTGATATTGCATTGATTTATTTTCATCATAATTCATTTTATGATGGGTGCCTGGCATAATTTCCAGACAACCATTCTCAATGGTTGAATCAGTAAAGGCTGTCCAGACCGTTAAAGTCCCTTTTCCAAACTGATCTTCAGTTTCTCCAGGCCAAAGAATTTGCGGTTTTCCACTGGCGTTAGCAAATGTATCAGCCTGATGCCAGTCAGTACCTTCATCACCGGGGTATTTAGGAAAGAACTCCGTACGCCAGCATAAAACATCATCGCCAAGGATATCAGATACCGGTGCCACAATTTTGGGATTAGTGACATGTTGGCTAAGTTTATTGATATCAAGATGGCGATCGTAATTCGATATATTCGTTGCCGCACCGTACGAGTCTGAAGGGTAAGCAGCATTCGAACGATCTGGTAATTGCCGACGAACGGTACTCCAAATTTCCGCCATTTCTTCCGGAGAATAAATGGTAATTGGGCCGATATAACCATTTTTATGGAAGTTGGCAAGTTCTTCTTCAGACAAATGAATATTATTTGACATGGTAATCTCCAGTGAATGATTGGTCTTATTTAATACTGTAAAATGTTTCGCTAAGCGTGCTGTTATATAGACGTTCCATAGATAGCGTTAGATTGAATTCATTTCGTACTCGTTCATTCAGTGCAATGGCAATCATTGAATGCCCACCAATATCAAGGAAGTTATCTTCCGCGCTGACTGATTTTTCTAAAACATCTTGCAGCCAAACTATATACTGTTGTAATGCAAGTACTTTTACCTGTTCTTTATTGACATCATCTAAATCAACTGCGTTCATAATTTACTCCACAGAAAGTTTCAGGTGTTGTTTATCGATTTTTCCATTAATGGTTTTTGGTATAGCATCAAAACCACGATAGCGAATAGGGCGCATATAAAATGGCAATAACTCCTTTGCCAATTTATGTAACTGTTCAATAACATCTGCTTTATTGTCATTTGATGCAAAACAACAAACCAGATGATGACCAAGTGTTTCTGAATGAGACGTTATGACGGAAATGTCGATAATAGATTCAAGCCTTGCAAGCACAGATTCAATCTCGCCAATTTCGATTCGATAACCATTTATTTTTACCTGTTGATCGCAACGCCCCATATAAACCAACTTCCCTGCGGAATTATATTGAACAAGATCTCCTGTGCAATAATACCGCTTGGTAATATTGTTTTTTTCAGCCAAAATAAATTTACCATTGGTCTCATTATTCTGGTTCAGATAACCCGGCGTGACTTGCGAACCACAGAGAAGCAATTCGCCATAGCCTGAACGCAGATCACTTTCATCAAGGGGCCGAATGATGTAATCGAATCCAGGCAATAATTCACCTATTATAGACTCTGTGTGCTCCAGATCATCATTACTGATAATATGCCAACTTGAATGAACAGTCGTTTCGGTAATGCCGTACATATTAACCAGTAAAGGAGACATCAGCCCAAAATGCTGCTGCCATTGTTTGAGCATCTGAAAATTCAGCCTTTCGCCACCAAAAATAATAAACCGTAAAGCCAATGATCCCTTCGGGAATTGACAGAGCCAAGAGGCATTAACGGAAAAAGCACCAGGAGTTTGATTAAGTAAAGTAATTTTTTGATCGTGAACGAGTTGTGCAAGTTTACTAGGGGTTAAACGTGTTTCATTATCTGGAATAACAAGCTTCCCACCATAAGCTAAAACTGACCACATTTCCCATACTGAAAAATCAAAAGCATAGGAATGAAAAAGCACAGTGGAATCATCTTCGTTAAACTTAAACACAGGTTCCGTTGCACGAAAGAGAGCACGCAAATTAGCATGAGTGATCGGAACACCTTTTGGGTTACCTGTCGTGCCCGAAGTATAAATAATATATGCCAATCCTTCCGGAACGGCCATATTCAGTAATGAATCCGCCATAACAGAGACAGACAACATCTGGTATATGCTTTTTGCCTGAAAGCCGGCAAAGTTTGAATGACCGCTCTCATTGATAATCATGCGAGGCTGAGAATCATTCAATATCAGAATATTACGCGCTACTGGCGCATTACGGTCTATTGGTACATAAGCAGCACCAATGAACTGAATCGCCAGAATAGAGGCGATTAACTCAGCACCTGGTGGCAGCTCTATTGCAACCTTGTCACCTGCGTGAACACCTTCATCCTTCAGTGTCTGAATAATCCTGAGCATCCAGTCTCTGAGCTTGCCATAGCTGATCTCATGATCGAGATCTTTAACCGCAACCCTTTGTGGGAATTTCCAGGATACTGCCCAAAAAAGCTCAATCTGAGTTAGCGCATCATGTGCCTGTGAATCAATGGTTCTCATACAATACCCTCCTGTTCGGAATAAAAGTACATTAAGCTAAAGAAGTGAACAAATGTTTTTTTATTGTTAATTTTAATTTTTTAGATAACTCATTGTAAAATATGAATAAATAAATATTAATCCTGTAGCCGTCTCGCGATTATGCAAAGATGGTGTTCGTTTTAATTTCTTGCCTCACGCGATTGAACCATTGTTCGCTCGCTTGTAGGTACCTGCATATGAATCATGGCTAAACAAACGTCATGGCGAGATTAAGGCGGGTGGGTGTACTTTGTTCGAGAGGAAAAGGGCTGGTACTAACGAGCCCAGACATGATCTTAATAGTTGAAGACGGTGTGATTGCTGGATGAATTGGTTGAGTTTGTTGGGAATTTTAATTTTTTAGCGTTCTGGCAACGCGGTGCAAAACAAGATACAGAATGCTCAAGATCCATACAGATATCATGACCATACACGCAACAAAAAAAATCCTGCAACTCGTTAAAGTTGCAGGATTTTTTAAAGTTCATGATACATCATGAATGAATGTTTGGTGGAGCTGGCGGGAGTTGAACCCGCGTCCGAAATTTCTACATCCTCGGTACTACATGCTTAGTTTGTCTTTACATTCGCACGCCAGCTGCGGACAGACACGCCACTAACGAACTAGCCTGATTAGTTTTAACGCTTCAACCCCAGGCAGGGCTTCCACGCGATCTCTTTTGGGTTTGACCTCTCTTTGATCCCCGTCTTAAGAGCGGAAGCTAGGGAGAGAGGGCTCAGAGCAGGTTATTAAGCTGCTAAAGCGTAGTTTTCGTCGTTTGCGACTATTTTTTTGCGGCTTTTAACGAGGCAAACCGCCCCTCGGCATGCACCTTGGGTTTCGCAAATCCCGTCGAATCCAGAATCAGCCCCAATAGTGTTGAACTCAGTATACCAGATTTCACTTCCTGGATACCAGCCCGGAACGCTAACTTATTGAATAGTACAATAAGTGTGCAGAATCAACGTCCTGCGTTTTTCATAATGCGCGCTTTGTCGAGCTGCCATTCGCGCTCTTTCAGGTCAGTACGTTTGTCGTGCTGTTTTTTACCTTTGGCAACGCCAACTTTTACTTTGCACCAGGCGTTTTTCCAGTACAGCGACAGCGCGACCACGGTAAAGCCCTCTCGGTTAATGCGCCCGTAGAGGGATTCCAGTTCACGCTTGTTCAGCAGCAGCTTACGGGTACGCGTTGGGTCACACACGTAGTGCGAAGAGGCGACGGTCAGCGGCGTAAAGTTGGCACCGAACAGGAAGGCTTCGCCATCTTTCAGGATGACGTAGCTATCGCCGATGTTGGCTTTCCCGGCGCGCAGCGATTTTACTTCCCAGCCCTGCAGGGCAAGGCCAGCTTCAAATTCTTCTTCAATGAAATACTCATGGCGAGCACGCTTGTTGAGCGCAATGGTCGCCGAGCCTGGTTTATGTGCTTTTTTCTTCGTCATAAGTGTCGTAAAGCCGTCGGTAATCTGATTTCAAAAAGTCACCTCATTGCGTCCTGTGAGGTCTAACGCGCTATCTTAGCACGAGATGAGGCTTAGCGTTTTTTTAACAGGTGATAAATGTTATTATTTGTCCGTTGTGTGACCATGGGAAATGCTATGCCTCAGATTAGCCGTACTGCGCTTGTACCTTACAGCGCGGAACAAATGTATCAGTTAGTGAACGATGTTCAGTCTTATCCAGAATTTATCCCTGGGTGTACCGGGAGCCGCGTTCTGGAGTCTGGCCCGACGCAGATGACGGCGGCGGTGGATGTCTCCAAAGCGGGGATCAGCAAGACGTTCACCACCCGCAATACGCTGACGAACAATCAGAGTATTTTGATGCATCTGGTGGATGGTCCATTCAAGACCCTGATGGGAGGCTGGAAGTTTACGCCGCTGAGCGCTGATGCCTGCCGCATCGAGTTCCATCTGGACTTTGAGTTTACCAATAAGCTGATTGAGCTGGCGTTTGGCCGCATCTTCAAAGAGCTGGCGTCCAATATGGTTCAGGCGTTCACGACCCGCGCCAAAGAGGTCTACAGTGTCGCATAAGATAGCTGTGGAAGTGGTCTACGCGTTGCCGGAGAAGCAGTATCTGCAGCGCGTGACGCTGGAAGAGGGTGCAACCGTTGAGGCGGCTATCCGAGCTTCTGGCATTCTGGAGCTTCGTCGCGATATCGATCTGGCAAAAAATAAAGTCGGCATTTACAGCCGCCCGGTGAAACTAGGTGATGTGCTGAAAGAGGGCGACCGGGTGGAGATTTATCGCCCGCTGATTGCCGACCCGAAAGAGCTGCGTCGCCAGCGTGCGGAGAAATCTGGTAAGTAGTGCTTTTCTCCCCCAGTGGCGCTGCGCTTACCGGGGCTACGATCCAGTGCGAAATGTCGATACAAAAAAGGTGCTCATTGAGCACCTTTTTGCATTTCTGACGCCGGATTATTTGGTCAGGGCAGGCTTGTTGTCGATGTTGGTCAACACACCAGCGCTGCTGAAGGTCAGCGTCAGGGTCTGCTGGGTCACATCTTCGTGGCCTGGCTGCTGACGGAATACATAGAACCAGGTGTTGGTGCCGAACGGATCGGACATCATCGGGGTTCCCAGTGCATAAGCGACCTGCTGTTGTGTCATCCCTACACGGATTTTAGACACATCGTTAGGGGTAAGGTAGTTCCCCTGGTTGATGTCAGGACGGTAAACCACTTTCTCCAGAGTGGAACAGCCTGCGGTCAACATCAGAAGAACCGCAGCGGCAGCGGTCAGCGTTTTACAGCGCATAGTGATTTGATTCCTTTTCGGGCCCGAGCAGTACGCGGCTCATATGTAATATGCCGATGATAATAGACCTTGCCCCACTTTGAAACCGGTCTGGCGGCGTTTTTGTTGTTCTGTATGACCCTAAGATCCCGAAAAAGTTTATGCCGCCAGCAGTTCTTTCGCATTCGCGAGCGTATTGCGGGTGACTTCGCTGCCTCCCAGCAGACGAGCCAGCTCCTGCAGGCGCGAGCGTTTATCCAGCGGTTTCATGTGCGTTTCGGTCATTTCACCGTCCGTTTCTTTGCTGACGATAAAGTGATGATGACCACAGCCTGCCACCTGCGGCAGGTGGGTGACGCACATTACTTGGGTCGATTCACCGAGCTGGCGCAGCAGTTTACCCACTACCGCCGCCGTCGGGCCGCTGATCCCCACATCCACTTCATCGAAAATCAGGGCCGGGGTTTCCATTTTACGGGCGGTGATAACCTGGATCGCCAGAGCAATACGGGAGAGCTCACCGCCAGATGCCACTTTGGAAATAGGCTGTAACGGCTGGCCTGGGTTGGTGGTGACACGGAATTCGATGCGATCCGCGCCTTCCGCCGTCAGGGAGATCTCTTCGAAGCGGACATCAATCGTGAATATGCCGTGTGGCATCGCCAGCGTATGCATGCTGTCGGTGATGTGCTGGCTGAGTTCCTGAGCATAATGCTGACGAACATCATGCAGCTGTTTCGCCGTGGTCAGCGCCTGCTGATGGTGCTGGTTTACCGCCAGAGTCAGCGTTTCCAGTGAATCAGCCTGATCGTCAAGTTGCTGCTGTTCATCAAGGAGAGACTGATAGAACGCAGGCAACTCTTCCGGCGTGACGTGGTGCTTGCGCGCCAAAGAAATCTGACGGGAAATGCGCTGTTCCAGCTCAAACAGGCGATTGGGATCGAGATCCAGACGTTCACAGTAGTGGCGCAGTTCATCACCGGCTTCAGAGATTTGAATCGCCGCCTCTTCCAGCATATCCAGCACGCCGGACAGTTTGCTGTCCATGCCCGCCAGCTCGGTAACAAGCTGACGCACGTTATACAGCTGGCTTTGCAGATTAACGTCTTCGCCATCTGCCAGTAAGGTGAGGGCGTTCTGGCTGGTAGAGAGCAGATGGCCACTGTTGGCCAGACGCTTGTACTCTTCGTCAATGAGTTCGAACTCACCCGCCTGCGGGTTAAACTCGTTCAGCTCTTTGAGCTGATACTCCAGCAGCTCGGCGCGTGCGGCACGCTCCTGGCTTTGCTGCTGATGCTGAGCCAGCTCGCGGCAGCTCTGGTGCCACTGGCGATAGTGTTCTGCCATCAACTGAGTAAGTGCATACTCACCTGCATAGCCATCGAGTAGCGATTTTTGCTGCTCCGGCTTAACCAGCTGCTGATGCGCGTGCTGACCATGTATCTGAATAAGCAACTGACCCAGCTCGCGAAGTTGAGAAAGCGGTACCGCCGTGCCGTTGATAAAACCACGTGACCGACCGTCGCTGCTGATAACGCGGCGAAGTAAACACTCACGTCCATCTTCAAGCTGGTTTTCTTCGAGCCAGCGCAGGGCTGCAGGGGTGTCTTTCAGGGAAAAGCGAGCACAGAGGTCAGCACGGTTGGCGCCCATGCGCACCATGTCACCCTCAGCACGCCCGCCAAGGCACAAGCCGAGGGCATCAATGGCAATGGATTTACCCGCACCGGTTTCCCCGGTGATCGCCGTCATGCCGCTGTGGAAATCGATCTCAAGCTCACGAACAATGGCAAAGTTGCTGATGGTCAGTTGTGCCAGCATAATTGTTTTCCTGTATGAAAAACCATGACTGTGTTTTCATACAGTATAAACTGGTTTTTTATACAGTAAAGTACTGGATGCAAAATCAGAACAATTTTTTTGACCAGCCAAGCTTCGAGCTTAATGTATTGAAATAGCTGTAATCTTTCGGGTGAATAAGGTTCAGGTGATAATCACATCGCCGAATTAGCACATCTTCACCTTCCTGAATAGGCAGCGCGATCTGGCTGTCGCAGCTGATCTCCAGGTCATTACGGCGGTGCGAGAAACGCAGGCGGATGGTGCTGCTGCCGTTAATCACCAGCGGGCGGGCAGAAAGGGTGTGCGGGAACATCGGCACCAGCGTTATGGCATCCAGCGAAGGCGTCAGGATTGGTCCTCCCGCAGAAAGCGAATAGGCGGTCGAGCCCGTCGGCGTGGAGATAATCAGCCCGTCAGAGCGCTGGGAGAACGCGAAGATTTCATCGATATACACTTCGAACTCAATCATATGCGCCACTTTGCCGGGGTGAAGTACCACCTCGTTAATGGCGGTACTGATGCGTTTCTGGCAGTCCTGCTGACACACCTGCGCTTCCAGTAAAAAACGTTTTTCGCTGATGTAATGTCCTTCCAGCACATCGGCCAGCTGCTGCTGCGCGTTGTCCGGGTCGAGGTCGGTCAGAAAACCGAGATTGCCACGGTTAATGCCGATGACTTTTATGTCGTAGCGCGCCAGCGTGCGAGCCGCGCCGAGCATGTTGCCGTCGCCGCCGACCACCACGGCAAGATCCGCCTGCTGTCCAATCTCTGCCAGCGTGCCGGTTTTGACGCTCTTTAGCTGCAGCTCCTGAGCGATCTGCTGCTCAACCATCACTTCATAGCCTTTGCTACACAGCCAGCGATACAACATTTCATGTGTCGTCAATGCCGTAGGGTGACGCGGGTGCCCGACGATCCCAATACACCTGAAATGATTATTCATTTTCTGGAGGTCCTTGTGCCTGATGAATGATGACAATCTCTCTTGTTCCCTTGAATCCAGGAAACTGATCCCCATAATAAGCGAAGTTAGCGAGATGAATGCAGAAAAACGCGGAGAAATTCATGAGTAGTAAAGAACAGAAAACGCCTGAGGGGCAAGCCCCTGAAGAAATTATCACGGAACAGCACGATGAAGTTGAGGCTGTAGAGCCAGACGCATCTGCTGAGCAGGTGGACCCGCGCGATGAAAAAATTGCGAATCTGGAAGCCCAACTGGTAGAAGCACAGAATCGCGAACGCGACAGTGTTCTGCGCATCAAGGCGGAAATGGAAAACCTGCGTCGTCGTACCGAACAGGACGTTGAAAAGGCGCATAAGTTTGCGCTGGAGAAATTCGTCAACGAACTGCTGCCGGTAATCGACAGCCTCGATCGCGCGCTGGAAGTGGCTGATAAAGCGAATCCGGACAACGCGGCAATGATCGAAGGTATCGAACTGACGCTGAAATCCATGCTGGACGTGGTGCGTAAGTTTGGTGTGGAAGTGATTGCCGATACCGACGTCCCGCTGGATCCTAACGTGCACCAGGCAATTGCGATGGTGGAATCAGAAGACGTTGAAGCCGGTAAAGTGCTGGGCGTGATGCAGAAAGGGTATACCCTAAACGGCCGTACCATCCGTGCTGCGATGGTAACCGTGGCGAAAGCGAAAGCGTAATTTGCCGCCCCGTAGTGCCGGGCGGCGGCTTCGCCTTGCCCGGCCTACAACTTTATTCCGCGATACTTTCGCGCAGTGGTTTAACAGGCAGGACCTTCACCTGCTTAATCATATTGTCCTGCACGTCCAGGATATCAATATCATACTGTTCAATGCGCACCCGCGTGCCCGCCGCCGGGATCTCTTCCAGTGCTTCCAGAATCATCCCATTCATGGTGCGAGCCTCATCTTCCGGCAGATGCCAGTTAAAGGCTTTATTGAGTTCGCGGATGTTCGCGCTGCCGTCAATCAGAACCGAACCGTCGTTTTGCGGCGTGACCTCTTCCGCAAGAGAAGGGGACATGGAGGTGGTAAAATCTCCGACAATCTCTTCCAGAATATCTTCGACCGTCACCAGCCCCTGAATATCGCCATACTCATCGACCACCAGGCCGACTTTCTTCTTGTTACGCTGGAATTTCACCAGCTGCGTGCTGAGCGGCGTTCCTTCCGGCACGTAGTAAATCTCGTCGGCGGCGCGCAGCATCACCTCTTTAGTGAACTCTTTTTTCTCGGTCATCAGGCGATAGGCTTCCCGCACGCGCAGCATACTGATGGCGTCGTCCAGGGAGTCGCGATACAGCACAATGCGTCCGTGCGGGGAGTGGGTCAGCTGGCGGACGATGGCCTTCCAGTCGTCGTTAATATCAATCCCGACGATTTCGTTACGCGGCACCATAATGTCGTTAACGCTGACCTTTTCCAGATCCAGCACCGACAGGAGCATGTCCTGATTGCGGCGTGAAATCTGCGAGCGGGATTCGTTCACGATGGTGCGCAGCTCGTCTTTGCTGAGTGCGCTGCTGATGGCGACGTCGGCTTTGATACCGACCATGCGCATCAGGATACGGGTGACCATATTCAACAGCCAGACCAGCGGCATCATCAGGATTAGCAGCGGTGCCAGCAGGAAGCTGCTCGGGTAAGCCACTTTTTCCGGGTAAAGCGCAGCGATGGTTTTGGGCAGCACTTCCGCAAACACCAGCACCACAAACGTCAGTACGCCGGTAGCAATCGCGACCCCGGCGTTGCCGTACAGGCGCATCCCGACAATGGTGCCCAGCGCAGAGGCGAGGATATTGACGAGGTTGTTACCGATAAGCACCAGGCTTATCAGGCGATCCGGTTTACGGAGCAGCTTTTCAACACGACGTGCGGCACGGTTACCCTGTTTAGCACGATGACGTAACCGGTAGCGGTTTAAGGTCATCATGCCGGTTTCCGAGCCAGAGAAATAGGCGGAGATGACCACCATGACGATCAGCGTAACGATCAGCGTGGTGGTAGAGATGTGTTCCAGGGGGAACTCCTTTGTTACTTAGCCAGCAAATTGCTGTATGAAGCGACTTCCGAAATAGGCAAGGGTGAGAATGCCCGCACCCGCGACATTGAACCAGACCACGCGACGACCGCGCCAGCCCTCATGATAATGGCCCCATAACAGCACAATATAGACAAACCACGCGATGATGGAGAGCACCGCTTTGTCGATATTCTCCACGCTGAACAGGTTTTTCATATAAAACAGGCCAGTGCAGAGCGTTAAGGTCAATAATACTACGCCGACCTGGGTGATGTGGAACATCTTACGCTCAATGACCATCAGCGGCGGCATCTCATGGTTAAACGCCAGCTTTTTGTTTTTCAACTGGTAGTCAATCCAGGCGAGTTGCATGGCATAGAGCGCGGCAATGATCAGCGTTGCGTAAGAGAACAGCGACAGGCCGATGTGCACCAGCATGCCCGGCGTGGCTTCCAGATGCGTAATGAACTCATTGGGCATAAAGGTGGCTAAGGCCAGATTGATCAGCGCGAAGGCATAAACAATGGGCAGCAACAGCCAGCCGCGATTCTTAGAGGCGACAATTGTCATCACCGTACAGATCATCAGGCTAACCAGCGAACCGACGTTCAGCACGCTCAGGTTTTGCACACTGCCGTCACCGGGAATGATGCGCGATTCCAGCGCAAAAGCGTGACTAATCAGTGCGATCACCGCCGACAGAATAGCCATGCGCCGCCAGCCGCTGTTTTTTTGCAGCAGTCCGGGAATGATCAGCGCAAGGCTGACAGAGTAGGCAACAAGGGCGATCAGTGCGAAAACAGGCATATAGGCATCGACAGTTGTCTTAATAAGAAAGAGAAGCAGTATAACGTTACGTGACGCCTGCTCCAACCGTTGCATAACAACAAAGGCGCCTTCATGTTATACTCCGGCAAAATTCTGTGTATGTGTCGCTCTTGGCGGCCCAACGTTTCTACTCAGGCGAGAGACAATGTTTGATAATTTAACCGATCGTTTGTCGCGCACGCTGCGCAACATCAGCGGCCGCGGACGCCTTACCGAAGACAACATCAAGGAAACGCTGCGCGAAGTGCGCATGGCGCTGCTGGAAGCAGACGTCGCGTTGCCGGTTGTTCGTGATTTTATCAACCGCGTTAAAGAGAAGGCGGTTGGTCATGAAGTTAACAAGAGCCTGACGCCGGGTCAGGAGTTCGTCAAAATCGTTCGTAACGAACTGGTTTCGGCGATGGGCGAAGAGAACCAGGTCCTGAACCTGGCGGCTCAGCCTCCGGCCGTCGTGTTGATGGCGGGTCTGCAGGGTGCGGGTAAAACCACCAGCGTCGGTAAGCTGGGTAAATTCCTGCGCGAGAAGCACAAGAAAAAGGTGCTGGTGGTTTCTGCGGACGTTTATCGCCCGGCGGCGATCAAACAGCTGGAGACCCTGGCGCAGCAGGTTGGGGTCGATTTCTTCCCGTCTGACGTGGCCCAGAAGCCAGTCGACATCGTGAACGCGGCGCTGAAAGAGGCGAAGCTGAAATTCTACGACGTGCTGCTGGTGGATACCGCCGGTCGTCTGCACGTTGACGAAGCGATGATGGACGAAATCAAACAGGTGCATGCCTCTATCAACCCGGTAGAGACCCTGTTTGTGGTTGACGCCATGACCGGTCAGGATGCGGCAAACACCGCGAAAGCGTTCAACGAAGCGCTGCCGTTAACCGGCGTGGTGCTGACCAAAGTGGACGGTGACGCCCGCGGCGGTGCGGCGCTTTCTATTCGTCATATCACCGGTAAGCCGATCAAATTCCTCGGTGTGGGCGAAAAAACCGAAGCGCTGGAGCCGTTCCACCCGGACCGTATTGCATCCCGTATCCTCGGCATGGGCGACGTGCTGTCGCTGATTGAAGATATCGAGAGCAAAGTTGACCGTGCGCAGGCCGAGAAGCTGGCCAGCAAGCTGAAAAAAGGCGACGGTTTCGATCTGACCGACTTCCTTGAGCAGCTGCGTCAGATGAAAAACATGGGCGGCATGGCAAGCCTGATGGGCAAACTGCCGGGCATGGGCCAGATCCCAGACAACGTAAAAGCGCAGATGGATGACAAGGTGCTGGTGCGTATGGAGGCGATCATCAACTCAATGACCCTCAAAGAGCGTGCTAACCCGGATATCATCAAAGGTTCCCGTAAGCGCCGTATCGCAGCCGGTTGCGGCATGCAGGTGCAGGACGTTAACCGCCTTCTGAAACAGTTCGACGACATGCAGCGCATGATGAAGAAAATGAAGAAAGGCGGCATGGCGAAAATGATGCGTGGCATGAAAGGCATGATGCCACCCGGTTTTCCTGGGCGATAATCGCTTTTGAGATTGCTTTTTGCCCGAAAATGAGTAAAATTTTCGGGCTTTTAATATGACACCCGGGCTCCGTTCCTCGATGGGGCCCGGTTGTTTTATTCACACAAGAGGATGTTATGGTAACTATTCGTTTAGCACGTCACGGCGCTAAAAAGCGTCCGTTCTACCAGGTTGTTGTGACTGACAGCCGTAATGCACGCAACGGTCGCTTCATCGAGCGCGTTGGTTTCTTCAACCCACTGGCCGCTGGCGCAGAAGAAGAAACTCGTCTGGATCTGGATCGTATCGCTCACTGGGTTGGCCAGGGCGCGACAGTTTCCGATCGCGTTGCTACGCTGATCAAAGCAGCAAACAAAGCAGCTTAATCTGTCACGGTGGTCATGATGAGCAATAAAGCACCTGTTGAACCGATTGTATTGGGCAAAATGGGTTCTTGCTACGGTATCCGTGGTTGGCTCAGAGTGTTTTCCTCCACTGAAGACGCTGATAGCATTTTTAATTACCAGCCCTGGTTTATCCAGAAAGGCGGTAAGTGGGAAGAGGTCGAGCTGGAAAGCTGGCGTCACCACAATCAGGACATCATCATCAAGCTGAAAGGCGTTGACGATCGTGATGCCGCGAATGCACTGACTAATTGTGAAATTGTCGTGGATTCGTCGCAGTTGCCGGAGCTCGAAGAAGGCGATTATTACTGGAAAGACCTTATGGGTTGCCAGGTAGTCACTACTGAAGGCTACAGCCTGGGGAAAGTCATCGACATGATGGAAACCGGGTCCAATGACGTTCTCGTCATTAAGGCAAACCTGAAAGATGCATTTGGCATCAAGGAGCGGTTGGTTCCGTTCCTCGATGGACAGGTTATCAAGAAAGTCGATCTCGCTACTCAAACGATTGAAGTAGATTGGGATCCTGGTTTTTAAATTCTCCGGATAAACGGTAAAAGACGGCGCTATGTGGATTGGCATAATTAGCCTGTTTCCTGAAATGTTCCGCGCGATTACCGATTACGGGGTAACTGGCCGGGCAGTAAAGAATGGCCTGCTGAGCATCCAGAGCTGGAGTCCTCGTGACTTCACGCATGACCGGCACCGTACCGTGGACGATCGTCCTTACGGCGGCGGACCGGGGATGTTAATGATGGTGCAACCCTTACGGGACGCCATTCACACAGCAAAAGCCGCGGCAGGTGAAGGCGCAAAGGTGATTTATCTGTCACCTCAGGGACGCAAGCTTGATCAAGCGGGCGTCAGCGAACTGGCGACGAATCAAAAACTGATTCTGGTCTGTGGTCGCTACGAAGGGATAGATGAGCGCGTAATTCAAACCGAGATTGACGAAGAATGGTCTATCGGCGATTACGTTCTCAGCGGTGGTGAGTTACCCGCAATGACGCTGATTGACTCCGTCGCCCGGTTCATTCCGGGAGTACTGGGCCATGAAGCTTCGGCAACGGAAGATTCCTTTGCCGATGGGTTGCTGGACTGTCCACACTATACCCGTCCTGAAGTGTTAGAAGGGATGGAAGTCCCGGCAGTGTTACTGTCAGGAAACCATGCTGAGATACGTCGCTGGCGTTTGAAGCAGTCGCTGGGCCGAACCTGGCTTAGAAGACCTGAACTTCTGGAAAACCTGGCTCTGACTGAAGAGCAAGCAAAGTTGCTGGCCGAGTTCAAAACTGAACACGCGCAACAGCAGCATGAACATGATGGGAATGCGTAATACGCTCCCGAATATCAGTTTACCCAGGATAAGAGATTAAATTATGAGCAACATTATTAAGCAACTTGAACAAGAGCAGATGAAGCAGGACGTACCTTCCTTCCGTCCAGGTGACACCGTGGAAGTGAAAGTATGGGTTGTTGAAGGTTCCAAAAAACGTCTGCAGGCATTCGAGGGCGTGGTTATCGCTATTCGTAACCGCGGTCTGCACTCTGCATTCACTGTTCGTAAAATTTCCAACGGCGAAGGCGTTGAGCGTGTCTTCCAGACTCACTCTCCGGTAGTTGACAGCATTGCTGTTAAACGTCGTGGTGCTGTACGTAAAGCTAAACTGTACTACCTGCGTGAGCGTACTGGTAAGTCTGCTCGTATTAAAGAGCGTCTGAACTAAGATTCGCTTAAGCGACATCCTGTTAGAAAGGGCTGGCCGAAAGGCTGGCCCTTTTTTTATCCCATCGCATCTCTCGTGTTAACTCTTTCGTCATAAATCATTTACAATGCTGGCCTCTTCCGTGGAGGGTAAGTGATTAACGTACTGCATCAGCATAACTGGAAACGCGCAGCGGCATTGACCGCGCTGTTTGCGATCCTGCTGATCGTGATCGCACCGCTGATCTCCGTCTCGCTGCAAAAAGATCTCATGAGTGCCATGCCGGGGATGCACCATGACATGAGCATGATGTCGATGGATGAGCACCACGGCGATAAGCAGCACAGCATGCCAGTTGACCATGCGGAAGCCTGTGGCTACTGCGTGCTATTAGCCCACGTGCCGGGCATGATACTTGCGCTGATTGTGCTGCTCAGCATCGTGCTGCAAAGGCTGCGTGTCAGGACGCCGCGTCAGGCGGTCAGCCACTGGCACTTTTTCCCCTGGCTTTATCCAGATACCCGCGCGCCGCCGCGGCAGTCTGCTTTTTCCCTTTAAAAAATATCGATAACTTTTTGCCTTAAAAAGGAAAAGTATGACTACCTGCACTCCGCGCGCGGCATGGGGAAACCTGCTGCGTCGACTCCATTTCTATGTCGGGCTGTTTGTCGGCCCGTTTATCTTCTTCGCCGCGCTGACCGGTACGCTGTACGTGGCGACACCGCAGCTGGAAAATATTCTGTACCGGCACGCGCTCCATACGGATTCCGTGGGGGAACTCCAACCGCTGGCGGAACAGATCGCCGTGGCGGAAAAAAACATCGGCACCGATCTGCGTTTACATGCCGTTCGTCCTGGCCTGGCTGCGGGTGAAACCACCCGGGTGATGTTTGCCGACCCGTCGCTTGGCCCATCGGAGACCCGCGCTATTTTTATCGATCCCGTTACTCTTGCGGTGCGTGGCGATATGACCGTGTATGGCACCAGCGGGATTTTACCGCTACGCCAGACTATTGATTATCTGCATACGTCCCTGATGCTGGGTAACGTTGGTCGGCTCTACAGCGAGCTGGCCGCCTCGTGGATGTGGGTCGCCGCGCTGGGCGGGATTGCGCTGTGGTTTTATACCCGGCCAAAACGTCGGCTCAACAATCGTTTTCAGAACCGGCGTCGCCTGCATGTCACGCTGGGCTGGGTGCTGCTGGGGGGAATGTTGCTGTTTTCTGCGACCGGCCTGACGTGGTCCCAATGGGCGGGCGGCAACGTGGATAAACTGCGCGCGCAGATGAACTGGCTCACGCCGCAGGTGAACACCACGCTTTCGGGTGCGCCCGTCACGATGGATGAGCACGCTGAACACCATGGGCATCATGCTGGCATGATGATGCCCGACATGACGATGGATCTGACCCAGTTCGATGGCGTATTGCACGCTGCCCGCCAGGCCGGGATTGATGCGAATAAACTCGAAATCCGCCCGGCGAAAAGCGCTGACCAGGCGTGGACCGTGACGGAAATTGACCGCCGCTGGCCGACCCAGGTGGATGCCGTTGCGGTGGATCCAAATTCTATGCAAATTCTGGACAGAACCCGCTTTGAGGATTTCCCGTTAATGGCAAAGCTGACCCGCTGGGGTGTGGATTTCCATATGGGGATCTTATTCGGGCTGGTTAACCAGTTACTGCTCGTCGCATTTGGCCTGGCGCTGTGTTTGCTGATTGTCTGGGGGTATCGGATGTGGTGGATGCGTCGTCCGGCGCAATCGACGGCGGATCCGCTTCAGACGCTTTGTCAGTGCTGGCTGGCGCTCCCGGGATGGGGAAAAGCCGTCACGGTGGTGGTCAGCGTATTGCTGGGGCTGGCATTGCCGGTGATGGGCGTGAGCCTGGCGCTGTTTATGCTGATTGACTGGCTACGCTGGCGAGCGGCAACTGGCGTGTCGCTCGCACAATCATCCGTTAAATAAGGCTATGGCGTGCTGATGACCACCGCGACCCGACGGTTTTCAGCACGCCCTTGCGCCGTACTGTTGCTGGAAACCGGATATTTTTTACCTAATCCCTGCGTGGTGAGGTTGCTGCGCGGGATATTGGCGCCTTTGGCCCAGACGTCAGCCACTGCATTGGCACGTTTTAACGACAGCGCTTCGTTGTAGCTCTCTTCTCCGTAATTATCGGTGTGGCCATCCATACGCGCGTGTTTCAGGCCGGTAGCCGCCAGGCGAGAGGCCATGGAGCGGATCTGCGCTTCACTTTCCGGGCGCAGTCTGGCGTCATTTTTATCAAACAGGATCGTATCTGACAGGCCCAAAGACCAGTCGCCATTCAGTTCGTTAAAACCGTATGACTTCATCGCCGCAATTTGCTCAGGGGTGAATTTACCTTCAGGCGGTGACTGACAACCCGCCAGTACCATTGAAGCGAGAAATAACGGCGCGAAGTATCGCTTTAACATATCGTATCCTTTCTAAGTTATTGCTTTTGTACGCTGGTTTTTATCCTGGTACATGTTGCGGTCGGCTTGCTCCAGTAATGCTTCCACAGAGGCACTTTCCCACGCCAGAGCAAAGCCAATGCTAAGTGACATCGTTGCTGTCTGCCCGTTATGCAGATCGAACGGGCGCATAAACTGCTGCGACAGCGCAGCACAAATCTGTTGAACCTCTGCGGCAGACTGTACGCCGTACAGCACCATCGCAAACTCGTCACCGCCAAGGCGGTATGACTGATGACGTTTATCGCCAAACTCAACCATCCGGCGCGCGACTTCAATCAGGACGCAATCGCCCGCAGCATGTCCCCAGGTATCGTTAATAAACTTGAAATTATCACCGTCGAGGAAGAGCAGGGCAGTGTTGGTTTTTGCGGAGGCGTCGTGCATTAATGCCGCGATGCTGCTACGAAACGCCGCCCGATTGGCGAGGCCGGTGAGAGGATCGTGCATGGCGGTACGCAGTAGCTGAGCGTTTTTCGCCTGCAGCTTAAGCTGCCACTCTTCCATTTCATCCAGCAGACTGTTGAAATCTTCGCCAAACTGGTGGAATTCTTCGATGCGACCATCCTTCACCCGCCGGGAAAAGTTGCGGTTGGTGCGTACGTCATGCACGACATCGGTGATGTTTTGCAGCGCCGTGACCATGCCATGATGCAGAGATTGTGTAATCGTAAGCGCGACGGCGGTGGCAAAAAGAATACAGCCGGTAAGAACGGCAAACGACAACCAGATGAAATGGCTGATGAGATTATCGCGTGCGGTCAGGCGAATTTCGCCGATCGCATTACCGTTATGCATGATCGGCTGTGCGACCGGGTCGGGGAACAGCCAGCGGCTAACCAATGCACCCAGCGTGTCGTTATTCTCTTCCGGGTTCCAGGACCAGTAAGCAAACCGCTTTTTATGCGCGTTAAGAACCTCAGCCACGGCAAACTGGCCCTGTTTACCCAGGGTGGCGAGCGTTTCGTTAGCCGCCAGCGCATCATTAAAGACCAGTGAGGCTTCAAGGCTGTGGCTCATTGTTGCGCCGGTTAATTCGAGATTTTTTTGGGCGTATTGCTTTAATGTCACCACGGAAGCAAAACAGAGCAGGAGCCAAATTAACGTCATGGTGATGATGACGCTTATCATGCTGATTCGTCTCAACGTGCTTTTAAACGTTGGACGTGGCGTTGAAGTGATTTCTTTATCCATGCTGCTTATTCCGTGCCAGCATTAATACATCCGGATTGACGCGTACGCCACTGCGCGTCAATGCATCCAGATTAACGGAAAATCTGACCTGGTTATGATCGATTATCAGGCAGAATGCACTGCCAATAACACATTCCGGATTCTGCTCTGAGATTAATAGCAATGCTCTGCCCTGATATTGACTTATTAATTCAAGTTGTTTTGCAGGCGATTCAGCCCCGAAATAAATAGCATCACACGTCGCGGACAGGGCTTCCTGATCGTTACGTACAATGACGGGAGTATAAGGTAACTCGCTTTGCCCTTCTTCGCTGCTCAGTGCTTGCGTGTAGTGAGACGAGGCATAAACGCAGAGTTTAGGTTGCCCGGAAAGTGACGGCCATCGGGTATAGCTCACAATACCCGATACAATCGAACGTACCGATTTATCGGTTTCTGTGAACGTGGCTGCCGGTGCTGGGCCCACCATAAAGAACAGCATTAGCACCAGAGTGAGTCGGAACAAAGAGATCAAGAATGAATTTCTCACCAGAATCCGCCATACCGCTCTGGAAATAGATGTCCTTACGAGTTGTCGGCAGAATACCATTGTTTATCAAAGCCGTCATTATGTCAGAAATGTACTGAGTACGACCTAAGCTAAATCCTACAGTTGTATATATTCCGGCGTATAAAAAACGGCTTAATTAAGTCTGCTGGAACGCATACTTTCATCCATTCCTTGTTGCCATGATTCATGCAGTTTTGCTGCGTTTTCAACAGTATCACAACTGGCCGGGAAAGATTTACCTGCTATTCCCCAGGCGTGAATAAAACCTTCCTCACACACTTTTTTCTGTCCGTCGGCGTAGCCACGAAGATATTCACTACGATCAACCTGCGGGTCGTTAAAACTATCGGCCAGCGTCTGATTATCTTTAACCGGCAGACCATTCATGGCGTCTTCTTTACCCGCATCAAACCAGCTGGGACTAGTCCAGTCGGGCTGGAAGGTATAAGGGTTGATCTCACAGCCCGATAAAAACAGCGACAACAGCATCAGAGCGATTGAACGCATAGCCATTCTCCTTTTTTCTTCAGCATAGCCTGGCAAAAGAAAGTGGGGGTGTAATTTTATGTTTACGATTTTGACGGCTGATTTTTGCAGTAAAATGGCTTTTGTAAAGTAAAGTGTACGTATTTTGGATTGAAATCTTTACTTGTTGTGGTATCGTTGTTTCACCTCTTCGAGGAAAACACCTATCGCAAACGAGCTTTACAGGATCGCCATCATGCAAAAAGACGCGCTGAACAACGTACATATCACTGACGAACAGGTTTTGATTACACCGGATCAACTGAAAGCGGAGTTCCCGCTGAGCGTCGCGCAGGAGGCTCAAATTGAGCACTCGCGCCAGACCATTTCTGACATTATCGCTGGCCGCGATCCGCGTCTGCTGGTGGTATGTGGTCCTTGTTCCATTCACGATCCTGAAACCGCCATTGAGTACGCTCGTCGATTTAAAGCATTAGCGGAGGAGGTCAGCGATAGCCTCTACCTGGTGATGCGCGTCTATTTTGAGAAGCCACGTACCACCGTTGGCTGGAAAGGGTTGATTAACGATCCGCACATGGATGGCTCGTTTGATGTGGAAGCCGGTCTGAAGATTGCGCGTCGCCTGCTGGTTGAGCTGGTCAGCATGGGGCTGCCACTGGCAACCGAAGCGCTGGATCCGAACAGCCCGCAGTACCTGGGCGATCTGTTTAGCTGGTCTGCGATTGGTGCGCGTACTACGGAATCACAAACCCACCGTGAAATGGCGTCTGGTCTGTCGATGCCGGTTGGTTTTAAAAACGGGACCGACGGTAGCCTTGCCACGGCGATCAACGCCATGCGCGCCGCGGCCATGCCGCATCGCTTTGTAGGTATTAACCAGGCGGGCCAGGTTTGTCTCCTGCAGACGCAGGGTAATCCGGACGGTCATGTGATCCTGCGTGGCGGTAAAGCGCCAAACTACAGCCCGGCAGATGTGGCACAGTGTGAAAAAGAGATGGAGCAGGCGGGACTGCGCCCGGCACTGATGGTAGATTGCAGTCATGGTAATTCGAACAAAGATTACCGTCGTCAGCCTGCGGTGGCGGAATCGGTGGTCGCACAAATCAAAGACGGCAACCGTTCTATTATCGGTCTGATGATTGAGAGCAATATTCATGAAGGCAATCAATCATCTGAACAACCGCGCAGCGCAATGAAGTACGGTGTGTCCGTGACGGATGCCTGCATCAGCTGGGAAACCACCGATGCGCTGCTGCGTGAGATCCACAAAGATATAAACGGCCAGCTGGCGACGCGTCTGGCTTAAGAGGTTAGGTATGGTTGCTGAATTGACCGCATTACGCGATCAAATTGATGAAGTGGATAAGGCGCTGCTGGATCTGTTAGCGCGCCGTATGGCGCTGGTTGCCGAGGTGGGTGAGGTCAAAAGCAAATATGGCCTGCCGATTTACGTTCCGGAGCGCGAGGCCTCCATGCTGGCTTCCCGTCGTAAAGAGGCCCAGGCGCTGGGCGTCTCGCCGGATTTGATTGAAGATGTTTTGCGTCGTGTGATGCGGGAGTCCTACTCCAGCGAAAACGATAAAGGCTTCAAAACCCTTTGCCCGTCCCTGCGCCCGGTCGTTATTGTGGGCGGGGCGGGTCAGATGGGGCGGCTGTTTGAAAAAATGCTGACCCTGTCTGGCTATCAGGTGCGTATCCTGGAAAAAGAGGACTGGGCAAAAGCACCGGAGCTGATGAAAGATGCCGGAATGGTCATCGTCAGCGTGCCGATTCACGTGACGGAGCAGATCATTGCGAAGCTTCCTCCGCTACCTGCAGATTGCATCCTGGTGGATTTAGCGTCCGTGAAAAATGGTCCGCTGCAGGCTATGCTGGCCGCGCACACGGGGCCGGTCCTGGGGCTGCATCCTATGTTTGGCCCGGACAGTGGCAGCCTGGCGAAACAGGTGGTGGTTTACTGCGATGGTCGTCAGCCGGAAGCCTACCAGTGGTTCCTGGAACAGATTCAGGTTTGGGGCGCGCGGCTGCACCGCATTAGCGCGGTTGAACACGATCAGAACATGGCGTTCATCCAGGCGCTGCGCCACTTTGCGACCTTTGCCTATGGGCTGCATCTGGCGGAAGAGAATGTGCAGCTTGAGCAGTTATTGGCACTCTCTTCGCCTATCTATCGTCTGGAGCTGGCGATGGTGGGGCGTCTGTTTGCTCAGGATCCCCAGCTTTACGCCGACATTATTATGTCGTCTGAGAACAACCTGGCACTGATTAAGCGTTACTACCAGCGTTTTGGCGAAGCCATTACGCTGCTGGAGCACGGCGACAAGCAGGCGTTTATCGACAGCTTCCGTAAGGTCGAACACTGGTTTGGCGATTACGCGCAACGTTTCCAGAGCGAGAGCCGCACGCTGTTGCGTCAGGCAAATGACAGTCGCCAGTAATGCGATGATGTATATACTGAAAGCCAGCATTGCTGGCTTTTTTCATTTTGGGGAACTGTCATGGCCGAACCGCAGCTGCTGTTGAACTACACCGGGCATCTGCCCGAATGCCCGACGTGGAGTGCAGAGGAAAATGCGCTTTACTGGGCGGATATTCTTGAAGGTGAGATCCACCGTTATCATTTATCCACGGCGGAACATACCGTGCTCTCTTTCCACGAAGAGGTGGGGTGTTTCGCCCTGCGCGAACGCGGCGGCTTTATCGTCGCGATGCGAAGCGGCATCTGGCTTTCCGATAAACACGGTCTGCTGCAGCGCAAAGTCTGTGATAATCCGTCGAATCCGCAGCTTGCGCGTTTCAATGATGGGGGAACCGATCACCGGGGCCAGTTCTACGCCGGGACCTTCTGGGCACCGGGTGATTACAACGGGGCGCTGCTGATGCGCATTGATAACAATCTGACGCCAAAAGTTATCCAGTGCGACATTCATGGCCACAATGGTCTGGCATTCAGCCCCGACCAGCGGTGGATGTTTACTTCTGATACGCCAAACGGCGTTATCTACCGTACCCCACTGGATGAGCAGGGGGAACCCGGTAAAAGGGAGGTATTCCGCCGGTTCAACGACGGCGAAGGGATACCTGACGGTGCCGCGATGGACGTGGAAGGCTGTTACTGGAGTGCGCTGTTTGATGGCTGGCGCATCGCGCGCTTTTCACCTCAGGGAGAGCAACTGGAAGAGTACCGAATGCCGGTCCGTTGCCCTACGATGGTCTGCTTTGGCGGTGACGATATGAAAACGCTGTTTATCACGACCACCCGGGAAAATATGGATGCGCAGGAGGTGGCGCAATATCCCCTTTCCGGCGCTATCTTCACCCTGCCGGTCAGTGTGGCAGGGATGAAGAAAAGCCGGTTTATCGAACGTTAGCTTGGGTCAACCGGTACCACGTTTTCGCTCGGATAACAGCCCAGCACCTTCATTGAACGGGTGATTTCGCTCAGTTCACGCAGGGCTTTCTGCATGGACGGTGATTCCAGGTTGGCCTGAATGTCGAGATAGAACATCTCTTCCCACGGATTGCCGTGAATCGGGCGCGATTCGAGTCGGGTCATGATCAGATTGTGGTTACGCAGTACCAGCAGCGCTTCAACCAGTGCGCCTGCCTGCTGCCCGGTTGCCATCAACAGGGTGGTTTTAGCGGGCACCTGATCAGAGACATTAATGGCTTTGCGTGCCAGCACGATGAAACGGGTAATGTTTTGCGTCTGGTTTGCCAGGTTACGTTCCAGAACCTGGAGACCATACAGCGCACCGCCCGCCTCGCTGCCCAGCGCCGCGACGGTGGGGGAGTTTGCCTGGGCGACTTTTTCCATCGCTGCGGAGGTGCTTTCGGTGTACTCAATTTTCCAGTTCGGATAACGGTTGAGGAACTGACTGCACTGCTGGAACGGCTGCGGATGGCTGTAGACCGTCTCGATGGTGCTCAAATCGGTTGAGCCAGAGACCAGCACGCAGTGATCGATAGGGATTGTCAGCTCCCCAACCAGCGACAGGCTGGTGTGTTGCAGCAGATCGTACACGTCGTTGATGGCACCGGAACTGGTGTTCTCAATCGGCACGACGGCGTAATCCGCCTGGCCGGTTTCCACCTGATTGAAAATATCGGCGAACTTTGCGCAGCCGCTCTCAATGAACTCTTCAAAATGACGTGCAGCGTACTGGCGGGCAGCCAGATGGGAGTAGGAGCCCTTAGGACCAAGAAACGCAATGCGGGCAGAGTGCGGGTTGGTTTTATTCAGATGCTGCTGCAACAGCGCTTGCTGGGTCAGAACAGAGTCTTCGATGATGAGCTGGAACAAACGGGTGATGTAATGTGCGTTAAGGTGATGGGCTTTGCCGAGTTGAATCAGACGTTCCAGCAGGTCGCGTTCGCGGTCGATATCACGTACCGGACGGTGGGAGTCCAGTTTGGCTTTACCCACTTCGATGGCGAGCGCGCGGCGTTCAGCCAGAAGTGCCAGTAATTTTTCATCCAGCGCGCTGATTTTTACTCGCAGATCCAGTAACGGGTTTTCCGGTGTCATAGTGTTGTCTGTCTCGTTTTATCGTTATCAATAAAAAAGGCCTCCCGGTGTGGGAGGCCTTGTTGTTCGTCTTCGCATTCTTTATCACACGACGAAACGCCTCCCGTTCAGGGGAAGGTAAAAAAGAATGCGAAGAAAAACGGCGTCAATTTCATGAAATCATCCTGTGGTTGATAACGTTAAAGTACCCGTACTGTTTTCACCCTGTCAATAAAAAACGCGCCCGAAGGCGCGTTGGCGGTAAACTCAATTTAAAGGATTACTCTTCTTCAACTTCTTCCGCGAAGCTGGCGTCTTTCACCGAGGTCGTGGCGCGACGGGCTTCACCTTTGTGCTGCACTTTATTGAGCTGCCGTTCCAGCTTGTTGATCAAATCGTTAATAGCGGTGTACATATCCTCGTGTTTTGCGCTGGCGACCAGATGGCCGTTTGGAGTATTGATAGTTGCGTCAGCGATGAAACCCTGCGGCTCCTTAGACAGGATGATATGTGGATTAATCAAGTGTGTTTGCCATTTATCCAGTTTGGCGAGACGGTCTGCGACGTGCTGGCGAATTGCCGGGGTAATTTCCATTTGTTTGCTGGTAATGTTCATTGTCATAAATTTTACCTCTTGTCTTTCCGTCTTGGTGATTCCAGCATACCTGTCCTAATGTCAAAATGTGTGATTTATATCACGTTATTTTGTCGGTTTTTGTCAGGGAATCTTTTTTGTGAGGCAGGGCAGGAAGAGGTGAGATTTACCTTGTCGAAGGCAAAAATTGCGGTCATAGTTGATAGGATGTGTTGAAGCTAAACCGCTTCAGCTTTGTCTGAATTGAATAAAAAAACGGCAGCCCGCGGGCTGCCGTTTTGCTTTGATGTCACTATCAGGTGTTGCTGCTGTTCGCGGCGATGATTTTTGCTACCTTGTCTGCCTGTGCGGTCATCTGCATCTGGCGGTAAGCATTCTCCATCAGCTTCAGGCCGTCGCGGGTCGCCTGCGTATCCGGATAATCACGCAGCATTCCTTCTACACGGTTAACCACGGCAACCCATGCGCCACGGCGGGTGTAGTATTCAGCAACCGAGTATTCGTATTTCGCCAGACGGTCTTTCAGGAACACCAGACGTTTGGTGGCGTCGGTCACGTACTGACTGTTCGGATAGCCGCGCACCAGTTTGGAAAAGTCGTTGAACGCATCACGCGCATGCTGCGGGTCACGGTCGGAGCGATCCACACCGAAGAAGCCCTGCAGGGCACTGTCATCCAGCGCCATGTTGGTCAGACCGCGCATGTACATTACATAGTCGATGTTAGGATGAGTCGGGTTCAGACGCATGAAACGATCGATGGTTGCCTGAGCCAGCGGCAGATCGGCATTTTTATAGTATGCGTAGATGAGATCTAACTGTACCTGCTGCGAATACGGACCAAATGGATAGCGATTATCCAACGCTTCCAGTTGCGTTATCGCCTGTTTCCAGTTACCGTCCTGCAACTTTTGTTGTGCAGTCGCATAGATTTCATTCGGCGGATTGTCAGGGACCTGTTCATTTGAACCGGAGCAGCCCACCAAAGCCAGGCTCAACGTGGCCGCTGCCACCAGATATTTCATGCGCGTCATGACGTTTTGACTTTCCTCAAATGTTTGTCCGGGAGAAACTCTGTTCCTGCTCCCGATTAAGACCAGCTACAATAGCACACTATATTAAACGGCAAAGCCGTAAAACCCAACGTTAAACGAAGAAGCAGTTTATGGCACAACGAGTAGAACTCACCGCAACAGTCTCCGAAAATCAGCTCGGTCAACGCTTAGATCAAGCTTTGGCCGAATTGTTCCCTGATTATTCGCGTTCACGCATAAAAGAATGGATTCTTGACCAGCGCGTGCTGGTAAACGGTAAAGTCTGGGACAAACCGAAAGAGAAAGTGTTAGGTGGGGAAGCTGTCGCCATCAATGCTGAAATCGAAGAGGAAATCCGCTTCGAGCCACAGGATATCCCACTGGATATCGTCTATGAAGATGATGACATTCTGGTGATTAACAAGCCGCGCGACCTGGTTGTTCATCCGGGAGCGGGGAATCCTGACGGTACGGTACTTAACGCACTTCTCCATTATTATCCGCCGATTGCTGATGTGCCGCGTGCCGGTATCGTGCATCGTCTGGATAAAGACACCACCGGTCTGATGGTGGTGGCAAAGACCGTACCTGCCCAGACTCGCCTGGTGGAATCACTGCAGCTGCGTGAGATCACCCGCGAATATGAAGCCGTGGCTATTGGCCATATGACCGCTGGCGGTACGGTTGATGAGCCGATCAGCCGTCACCCTACCAAACGTACTCATATGTCGGTGCATCCGATGGGTAAACCGGCGGTGACGCACTATCGCATTATGGAACATTTCCGCATTCATACGCGTCTGCGTCTGCGTCTGGAGACCGGTCGTACCCACCAGATCCGCGTGCATATGGCGCACATAACCCATCCGCTGGTGGGGGATCAGGTTTACGGTGGTCGTCCGCGTCCGCCAAAAGGGGCATCGGACGAGTTCATTAGCGTACTGCGCAAGTTTGATCGTCAGGCGCTGCACGCCACCATGCTGCGCCTTTATCACCCTATTTCAGGGATTCAAATGGAATGGCATGCGCCGATCCCGCAGGATATGGTGGAGCTTATTGACGCCATGCGCGCGGATTTTGAAGAACACAAAGATCAAGTGGACTGGTTATGACCAAACTGATTGTTCCGGAGTGGCCACTGCCTGAAGGTGTGGCTGCCTGCAGTTCAACCCGCGTTGGCGGGGTAAGTCAGGGGGCGTGGGCGTCTTTGAACCTTGGCGCACACTGCGGCGACAACCTGGAACACGTTGAAGAAAACCGCTCGCGGCTGTTTGCTGCGGGCAACTTACCGTCTAAACCGGTGTGGCTTGAGCAGGTTCACGGTAAAGCCGTGCTGAAGTTGACGGGAGAACCCTACGCGTCTAAACGTGCCGATGCCTCCTACAGCGATACGCCGGGAACAGTATGCGCGGTGATGACAGCCGATTGCCTGCCGGTGCTGTTTTGTAACCGTGCGGGTACCGAGGTTGCGGCTGCTCATGCGGGCTGGCGTGGTCTGTGTGAAGGCGTGCTGGAAGAGACCGTCGCCTGCTTCAAAGACGATCCTGCAAATATCATTGCCTGGCTTGGCCCGGCAATTGGTCCTCAGGCATTCGAGGTGGGCCCAGAGGTTCGTGAAGCGTTTATGGCAAAAGATCCGCAAGCCGTTAACGCTTTCGAACCCGTGGGGGAAAAATATCTGGCCGATATTTATCAGCTTGCACGTCAGCGTCTGAATAATGTCAAGGTGACGCAGATCTTCGGCGGTGACCGCTGTACGTTCACCGAAAAGGGTGATTTCTTCTCTTATCGCCGCGACAAGACGACGGGGCGTATGGCAAGTTTTATTTGGCTGATATAACCTAAAGAATCAAGACGATCCGGCACGTGCCGTTTTCTTTTCACATAATTCAGGTCATTAACCTTGAATAATTGAGGGATGACCTCATTTAATCTCCAGTAGCAAATTTGACCTGTTATGGGAGGAGTTATGCGTCTGGATCGTCTTACTAATAAATTCCAGCTTGCTCTCGCCGATGCCCAGTCCCTTGCACTGGGGCACGACAACCAATTCATCGAACCTCTTCATTTAATGAGCGCCTTGCTAAATCAGGAAGGGGGATCGGTACGTCCATTATTAACGTCTGCTGGCATTAATGCTGGCCAGTTACGCACTGCCATCGATCAGGCGCTGAGCCGTTTACCGCAGGTAGAAGGTACCGGCGGTGACGTTCAGCCGTCCCAGGATCTGGTGCGGGTGCTGAACCTTTGCGACAAGCTGGCGCAAAAACGTGGGGACAACTTTATTTCGTCGGAACTGTTTGTTCTGGCGGCGCTTGAATCACGCGGTACCTTGACCGACCTGCTGAAAACTGCCGGCGCAACCACGGCCAATGTGACTCAGGCGATTGAGAAAATGCGTGGGGGTGAAAGCGTGAACGATCAGGGAGCCGAAGACCAACGTCAGGTTTTGAAAAAATTTACGGTCGATCTGACCGAGCGTGCTGAGCAGGGTAAACTTGACCCGGTGATCGGCCGTGATGAAGAAATTCGCCGTACTATTCAGGTTCTGCAGCGCCGTACCAAAAACAACCCGGTGCTGATTGGTGAACCGGGTGTTGGTAAAACCGCCATCGTTGAAGGACTGGCGCAGCGTATTGTAAACGGTGAAGTACCGGAAGGGCTGAAAGGCCGCCGTGTACTGGCGCTGGATATGGGGGCGCTGGTGGCCGGGGCGAAGTATCGCGGTGAATTCGAAGAGCGCCTGAAAGGGGTGCTTAACGATCTGGCAAAACAAGAAGGCAATGTCATTCTGTTTATCGATGAGTTGCACACCATGGTCGGTGCCGGTAAAGCAGACGGCGCGATGGATGCCGGGAACATGCTGAAACCTGCACTGGCACGCGGTGAACTTCACTGTGTGGGTGCCACGACGCTGGACGAGTACCGTCAGTACATCGAAAAAGATGCTGCACTTGAACGTCGTTTCCAGAAGGTGTTTGTCGCGGAACCAAGCGTGGAAGATACCATCGCGATCCTGCGTGGTCTGAAAGAACGTTATGAGCTGCACCACCATGTGCAGATCACTGACCCGGCGATTGTTGCGGCAGCGACGCTTTCGCATCGTTATATCGCCGACCGTCAGTTACCGGATAAAGCGATCGACCTTATCGATGAGGCCGCATCCAGCATTCGTATGCAGATAGACTCGAAACCGGAAGAGTTGGACAGACTCGACCGTCGTATTATTCAGCTCAAACTGGAACAGCAGGCACTCAAGAAAGAGTCTGATGAAGCCAGTAAAAAACGCCTCGATATGCTCAATGAGGAACTGGACGATAAAGAGCGCCAGTATTCTGAGTTAGAAGAAGAGTGGAAGGCAGAGAAAGCGTCACTCTCTGGCACTCAGACCATTAAGGCTGAACTTGAACAGGCAAAAATTGCCATTGAGCAGGCGCGTCGAGTGGGTGACCTGGCGCGAATGTCTGAGCTGCAGTACGGCAAAATCCCTGAGCTGGAGAAACAGCTTGAGATTGCGACGCAGTCTGAAGGCAAAACGATGCGTCTGTTACGTAACAAAGTAACGGATGCGGAAATTGCAGAGGTGCTGGCGCGCTGGACCGGTATTCCGGTAGCACGCATGATGGAAAGCGAACGCGATAAACTGCTGCGCATGGAGCAGGATCTGCATCAGCGCGTGATTGGCCAGGACGAGGCGGTTGAAGCGGTTTCCAACGCCATCCGTCGTAGCCGCGCCGGATTGTCTGATCCTAATCGTCCGATTGGTTCGTTCCTGTTCCTGGGCCCTACCGGGGTGGGTAAAACCGAGCTGTGTAAGGCGCTGGCTAACTTTATGTTCGACAGCGACGATGCGATGGTGCGTATCGACATGTCCGAGTTTATGGAGAAACACTCCGTTTCACGTCTGGTGGGTGCGCCTCCGGGATATGTCGGTTATGAAGAGGGAGGTTACCTGACAGAAGCGGTACGCCGTCGCCCTTATTCCGTCATCCTGCTGGACGAAGTGGAAAAAGCGCACCCGGATGTGTTCAATATTCTTCTTCAGGTCCTGGATGATGGTCGTCTGACCGACGGGCAGGGGAGAACGGTGGATTTCCGTAATACGGTCGTGATCATGACATCGAACCTGGGTTCCGATTTGATTCAGGAACGTTTCGGTGAACTGGATTACAGCCATATGAAGGATCTGGTTCTGGGTGTGGTTAGCCATAACTTCCGTCCGGAGTTCATCAACCGTATCGATGAAGTGGTGGTATTCCATCCTCTGGGTGAGAAACACATTGCTTCGATTGCACAGATCCAGCTGCAGCGTCTGTACAAACGTCTGGAAGAGCGTGGATATGAAATTCACATCTCTGACGATGCGCTGAAACTGCTGAGCGAAAATGGTTACGATCCGGTTTACGGGGCGCGTCCGTTGAAACGTGCTATCCAGCAGCAGATCGAAAACCCGCTGGCGCAGCAGATACTGTCAGGCGAACTGGTTCCGGGCAAAGTTATCCGTCTGGAAGCCAACGACGACCGAATTGTGGCAGTGCAGTAAGTCACAAAACGCAAAAACGAGCCGCTTGCGGCTCGTTTTTGTTTAAAAACCAGTCCAGAATTGAGGTCTGGGATGTAATTTGCCTGGAAAGTGAGCAGTCAGTAAATAATTTTCACTTTATCCTTGCAGCTTCAGAATTACTCCCTATAATGCGCCTCCACTGACACGGAATAACGGCACACACGCCGCCGGGTCAGCAGAGAAAAGCAAATTAAACGCTTGACTCTGAAGCGGGAAAGCGTAATATGCACACCCCGCGCCGCAGCGAAAACGAAGCGGCACTGCTCTTTAACAATTTATCAGACAATCTGTGTGGGCACTCAAAGTGACATGGATTCTTAACGTCCTCGGACGATAAATGAATACCAAGTCTCAACGAGTGAACACGTAATTCATTACGAAGTTTAATTCATTGAGCATCAAACTTTTAAATTGAAGAGTTTGATCATGGCTCAGATTGAACGCTGGCGGCAGGCCTAACACATGCAAGTCGAACGGTAGCACAGAGAGCTTGCTCTCGGGTGACGAGTGGCGGACGGGTGAGTAATGTCTGGGAAACTGCCTGATGGAGGGGGATAACTACTGGAAACGGTAGCTAATACCGCATAACGTCGCAAGACCAAAGAGGGGGACCTTCGGGCCTCTTGCCATCAGATGTGCCCAGATGGGATTAGCTAGTAGGTGGGGTAACGGCTCACCTAGGCGACGATCCCTAGCTGGTCTGAGAGGATGACCAGCCACACTGGAACTGAGACACGGTCCAGACTCCTACGGGAGGCAGCAGTGGGGAATATTGCACAATGGGCGCAAGCCTGATGCAGCCATGCCGCGTGTATGAAGAAGGCCTTCGGGTTGTAAAGTACTTTCAGCGGGGAGGAAGGTGTTGTGGTTAATAACCGCAGCAATTGACGTTACCCGCAGAAGAAGCACCGGCTAACTCCGTGCCAGCAGCCGCGGTAATACGGAGGGTGCAAGCGTTAATCGGAATTACTGGGCGTAAAGCGCACGCAGGCGGTCTGTCAAGTCGGATGTGAAATCCCCGGGCTCAACCTGGGAACTGCATTCGAAACTGGCAGGCTGGAGTCTTGTAGAGGGGGGTAGAATTCCAGGTGTAGCGGTGAAATGCGTAGAGATCTGGAGGAATACCGGTGGCGAAGGCGGCCCCCTGGACAAAGACTGACGCTCAGGTGCGAAAGCGTGGGGAGCAAACAGGATTAGATACCCTGGTAGTCCACGCCGTAAACGATGTCGATTTGGAGGTTGTGCCCTTGAGGCGTGGCTTCCGGAGCTAACGCGTTAAATCGACCGCCTGGGGAGTACGGCCGCAAGGTTAAAACTCAAATGAATTGACGGGGGCCCGCACAAGCGGTGGAGCATGTGGTTTAATTCGATGCAACGCGAAGAACCTTACCTGGTCTTGACATCCACAGAACTTTCCAGAGATGGATTGGTGCCTTCGGGAACTGTGAGACAGGTGCTGCATGGCTGTCGTCAGCTCGTGTTGTGAAATGTTGGGTTAAGTCCCGCAACGAGCGCAACCCTTATCCTTTGTTGCCAGCGGT
>NZ_JBLKBZ010000013.1:0-106087 GCF_047530935.1 Enterobacter sp. 03-F-07-AD-ECC | reverse complement strand
GATACCAATGAGCGCAATGTTTTCCATGATAGTTCTCCGAATGAAAGCCTGTCCTCAGCATAGTACCGGGAAGGAGGGAGTGACCATCTCATTAAATATCTTCGCAGGCCTCTTTGAGCGCACCGTCGTTGCTGATATTGCAGCTACGTTTCCAGCCCGTCATACCGTTGCCACTGCTCCATTGCGGTGTCACCACCACCTCAAGTCCGTTAAGACTCTCCTGGCCGGTTAAGGACACGACGCCCTGCGTCACGCTCATTCCCGAGACATAGCGTGTTGTCGTTGGAGAAGGGATACCGTTACTGCCGCCGTCGCAGCTCGTCACGCCGCCATGTTCCAGGGCACAAAGTTCAATCGCCGTGCGATAGGGCACGAACGTTTGCAGCATGTCGGTCAGGGCCGCTTTTCGCAGGTAGTTCTGGTAGGCGGGAATACCAATGGCGCTCAGGATGGCAATAATGCCGATTACCACCATCAGCTCAATGAGCGTGAAGCCTTGCTGTCTGTTCATATCTGCTCCTCAGGATTAAGTGGCGCTACTCTGACAGCGGGGAAAAAAACAGACGAGGGGCAAAAAATAGAACGTGAAGCGGCGTTCAGGGAATTTGTACTTACTTGCAGAGAAGAACAGAGAGATTGCGAGGAGGGCTGAAATTTCCCCTCTCCAGGCAGAGAGGGGAGACGACGTTATTTGAAGCGCATGGAGAGATCGAGGGCGCGAACGTGCTTGGTCAGCGCCCCGACAGAAATGTAGTCCACGCCGGTTTCGGCGAATTCACGGATCGTTTCGAAGGTGACGTTCCCTGAAACTTCGAGCTGTGCCTGGCCGTTGGTGAGCTTCACCGCCTCGCGCATCTGTGCTGTTGCAAAGTTATCGAGCATGATGATATCGGCACCGGCCTTGATGGCCTGATCCAGCTCTTCGAGGTTTTCAACTTCCACTTCAACCGGCACATCCGGGTGCAGCCAGAAGGCTTTCTCCACCGCCTGACGCACGGAGCCAGAGGCAATAATGTGGTTCTCTTTAATCAGGAAGGCGTCGGACAACCCCAGACGGTGGTTGGCTCCCCCGCCACAAAGCACCGCGTACTTTAATGCCGTGCGCAGACCCGGCAGCGTTTTACGGGTGTCCAGCAGTTGCGTATGGGTACCGGCCAGCAGGTCAACGTAACGACGCACTTCGCTTGCCACCCCTGAAAGGGTCTGCACAAAGTTAAGCGCGGTACGTTCACCGGTCAGCAGCACGCGGGACGGGCCTTCAAGCTCAAACAGCGGCTGGTTTGCGGTAATGGCGTCACCGTCTTCAACATGCCAGGTGATTTGCACCTCATCGCCAGCCAGTTGAGTAAAGACCTCTTCAACCCAGCGCTTGCCGCAAAACACGCCATCTTCACGGGTGATGATCACGGCGTGTGAGCGTGTCTCTTTCGGCAATAATTGTGCGGTAATATCGTTGTCCGCGCTGACGTCACCGCCCAGATCTTCTTTCAAAGCATGGGCAACGCTTGCCGGAATATCCATATTAATACGTTCCAGAAGCGCTTCACGTCGGTGGTCGGGGTTGTAGCGGCGAGGCGGCATGATAAAACTCCAAATTGGTAACGAATCATAATATTGAAACATGCTACTCTGAACCGAGTAACAGCACCATACATAAGGAGTTCCAGCATGTTGTTAGAAGAGGGATGGCTGGTGGATGCGCGGCGTGTACCCTCGCCGCACCACGATGGCCGCCCGGAGGATGAAAAGCCCACACTGCTGGTGGTTCATAACATTAGTCTCCCGCCGGGTGAGTTTGGCGGTCCGTGGATCGATGCGTTATTCACGGGAACGATAGATCCCGATGCCCATCCTTTCTTTGCTGAGATTGCGCATCTGCGCGTGTCGGCGCACTGCCTGATCCGTCGCGATGGCGAAGTGGTTCAGTATGTTCCTTTTGATAAGCGCGCCTGGCATGCGGGTGTCTCGATATATCAGGGGCGCGAGCGTTGCAATGACTTCTCTATTGGGATTGAACTGGAAGGCACGGACACCACCCCTTATACCGATGCACAGTACCAGCGGTTGGTGGATATCACCCAAACGCTCATCAGGCTTTACCCTGCGATTGCAGAGAACATGACGGGACACTGTGATATCGCCCCGGCGCGAAAAACCGATCCTGGCCCTGCATTTGACTGGCCCCGGTTTCGCGCCATGCTTACCGCGTCGTCAGAATAAGGAGATAACATGACGTTGTTTACCATGCTGCTGGTTATCATCGCTGAACGCTTGTTCAAACTCGGTGAGCACTGGCATCTGGATCACCGGCTGGAGGTGCTTTTCCGCCGGATTAACCATTTTTCCATGCTGCGTACGCTGCTGATGACCGCGGGCGTGATGGTGATTACGTTCTTGCTGCTGCGCTCGTTATACGGCCTCTTTTTCAACGTGCCGCTACTGGTGGTGTGGATCCTGCTCGGCGTGCTGTGTATTGGCGCAGGCAAGGTGCGTATGCACTATCACGCTTATCTGAAAGCCGCTTCCCGTGATGATGCGCATGCACGTAGCGCCATGGCCAGCGAGCTGACGATGATCCACGGCGTGCCGCCGGATTGCGATGAACGCGAGTTCCTGCGTGAACTGCAAAACGCGCTGCTGTGGATTAACTTCCGCTACTACCTGGCGCCGCTGTTCTGGTTTGTAGTGGGGGGCCCGTGGGGGCCGGTACTGCTGATGGGATATGCGTTCCTGCGCGCCTGGCAGACCTGGCTTGCCCGCTATCTCACCCCGCATGAACGCTTGCTCTCCGGCATTGATGCGATCCTGCACGTGCTCGACTGGCTTCCGGTTCGTCTGGTGGGTGTGGTCTACGCGCTTATTGGCCACGGCGAAAAAGCGCTCCCGGCGTGGTTCGCGTCGCTTGGCGACCGTCATACCTCGCAGTACCAGGTGCTCACACGCCTGGCGCAGTTCTCTCTGGCGCGTGAGCCGCATACCGACAAGATAGAAACGCCGAAAGCGGCGGTCTCGATGGCGAAGAAAACGTCGTTTGTGGTGGTCGTTATCGTAGCGTTGCTAACCATTTACGGCACGCTGGTCTGAACCCGCGTGCCGTAGCGGTTACGGCGTATCTGCAGGCGGGATGCCAAAATCAGGCATCCCGTTTTCGTGCCAGCGGACGAGCTTCAGGCGGGTATGACGATTGGGGTCATAAAGCGGATCGCCTTCAATTTCGGTGTAATTTCGCGCGTGATACACCAGCACATCTTCTCCTTCCGGCGTTTGCGTAAAGCTGTTATGGCCTGGCCCATACTGGCGGTTTTCGTAGCTGGTGACGAAGACCGGGCGCGAGGCCTTGTGCCAGTTCGCAGGATTTTGCGGATCGGCATTGATCTCTGTCCACAGCAGTCCCATGCAGTAGTTCTCGTCGGTCGCGCTGGCGGAATAGCTGATAAACAACTTGTCGCCGTGGAACAGCACCGCCGGGCCTTCGTTGACCCAGAAGCCGCGGCACTCCCAGTCATATTCCGGTTTACTGAGCATCACCGGCTCGCCTTTCAGCGTCCACGGGTTCTCCATTTCACATAAATAGAGATTGGAGTTGCCGGAGATATCCGGGGCTTTTTGCGCCCACAGATACCAGCGTTTCCCCTGATGCACGAACGTGGTCGCGTCCAGCGCAAAGGTGTCGAACGGCGTTTTTACCTGGCCTTTTTCAATCCACGTGCCGGTTAGCGGGTCGCGGTCGGCACACTCCAGCACAAACATGCGGTGCTGGAACATGCCCAGACCATCCAGCGCCTGGGTGTGCGCGGCGGCAAAATAGATGTACCACTTACCGTCGATATGATGCAGTTCCGGTGCCCAGATAAGCTGGCTCATTGGGCCGGTCTCCGGTTTGCGCCATACGACCACCTCGTCGGCACTGCGCAAACCTTCCAGCGACGCTGCCCGGCGGATCGCCAGTCTGTCGTATTGCGGCACGGAGGCGATAAAATAATATTGCCCTTCATGACGCAGAATGTACGGGTCAGCGCGTTGTTCTATAAACGGGTTAGGCCAGTTATGCATGCGGCGTTCCTTCTTTTGTTTCGGCTCTCGTTTCCTGCCAGGCGTTCAGTTCGCTGTAGTTGGTGCGGCGTTTCTCCAGGTCGAGCTGGATCTGTTTCATGGTTTCCCGATCCACTTTCAGCAGTCGCACTACGCCCGCAGTGATCAAATACCCCACGCCCGGGATCACGGTAAACAGCAGAACGATCCCGTTAATGGCCTCTGCGCTTTGCGCTTTCGCACCGGCGTCGTAGCCATACCAGGAGAGCAGGAAGCCCACCATCGCGCCAGCAATCGCCAGCCCCAGCTTGAGGAAGAAGATATTGCCCGAGAAGCTGATCCCGGTGATGCGTTTACCGGTTTTCCACTCGCCATAGTCGTCCACATCAGCCATCAGTGACCAGTGCAGCGGAGATGGGATCTGGTGAAGAATGTTAAGCAGGAAGTAGAGCACCACGATGGTGACGGTCGCTTTCGGGTCGAAGAAATAGAACGCGCAGGAGAAAAGCGCCAGCACGATGTTGGTCCAGAAGAACACTTTCAATTTACACCAGCGGTCGGTCAGCACTTTCGCCAGCATACTGCCGAGCATCATTCCCACCACGCCCAGGCTGATAAACAGGGTGGCAAAGTGAGTGCTCTGGCCCATTACCCAGGTGACGTAATACATGGTGGCCGCCATGCGGATAAAGCCCGGGCAGACGTTGCAGAGGGTCAGCAGCAGAATGCGTACCCACTGGTCGTTTTTCCACACGTCCTTCAGATCGTTTTTCAGCTCATCATGGGTCTGCACCGCCGGACGTACGCGCTCGCGCACGGTGGCGAAGCAGAACAGGAACATACAGGTACCAATCAGCGCCAGCACGGTCATCGCCATCTGGTAGCCTTTGGCTTTGTTATCGCCACCAAACCAGTCCGCCATCGGCAGGAGCGTCAGCGACAGTAAAAGCGTGGCAATACCCACCATCACAAAGCGATAGGACTGGCAGGCCACGCGCTCTTTTGGGTCATTGGTGATCACGCCGCCCAACGAGCAGTAGGGAATGTTGATGGCCGTATAGGTTAACGAGAGCAGGAAGTAGGTCACAAAGGCATAGATAACTTTGCTGTTATAGCTCCAGTCAGGCGTGGTGAACATCAGGATACTGAACAGCGCATAGGGGAACGCAATCCACAAAAGCCATGGACGAAACCGCCCATATTTACTGCGGGTACGGTCCGCGATGGCCCCCATAATCGGGTCCGTAACGGCATCAATGACGCGCACGGACAGCAGCAACACGCCGACCAGCGCAGGTGCCAGCCCAAAAATATCGGTATAAAAATAATTAACAAACAACATGATGGCGCCGAAGATGATATTGCATCCTGCATCGCCCATCCCATAGCCGATCTTCTCTTTTACTGACAGTTTATTGTTATCCATTGACTGCTCTCCGGGTGACGGTATGGAGAGAATTATTTGCTGGCTAATCGATATATGCGTTGCAGTATCAGGGCGGTGATATGGATAAAGCGGCTGACGAGGTGAATTTGTGAGGAAGGTAACAAACGCTCAGCACCCGCGAAACGAGTGCTGAGCTGAGGGGCTATTAATGTGCTTTTACGGTTTTACCGTTTTTCTGTTTTACCAGATACCCCACGCCGAGGATCGCAATCCAGACCGGGATCAGGTAAACGGAAATCGCCATGCCTGGGGTGAGTAGCATAATTACCAGCACGCCCGCCATAAACAGCAGGCAAACCCAGTTACCCAGCGGATAGAGCAGGGCAGGGAAGCGTGTGGTTACGCCCTGCTGCTGTTTAGCGCGGCGGAACTTGATGTGCGCCAGGCTGATCATCGCCCAGTTAATCACCAGAGCCGAGACCACCAGGGCCATCAGCAGGCCAAACGCCGATTCAGGTGCCATGTAGTTAATCAGCACGCAAAGCGCCGTCACGATAGCCGAAACAATGATGGTATTGACCGGCACGCCGCGCTTATCGACGTTCAACAGGGCTTTCGGTGCGTTACCCTGCTGCGCAAGGCCGAACAGCATGCGGCTGTTGCAGTACACGCAGCTGTTGTAAACGGAAAGCGCCGCCGTCAGCACGACGATATTGAGTGCATTCGCCACGAAGGTATCGCCCAGTTCGTGGAAGATAAGGACGAACGGGCTGGTGTCGGCCGTGACGCGTGTCCACGGCAGCAGCGAGAGCAGAACGGCCAGTGAACCCACATAGAAGATCAGAATTCGGTAGATAACCTGATTTGTCGCTTTCGGGATGCTTTGCTCCGGGTTGTCGGCTTCAGCGGCGGTGATCCCCACCAGCTCCAGCCCCCCGAAGGAAAACATAATAATGGCCATCATCATCACCAGACCGGTCATCCCGTGAGGCAGGAATCCACCTTGCTCCCAGAGGTTACGCACTGTGGCCTGTGGGCCACCGTTGCCGCTAAACAGCAGCCAGCCGCCAAAGATAATCATCGCCACCACGGCAATGACTTTGATGATGGCAAACCAGAACTCCATCTCACCGAACACTTTTACGTTGGTCAGGTTGATGGCGTTGATAATGACGAAGAACGCTGCCGCAGAAACCCAGGTTGGGATCTCGGGATACCAGAACTGAATGTATTTCCCCACGGCGGTCAGTTCTGCCATGGCCACCAGAACGTAAAGCACCCAGTAGTTCCAGCCGGAAGCGAAACCGGCAAAACTGCCCCAGTATTTGTAGGCAAAGTGGCTGAACGAGCCTGCAACCGGCTCTTCAACGACCATCTCACCTAACTGGCGCATAATCAGAAACGCAATAAAACCTGCGATAGCGTAACCCAAAATAATGCCTGGACCGGCCGACTGGATGACGGATGCGCTTCCCAGAAACAGGCCTGTGCCGATAGCACCACCCAATGCGATGAGCTGTATATGGCGGTTTTTAAGGCCGCGCTTTAGCTGATCGCCGTGCTGTTGAGCTTCCATTTGAAACCTCGTGTGTGGTTGTTATGTTCACGCTGTGCGTGTGTAATTATGAATATCCGTTTTCTGTATTTATTTCTTTACGGTTAATAAGACCGAAAAAAGCGGAGATGTCTTCCGTAAGCGCAAGAATAGTGGTAAGCGCATGTGAATGCACCTGCTTTATGAAGGGCTGATGACGAGTTGAATAAAAAGAAAGCATTTGTAAATCGCACCGTTAATTCTTACTACCCCAACCTATAGAATAGAAATGCCTTAAAAGTGGGCGAATTTTCATTTTTTGCGTTGTTGAATCGCTTCAGATTGCAAAAACCCTCGTTTCATTATGGTTAAAACTCCCTCTTTGGTAGTAATCAGCTCATTTGTGCAAAGTTACATTTCTGAAACGTTATTTCTGTAAGGTTGTTAAAATGTGCAGGGTTTACTGATTTCAATCAAAACCAATATGGACAGAAGGTGAATACTTTGTTACTTTAGCGATACGAACTTGAAATTGGTAAGACCAATTGACTCCGGGCAAAAAGGCGTAAGACAGGGAATATGGCCTACAGCAAAATTCGCCAACCAAAACTATCCGATGTGATTGAGCAGCAGCTGGAGTTTTTAATCCTCGAGGGGACACTGCGCCCGGGTGAGAAACTTCCGCCAGAACGCGAGCTGGCTAAACAGTTCGACGTATCCCGCCCCTCTCTGCGTGAGGCGATTCAACGCCTCGAAGCAAAGGGCTTGCTGCTTCGTCGCCAGGGCGGCGGAACCTTTGTTCAAAACAGCCTGTGGCAGAGCTTCAGCGATCCGCTGGTAGAACTTCTCTCTGACCACCCAGAATCCCAGTTTGATCTGCTTGAGACCCGTCACGCGCTTGAAGGTATCGCGGCCTATTACGCCGCCCTTCGCAGCACTGATGAAGATCGCGTGCGTATCCGCGAACTGCATCAGGCCATTGAACGGGCACAGCAGTCCGGCGATTTAGACGCCGAGTCCAATGCCGTCGTCCAGTATCAGATTGCCGTCACCGAAGCGGCACACAACGTAGTGCTCCTCCATCTGCTACGCTGCATGGAGCCGATGCTGGCCCAGAACGTTCGTCAAAATTTTGAATTGTTGTATGCCCGTCGGGACATGCTCCCGCTGGTAAGCAACCATCGCACCCGAGTATTCGAGGCGATAATGGCCGGGGAACCGGAGCAGGCGCGCGAAGCGTCGCACCGACATCTGGCTTTCATTGAGGAAATCTTGCTGGACCGCAGCCGAGAACAATCGCGTCGCGAACGTTCATTACGCCGCATACAGCAACGAAAGGATTAAGCGCCAGGTACTTTTAGAGCGCGGCAACTAAACGCAGAACCTGTCTTATTGTGTTTTCTGACGAAAATACAATGGGACAGGTTCCAGACAAATCAACGTATTAGATAGATAAGGAATACCCCCATGTCAGAACGTCTCCAAAATGACGTGGATCCGATCGAAACTCGCGACTGGCTACAGGCGATCGAATCGGTCATCCGTGAAGAAGGTGTTGAGCGCGCTCAGTATCTGATTGATCAGCTGCTTTCTGAAGCCCGCAAAGGCGGCGTGAAGGTTGCTTCAGGTGCAGGGGCTAGCAACTACGTAAACACGATTGCCGTTGAAGACGAACCGGAATACCCGGGCAATCTGGATCTGGAACGCCGTATCCGTTCTGCTATCCGCTGGAACGCCATCATGACCGTTCTGCGTGCGTCCAAGAAAGATCTGGAGCTGGGTGGCCACATGGCGTCCTTCCAGTCCTCTGCGACCGTTTACGAAGTGTGCTTCAACCACTTCTTCCGTGCTGCTAACGAGAAAGACGGCGGCGACCTGGTGTACTTCCAGGGCCACATCTCTCCGGGCATCTATGCACGTGCATTCCTGGAAGGTCGTCTGACTGAAGAGCAGATGAATAACTTCCGTCAGGAAGTTCACGGTAAAGGTCTGTCTTCTTACCCGCACCCTAAACTGATGCCTGAATTCTGGCAGTTCCCGACCGTATCCATGGGTCTGGGCCCAATCGGTGCAATCTATCAGGCGAAATTCCTGAAGTACCTGGAACACCGTGGTCTGAAAGATACCTCTGAGCAAACCGTTTACGCCTTCCTGGGTGACGGTGAGATGGATGAGCCAGAATCTAAAGGTGCGATCACCATCGCTACCCGTGAGAAGCTGGACAACCTGTGCTTCATCATCAACTGTAACCTGCAACGTCTGGATGGTCCGGTAACCGGTAACGGTAAGATCATCAACGAACTGGAAGGCATCTTCGCAGGTGCTGGCTGGAACGTTATCAAAGTAATGTGGGGTTCCCGTTGGGACGAACTGCTGCGTAAAGACACCAGCGGTAAACTGATCCAGCTGATGAACGAAACCGTTGACGGTGACTACCAGACCTTCAAATCTAAAGACGGTGCCTACGTTCGTGAGCACTTCTTCGGCAAATATCCTGAAACCGCCGCACTGGTTGCAGACTGGACTGACGAGCAGATCTGGGCGCTGAACCGTGGTGGTCACGATCCGAAGAAAATCTACGCAGCACTGAAAAAAGCGCGCGAAACCAAAGGTAAAGCGACTGTAATCCTGGCCCACACCATCAAAGGTTACGGCATGGGTGATACCGCAGAAGGTAAAAACATCGCTCACCAGGTTAAGAAAATGAACATGGACGGCGTGCGCTATATTCGCGACCGTTTCAACGTGCCAGTGACCGATGAGCAGGTAGAAAACCTGTCTTACATCACCTTCCCGGAAGGTTCTGAAGAGTACAAATACCTGCACGAACGTCGTCAGGCGCTGAAAGGCTACCTGCCAGCTCGTCAGCCTAACTTCACCGAGAAACTGGAACTGCCAGCGCTGGAAGACTTCTCTCAGCTGCTGGAAGAGCAGAACAAAGAGATCTCCACCACTATCGCTTTCGTTCGTGCCCTGAACGTGATGCTGAAGAACAAGTCGATCAAAGATCGTCTGGTGCCAATCATCGCTGACGAAGCGCGTACTTTCGGTATGGAAGGTCTGTTCCGTCAGATCGGTATCTACAGCCCGAACGGCCAGCAGTACACCCCGCAGGACCGTGAGCAGGTTGCTTACTACAAAGAAGACGAGAAAGGTCAGATCCTGCAGGAAGGTATCAACGAGCTGGGCGCAGGCGCATCCTGGCTGGCTGCTGCGACCTCCTACAGCACCAACAACCTGCCGATGATCCCGTTCTACATCTACTACTCCATGTTCGGGTTCCAGCGTATCGGTGACCTGTGCTGGCAGGCAGGCGACCAGCAGGCTCGCGGCTTCCTGATTGGTGGTACTTCCGGTCGTACGACCCTGAACGGTGAAGGTCTGCAGCACGAAGATGGCCACAGCCACATTCAGTCTCTGACTATCCCTAACTGTATCTCTTACGACCCGTCTTACGCGTACGAAGTGGCAGTCATCATGCATGACGGTCTGCAGCGCATGTACGGCGAAGCGCAAGAGAACATTTACTACTACATCACCACCCTGAACGAAAACTACCACATGCCGGCAATGCCAGCAGGTGCCGAGGAAGGTATCCGTAAAGGTATCTATAAACTCGAAACCATTGAAGGTAGCAAAGGTAAAGTTCAGCTGCTGGGCTCCGGTTCTATTCTGCGTCACGTTCGTGAAGCAGCGCAGATCCTGGCGAAAGACTACGGTGTGGGTTCCGACGTGTACAGCGTGACCTCCTTCACTGAACTGGCGCGTGATGGCCAGGATTGTGAGCGCTGGAACATGCTGCACCCAATGGAAACCCCACGCGTTCCGTACATCGCTCAGGTGATGAACGACGCGCCAGCGGTGGCGTCTACTGACTATATGAAACTGTTCGCTGAGCAGGTTCGTACTTACGTTCCAGCTGATGATTATCGCGTACTGGGTACTGACGGCTTCGGTCGTTCTGACAGCCGCGAAAACCTGCGTCACCACTTCGAAGTTGATGCTTCTTACGTGGTTGTAGCAGCACTGGGCGAACTGGCTAAACGTGGCGAAATCGATAAGAAAGTGGTTGCGGACGCAATTACCAAATTCAACATCGATGCAGAAAAAGTTAACCCGCGTCTGGCGTAAGAGGTAAAAGAATAATGGCTATCGAAATCAATGTACCGGACATCGGGGCTGATGAAGTTGAAATCACCGAGATCCTGGTCAAAGTAGGCGACAAAGTTGAAGCTGAACAGTCGCTGATCACCGTAGAAGGCGACAAAGCCTCTATGGAAGTCCCGTCTCCTCAGGCTGGCATCGTTAAAGAGATCAAAGTCTCTGTTGGCGATAAAACCGAGACTGGCAAACTGATCATGATTTTCGATTCCGCCGACGGTGCAGCAGCTGCTGCACCTGCGCAGGAAGAGAAGAAAGAAGCTCCGGCCGCCGCTGCTCCAGCAGCTGCCGCGGCAGCGAAAGAAGTTAACGTGCCTGACATCGGTGGTGACGAAGTTGAAGTCACTGAAATCCTGGTGAAAGTGGGCGATACCGTTGCAGCTGAGCAGTCTCTGATCACCGTAGAAGGCGATAAAGCGTCTATGGAAGTGCCGGCGCCGTTCGCGGGCACCGTTAAAGAGATCAAGATCAACACCGGTGACAAAGTGTCTACCGGCTCTCTGATCATGATCTTCGAAGTGGCGGGTGCTGCACCTGCCGCTGCGCCAGCTCAGGCTGCTGCTCCGGCTCCAGCGGCTGCACCAGCAGCAGGCGGCGTGAAAGACGTTAACGTTCCTGACATCGGCGGTGACGAAGTCGAAGTGACCGAAGTGATGGTGAAAGTGGGCGACAAAGTTGCCGCTGAACAGTCACTGATCACCGTTGAAGGCGACAAAGCCTCTATGGAAGTGCCTGCGCCGTTCGCGGGTACCGTTAAAGAGATCAAAATCAGCACCGGCGACAAAGTCTCTACCGGCTCTCTGATCATGGTCTTCGAAGTGGAAGGCGCTGCGCCTGCTGCCGCTCCGGCTGCCGCGGCTGCTCCAGCACCGGCTGCTGCTCCGGCTCAGGCTGCTAAACCAGCGGCACCTGCTGCAAAAGCGGAAAGCAAATCTGAGTTCGCTGAAAACGACGCTTACGTCCACGCGACCCCGCTGATTCGTCGCCTGGCGCGCGAATTCGGCGTGAACCTGGCGAAAGTGAAAGGGACTGGCCGTAAAGGTCGTATCCTGCGCGAAGACGTTCAGGCTTATGTGAAAGACGCGGTGAAACGCGCTGAAGCTGCACCAGCTGCAGCCGCAGGCGGCGGTATCCCGGGCATGCTGCCATGGCCGAAGGTGGACTTCAGCAAGTTCGGTGAAATTGAAGAAGTGGAACTGGGCCGCATCCAGAAAATCTCTGGTGCTAACCTGAGCCGTAACTGGGTCATGATCCCGCACGTTACGCACTTCGACAAAACCGATATCACCGATCTGGAAGCGTTCCGTAAACAGCAGAACGCCGAAGCTGAGAAGCGTAAACTGGACGTGAAATTCACCCCAGTGGTCTTCATCATGAAAGCCGTTGCCGCTGCCCTGGAGCAGATGCCTCGCTTCAACAGCTCCCTGTCCGAAGATGGCCAGAAGCTGACGCTGAAGAAATACATCAACATCGGTGTTGCGGTTGATACGCCAAATGGTCTGGTTGTTCCGGTCTTCAAAGACGTGAACAAGAAGAGCATCACTGAGCTGTCCCGTGAACTGACCACCATCTCCAAAAAAGCGCGTGATGGTAAGCTGACTGCCGGCGAAATGCAGGGCGGCTGCTTCACTATCTCCAGCATCGGCGGCCTGGGTACTACCCACTTCGCACCGATTGTTAACGCGCCGGAAGTGGCTATCCTCGGTGTGTCCAAGTCCGCGATGGAGCCGGTGTGGAATGGCAAAGAGTTCGTGCCGCGTCTGATGATGCCAATCTCTCTGTCCTTCGACCACCGCGTGATCGACGGTGCTGATGGTGCGCGTTTCATCACCATCATCAACAACATGCTGAGTGACATTCGCCGCCTGGTGATGTAAGTGAAAAGCCGGCCAGTCGGCCGGCTTTTTTCTGTTAATCTCATGTGGTTTGTGAGGTTATTGGCGAAAGCGACAATTCGTGAGCCGTTTGTTGTTTCAAAATTGTTAACAATTTTGTAAACTGCGAGCGGATAGAACGTCCCGGTGGATGAAGGGCGACAAGTACCTGGACCGCCGGAAATCAATAAGAGGTCATGATGAGTACTGAAATCAAAACTCAGGTCGTGGTACTTGGGGCAGGTCCCGCAGGTTACTCTGCAGCCTTCCGTTGCGCTGATTTAGGTCTGGAAACCGTCATCGTAGAACGTTACAACACCCTTGGTGGTGTTTGTCTGAACGTAGGTTGTATCCCTTCTAAAGCGCTGCTGCACGTAGCGAAAGTTATCGAAGAAGCCAAAGCGCTGGCTGAACACGGTATCGTCTTCGGCGAGCCGAAAACCGATATCGATAAAATCCGTACCTGGAAAGAGAAAGTTATCACTCAGCTGACCGGTGGTCTGGCTGGCATGGCGAAAGGCCGTAAAGTGAAAGTGGTTAACGGTCTGGGTAAATTCACCGGCGCGAACACTCTTGAAGTGGAAGGCGAAAACGGCAAAACCGTAATCAACTTCGACAACGCGATCATCGCGGCGGGCTCTCGTCCAATCGAACTGCCATTCATTCCACATGAAGATCCACGCGTGTGGGATTCCACCGATGCCCTGGAACTGAAAACCGTTCCAAAACGTCTGCTGGTTATGGGCGGCGGTATCATCGGTCTGGAAATGGGTACCGTGTACCATGCGCTGGGTTCAGACATTGACGTGGTTGAAATGTTCGACCAGGTTATCCCGGCTGCGGATAAAGACATCGTTAAAGTCTTCACCAAGCGTATCAGCAAGAAATTCAACCTGATGCTGGAAACCAAAGTGACTGCCGTTGAAGCGAAAGAAGACGGTATTTACGTTTCCATGGAAGGTAAAAAAGCGCCATCCGAACCACAGCGTTACGACGCCGTGCTGGTGGCGATCGGCCGTGTGCCGAACGGTAAGAACCTCGACGCGGGCAAAGCTGGCGTGGAAGTGGACGACCGTGGCTTCATCCGCGTTGACAAACAGCTGCGCACTAACGTGCCGCACATCTTTGCTATCGGCGATATCGTCGGTCAGCCAATGCTGGCGCACAAAGGTGTTCACGAAGGTCACGTTGCCGCTGAAGTTATCGCCGGCATGAAACACTACTTCGATCCGAAAGTGATCCCATCTATCGCGTACACCGAGCCAGAAGTGGCATGGGTCGGTCTGACCGAGAAAGAAGCGAAAGAGAAAGGCATCAGCTACGAAACCGCCACCTTCCCGTGGGCTGCTTCTGGCCGTGCTATCGCTTCCGATTGCGCAGACGGTATGACCAAACTGATCTTCGACAAAGAGACTCACCGCGTTATCGGTGGTGCGATTGTCGGTACCAACGGCGGCGAGCTGCTGGGTGAAATCGGTCTGGCGATCGAAATGGGTTGCGACGCGGAAGACATCGCGCTGACCATCCACGCTCACCCAACTCTGCACGAGTCCGTGGGCCTGGCGGCAGAAGTGTTTGAAGGTAGCATCACCGACCTGCCAAACGCGAAAGCGAAGAAGAAATAAGTTTCTTCAGACAAAAAAAGCGGCCTGTGGCCGCTTTTTTTATGTGCTGGATTCAGGGAGCCACAGGCTGCCAGGTTTTATCCGGGCTATAGGCGGTTAACGCCTGGGCTTTCTGCTCAGAGTCATTGCCGAGATCGGCCTGGTACACTTTGTCATCCTGGTTTATCACAAAGCTCATGACGCCTGTCTGGCCATAGCTGACGGGCCACGCCACCATCGCAAAGCCTTTTTCATCAGGCAGGATACGGAACCGATAGCCGTGATAGCCTGCACCGGGCTCTTTGGGGCTGAAGGCCGGTCCCAGCGGGCTGGGGGCTTCACCCGGCGAAACGGGCCAGTAGAGACCATCTTTTTTCCCTTCAGAGCTGACAATTTTCTGCGCGTATTTTTGATTCATGGCGAAATAGCTCTGCTGGGCATCCACATAGGCATGTAATGCTTCGATGGCGGCAAGCTCGTTACGCCCGATCTCGCGGGTCAGGATCTCCTCGGCGCCCTCCTTGATATCGAATTGCCATCCGGTAGCGGTTTTGACAACCGGGATGGGCAACTGCCAGTCGTTATTTCCGACAACCAGATGTGCCGTATTACCGTCGATAACCGTGTTGTGCCGCACCTTCCAGTCGCGGAGGAAACGATCGACGGCATCAGGATCGACCCCTTCAGGCGGCAGAAAATCGCGCCAGTTCTCTCCAAGCAGATTGTTCATCGCCGTTTCATTCTGCTCACTGATGGCATGCGCCAGCGCATCGGTCGCCTGAGCGGGCGTGCTGAAGGATTGCTGTGCCATCGCAGCGGCGGACATCATGAACAACACCATTCCACAGACAAGATTCTTTTTCATGTTGGCTCCCTTAACGATGACGGAATTCACGGTGTTCAGCACGTCCGGCAGGGGCCTGACGCGGCTGCTGATGACGGGCAGCCAATTGTCTGCTTTGCGCCCCCCGTTGCTGCTGGGCTTGCCAGTTGGCAGAGCGGCTGTCGTTGCCGCTCAAGGCATTTGCGCGAGGTTGGCTGGTTCGCTGCGGGATATGGCGTTGCTGAGCAGGCTGCGCGATCCGTTTCTCCTGCCGCTGGGTTACGGCAGGGTGATTATCACGCTGCTGCGAGGTGGTTCGCTTTGCCGTTTGCGGTCTGGTGTCGTAGCCACGGTAGTTGTTGCGCTGGGATATCTGCTTCAACTGTTCGCCTGAAGCCTGGCGCTGTGCATCTCTGGTTCCCGGACGCGCGGTTTGCGGGAAGGTTTTACCCGTCGATTTCTCCATCTGGCTCAGGGCCGCCTGACGCTGGCTGTCGCGGTTAACCGGTTTTTGCTGCGTAGAACTGAGCCCCGTTACCGTGTTAGTGGAATGGAAGCGGTTATTGAGCTGGCTGGTGGGGTAGGGCACACCTTCCCGATACGCCGGGTTATGCTGCCAGGTGCGGTTGGCATCCGTCAGGCGTTGACCACTGATTTTGTTGAAGTTCTCAACGTTGATATTGATATTGTTATCACCGTTGCGGTTATAGCCGCCGTGATTCCAGTCATCGTCATGATGGTGGTTCCAGTCGTCGTCATCATCCCAGTCGATGTTGCTGAAGATGGCGTAGGTTGTCGCCACACCCAGGCTGAAGCCTAAGCCTTTGACCAGACTGTCCGTAAACTGCTCTCCCGGTGAAGGAGGAAGATAGGTTGGCGGATAGGCAGTGTTTGGCCAGGTACCGTAGACGGTATTGGGGTTATAGGTGGGGACGTAAACGACCTGCGGATCCGCGGATTCAATTTTGATCACCGTCGGGGCAGGCGTGGTGGAAGTCGTCGATTCGCTGGTGGCCGATTTGGCCGGGGCAGGTTTCGTCACGGTGGTGACCGTCTGCTGAGGCGTCGATTGTAAGGCGCCGGTCTTTTGAGCCAGCGCGCGCAGGCGTTGGACGGAATCCATGACATCCTTCGGTTGCGCGAGAAACGCATCCCCCAGATTTTGTACCCACGGCGGGTTTTCACCCATCAGCGACATCAGTTGAGGAAACGCGACCAGCGATTTTACGCTGGGATCCCAGGGCTGGCTGGCAACGGCCTGGATAGCGGCGTCTCCTTCCATTTTAGGGTTGTCTTTGGACCACTGCGCCGCCTGGATGACGTTGGCCGGGTAGGTCGAGGCCATTAAAATTTGGGACAGCAGGGCATCCGGATAGAGCGCGATGGGAGCAACCCACTGATCGATTTGCGCGGCCGTATAGGCTGGGGCGACGACGGGGGCGGGTTGCGCTGCTGCGGGGGTTACCGGTTGTTGTGCGACGGGAGCGGGGGCGACAGGCTCTGTCGCCCGACTTTTGACAAACATGACGCCTGAGGCGGCAAACAGCCCGGCACTGCACAGAAGAACAAGCAGATGTGGTTTAAAGGGCAACTTCATAAAATGACTCCAACGAGACAGGCGCTGTGCCGTGAGGCGTTACGGTTGGCGTGAGTATTATTCACTCGCCTTTTACTGTTTTGACTTTTGTTGGGGAACTGCCGGTACGTCCGGATAAAGAGTGTGAGTATTTATTACACAATTATATGTGATAGCTGAAAAGCCGCTGGGATTTCAGAAGGCCGCTCTTGCGAGCGGCCAGCAGCTAGTTGCCGAGGTTGACAACAAACAGCACTGTGATGTCGGATATGTTCCAGCCACCGTGCAGTGCCGTAAGCAGTAAACCGAGCGCAACGATCAGCGCAGTGATTCGCATCTCCATTGCGTGCGTTCCTGTACAGGCTACGCGGGTTCATTCTTCACCGGGAAAGGCAGAACCTGGCAAATTGGGATTGCCGCGTAGGTTACGGAACTGCTCCCGGGCCCGGAGACTGGTTGCTACACCAGCGAAGCAGGCCGAGGAGAAGAGTAATCGACTCGGTGGTAATTCAGAAGGCTAAAAATGAAGTTAAAAGGGTTTTCATTCGAAACAGGAAGACGCTACGCAAAACTGACATGATGGCTTGCAAGCCAGCGGGTTGTGATGCAGAATTCATCGCGTTGGGATTGCCGCAAATCTGCCAACCCGGTGTGCTACCACCGCAAGGCAACAAATAAACCGCTACTTGGCGGTTTTTTTGTACCCAAAATTCGTCTCGTCTCCCCGCTACACCATGCTTAACGATTCAGCAAATTTTTTAATGTTGCTTTTTTGTAAACGGATTAACACTGTGCAGAAATCCTGCTATGCTGCCCGACGCGGTATCGGGCATTTACCCTACAAACTGCTGTCTCACAGGAGCGTGAAGAGAACGCCCGCCGCATATGACAATGAGAGCGAGGAGAACCGTCGTGCTAGAAGAATACCGTAAGCACGTAGCAGAACGTGCCGCCGAGGGAATTGTACCCAAACCGTTAGATGCAACCCAAATGGCCGCGCTCGTCGAGCTGCTGAAGAACCCGCCTAAGGGCGAAGAAGAATTCCTGTTAGATCTGCTGATCAACCGCGTACCGCCTGGCGTAGATGAAGCTGCCTACGTAAAAGCCGGATTCCTTGCTGCTATCGCCAAAGGCGAAGCCACCTCCCCACTGGTTACTCCTGAAAAAGCCATTGAACTGCTCGGCACCATGCAGGGTGGTTATAACATTCATCCGCTGATTGACGCGCTGGATAACGACAAGCTGGCACCGATTGCCGCTAAAGCGCTCTCTTCAACGCTGCTGATGTTCGATAACTTCTACGATGTGGAAGAAAAAGCCAAAGCAGGCAACGTCTATGCGAAGCAGGTGATGCAGTCCTGGGCCGATGCCGAATGGTTCCTGAGCCGTCCTGCGCTGGCTGAAAAAATTACCGTTACCGTATTCAAAGTCACCGGTGAAACCAACACCGATGACCTCTCTCCGGCACCGGATGCATGGTCTCGCCCGGATATCCCGCTGCACGCACTGGCGATGCTGAAAAACGCCCGTGAAGGCATTGAGCCGGATCAGCCAGGCGTTGTCGGCCCGATCAAACAGATCGAAGCGTTGCAGAAAAAAGGGTTCCCGCTGGCTTACGTCGGTGACGTAGTCGGTACCGGTTCTTCCCGTAAATCCGCCACTAACTCCGTCCTGTGGTTTATGGGTGACGATATTCCGCATGTGCCGAACAAACGCGGTGGCGGCCTGTGCCTGGGCGGTAAGATTGCCCCAATCTTCTTCAACACCATGGAAGATGCTGGCGCACTGCCAATCGAAGTGGATGTCTCTAACCTGAACATGGGCGACGTGATTGATGTTTACCCGTACAAAGGTGAAGTCCGTAACCACGACACCAACGAGCTGCTGGCGAGCTTCGAGCTGAAAACCGACGTACTGATCGACGAAGTGCGTGCCGGTGGCCGTATCCCGCTGATCATCGGTCGTGGCCTGACCACCAAAGCGCGTGAAGCGCTGGGTCTGCCGCACTCAGACGTGTTCCGTCATGCGAAAGACGTAGCAGAAAGCAATCGTGGCTTCTCGCTGGCGCAGAAAATGGTTGGCCGCGCGTGCGGCGTGGCCGGTATCCGTCCTGGCGCTTACTGCGAGCCGAAGATGACCTCTGTGGGCTCTCAGGACACCACTGGCCCAATGACCCGTGACGAGCTGAAAGACCTGGCGTGCCTGGGCTTCTCATCCGATCTGGTCATGCAGTCCTTCTGTCACACGGCGGCGTATCCGAAGCCGGTTGACGTAACCACGCACCACACGCTGCCAGACTTCATCATGAACCGTGGCGGCGTCTCCCTGCGTCCGGGCGACGGCGTTATCCACTCCTGGCTGAACCGTATGCTGCTGCCGGATACTGTAGGTACCGGCGGTGACTCCCATACCCGTTTCCCGATTGGTATCTCCTTCCCGGCGGGCTCCGGTCTGGTGGCGTTTGCCGCAGCGACCGGCGTGATGCCGCTGGATATGCCGGAATCGGTACTGGTGCGTTTCAAAGGTAAAATGCAGCCGGGTATCACCCTGCGCGACCTGGTTCACGCTATCCCGCTGTATGCCATCAAACAGGGCCTGCTGACCGTTGAGAAGAAAGGTAAGAAGAACATCTTCTCTGGCCGCATCCTGGAAATTGAAGGGCTGCCGGATCTCAAAGTTGAGCAGGCATTCGAACTGACCGATGCGTCCGCAGAGCGTTCCGCCGCGGGTTGTACCATCAAGCTGAACAAAGAGCCGATCATTGAGTATCTGAACTCTAACATCGTCCTGCTGAAGTGGATGATTGCGGAAGGCTACGGTGACCGTCGTACGCTGGAGCGTCGTATTCAGGGGATGGAGAAATGGCTGGCGGATCCGCAGCTGCTGGAAGCCGATGCTGACGCAGAATATGCGGCGGTGATCGATATCGATCTGGCAGACATTAAAGAGCCAATTCTCTGTGCGCCGAACGATCCTGACGATGCGCGTCTGCTGTCTGACGTGCAGGGCGATAAGATCGACGAAGTGTTCATCGGTTCCTGTATGACCAACATCGGTCACTTCCGTGCTGCCGGTAAACTGCTGGATACTCACAAAGGCCAGCTGCCAACCCGCCTGTGGGTAGCGCCACCAACCCGTATGGATGCGGCGCAGCTGACTGAAGAGGGTTACTACAGCGTGTTTGGTAAGAGCGGTGCGCGCATCGAAATCCCTGGCTGTTCCCTGTGTATGGGTAACCAGGCGCGCGTGGCTGACGGTGCGACGGTGGTCTCCACCTCTACCCGTAACTTCCCGAACCGTTTAGGTACCGGTGCGAACGTCTACCTGGCGTCTGCTGAGCTGGCGGCGGTTGCGGCGCTGATTGGCAAACTGCCAACGCCGGAAGAGTACCAGACCTTCGTTGCTCAGGTTGATAAGACGGCGGTGGATACCTATCGCTATCTGAACTTCGACCAGCTCTCTCAGTACACCGAGAAAGCTGACGGGGTGATCTTCCAGACGGCGGTATAAAAGCAAAACCGTCTCCACGAGACGGTTTTTAGTGTTTGCACCCTCTCCCGTGGGAGAGGGCCGGGGTGAGGGCATCAGGCCGCAGGGCCTTGCTCTCACCTTTTTATTTTCATTCCTCCCACCTCACACGCTTTTTTTCTTCCTCTCTGCTGCGATAATTACCGTAATGGCTTTGCAGAGGAAAACACTATGGATTACGAATTTCTGCGCGACATCACCGGGGTGGTGAAAGTGCGTATGTCGATGGGCCACGAAGCCGTTGGACACTGGTTTAACGAAGAAGTGAAAGAAAATCTTGCGCTTCTTGATGAAGTTGAACAGGCGGCGAATGCGATAAAAGGCAGTGAACGCTCCTGGCAACGTGCGGGTCATGAATACACGCTGTGGATGGATGGCGAAGAGGTGATGGTGCGGGCCAATCAGCTGGAATTCTCGGGCGACGAGATGGAAGAGGGGATGAGCTACTACGACGAAGAGAGCCTGTCGCTGTGCGGCGTGGAGGACTTTCTGCAGGTCGTGGCGGCGTACCGGGAGTTTATGAAACAGAAATAGCACACAGGAGCGTCCTTGCTCCGTGCGAGTCTTACACGGCCGGAATATTGCGGCCGTAGTAGATTTCGCGCATCTCTTTCCAGAGCAGGTCGGTAATGACCTTACGCTCATCTTCGCTTAAATCTTCTGGCTTTGTGTGGAACATGTAGTGCTTAAGGTCAAACCCCTTAAGCAGCATCTTGGTGTGGAAGATGTTCTCCTGATACACGTTCACGTCCATCATGTCGTACAGCGATTTCATGTCCTCGGACATAAAGTTCTGAATGGAGTTGATCTCGTGATCGATAAAGTGCTTCATGCCGTTGATATCGCGCGTAAAACCACGCACACGATAATCAATGGTGACGATATCGGATTCCAGCTGGTGAATTAAATAGTTCAGCGCGTTTAGTGGGGAGATCACGCCGCAGGTGGATACTTCAATATCGGCGCGGAACGTACACAGGCCGCCTTCCGGGTGGCTTTCCGGGTAGGTGTGCACGCAGATATGGCTTTTATCGAGGTGGGCGACAACCACTTCAGGCAGCGGGCCCGGGTGTTCGGTTTTGTCGATAAGCTTAGGATCGACCGGCTCTTCGCTGACCAGAATGGTCACGCTAGCGCCCTGAGGTTCATAATCCTGGCGGGCGATGTTCAGAATATTTGCGCCGATAATAGAGCAGGTTTCCGACAGGATCTCGGTCAGTCGGTTGGCATTGTAGAGTTCATCGATATAGGCGATGTAGCCATCGCGCTCTTCCGCTGTTTTGGCATAGCAGATATCGTAAATACAAAAACTCAGGCTTTTGGTCAGGTTGTTAAAGCCATGCAGTTTAAGCTTTTTCAATTAGTTCACCCCCTGGGAGGACAGTGCATCTTGCAGGTACTGCGGCAAGGCGAAGGCTGCGGTATGGACCGCCGGATTGTAGTAACGGCACTGGAGACCTGCCTGATGGAAGCGCGCCTGGATAATCTCCGTGGAGAGATGACGCAGGACGTCGTTATCCGTCGCCCAGGCAAAGGTCATGATCCCGCCGTAGTAGGTCGGAATGGCAGCCTGATAGAAGCTAACATCGCCAAAATAGGTGCTCAGTTTGCGGTGGCTGTCGAGCGCTTCATCCTGCTGCAGGAAGCAGACGCCATTTTGCGCCACGAAGATACCGCCAGGGTTCAGACAACGCTTGCAACCCTCGTAGAACGATGAGGTAAATAGCGAGGCTCCCGGGCCGATAGGGTCGGTACAGTCGGAGATAATAACGTCAAACGTCTGGGTCGTCTGGTTGACGAAGTTCACGCCATCGTCAATCACCAGCTTAAAGCGCGGATCGTCGTAGCTACCCGCATTATGGTTAGGCAGGTACTGACGACAGAATGAGACCACGCCCGCGTCGATCTCTACCATGGTGATGGTTTCAATGGACTGGTGGCGGGAGACTTCGCGCAGCATCGCCCCGTCGCCGCCGCCGATAATCAGCACGTGCTTCGCGTGACCATGAGCCAGCAGCGGGACGTGGGTCATCATCTCATGATAGATAAACTCATCTCGCTCGGTGGTTTGCACCACGCCGTCCAGCGCCATCACGCGGCCAAAAGCGGCATTCTCGAAGATGATCAGATCCTGATGATCGGTTTTCTCATGATAAAGCACGTTATCAACGGCAAAGTACTGACCAAACTGGTCATGCAGTGTTTCATGCCACAACGTGTGGTCGGCCATACGCAGACTCCTCTTCGTTAACATCCGTTACACTCACGAAAAATGAGCGAAACATGATAGCTAACTATAACCGTGGTTGCACGGTTCCAGGCGAAACAAGAGGCGTCGGGAAGGTTATTTCACGTAGGCGAGCAGGCTAAGCGAATCGCGGGCCAGCGCTTTGCATTTTTTTGCCGTTGGGATGCCAATACCGCTTAAATCACGGTAACTGTCTTCACCGAGCGCTTTCATGTCGAAGCTGTCGTAGTTGCTGAGGTCCCATTGGTTCTGCTGGGCAAAAAAGACCAGTGCGCGACGAATTTGCCCGTTGGGTAAATTCTGGTAGCCACAATCATTTTTCAGGAACACAAAAACCGCCGTCAGATCGGCCATATCTTCCGCTTCATTTTCACTGAGCGCATAGCTGTTCGCACACATTGCCATCAGGCTGGTGAACAAAATTGTCCTGAAAAACGTCTTCATTGCTTCTACCACTGCATCACGGAAAATTAACGTTAGCATATTTGGTGCCAGTGCGACGATCTTTATTATTGCCGCGTAACTTGACCTTCCGGTAAGGGGAGGGTTTATGCTCAAAAGATCGTCTGCACGAAATAAGGAAATGAATATGCAACGTCGTGAATTTCTAAAATATTCCGTTGCGTTGGGGGTTGCCAGCGCATTACCACTGTGGAGTCGCGCGGTTCTGGCGGCTGACAGACCTGCCTTACCCATTCCTGATTTATTGACCGCCGATGCCCGTGGCCGTATCCAGCTGGTGGTTCAGTCCGGTAAAACGGCCTTTGGCAAATATAACGCCACCACCTGGGGCTATAACGGCAATGTGCTTGGCCCGGCGTTGCAGTTGCGCAGAGGAAAAGCCGTCACCGTTGATATTCACAACACGCTGGCAGAAGAGACGACGCTGCACTGGCACGGGCTGGAAGTGCCGGGCGAGGTCGACGGCGGCCCGCAAGGCATTATAAAAGCGGGCGGGAAGCGCACCGTGACCTTTACCCCCGAGCAGCGGGCGGCGACCTGCTGGTTCCACCCGCATCAGCATGGTAAAACGGGCCATCAGGTGGCCATGGGGCTGGCAGGTCTGGTGCTGATTGAAGATGACGAAAGTCGCCTGCTGCGTCTGCCCAAACAGTGGGGTATCGACGATGTGCCGGTCATTGTGCAGGACAAAAAATTCTCCACAGACGGTCAGATTGATTATCAGCTGGATGTGATGACCGCGGCGGTAGGCTGGTTTGGCGATACGCTGCTGACCAATGGCGCGATCTACCCCCAGCACGCTGCACCAAAAGGCTGGCTGCGGTTACGTCTGCTCAACGGATGCAACGCGCGCTCGCTGAACTTTGCCACCAGCGATAATCGTCCGCTGTACGTCGTAGCGAGCGACGGAGGACTGCTGCCTGAGCCGGTCAAAGTGAATGAACTCCCTGTGCTGATGGGCGAGCGCTTTGAGGTGCTGGTGGACATCAGCGACGGTAAGTCATTTGACCTGGTGACGCTCCCGGTCAGCCAGATGGGGATGGCCGTTGCGCCATTCGATAAGCCACACCCGGTTTTACGTATTCAGCCGCTGCAGATCACCGCCTCCGGTACGCTGCCGGACACCTTAACCACGCTGCCGGCACTTCCGTCGCTGGCTGGGCTTACGCAACGTAAGCTGCAGCTCTCCATGGATCCGATGCTCGACATGATGGGCATGCAGGCGCTGATGAAAAAGTATGGCGATCAGGCGATGGCGGGGATGCACCACGGGCAGATGATGGGCCATATGAACATGGATCACGGCAAGATGGGCGGTATGAATCACGGCGGTCACGGGTTTGATTTCCACAATGCCAATATGATCAACGGCAAAGCGTTCGATATGAACACGACAATGTTTGCTGCTACAAAAGGGCAGTTTGAGCGCTGGGTGATTTCAGGCGAAGGCGACATGATGCTGCATCCGTTCCATATTCACGGCACCCAGTTCCGTATTCTTTCAGAGAACGGCAAAACGCCGGATGTGCATCGCGCGGGCTGGAAAGATACAGTGAGAGTGGAAGGCGGCGTCAGCGAGGTGCTGGTGAAGTTTGACCACGAGGCGCCAAAGGAGTTTGCCTATATGGCGCACTGTCATCTGCTGGAGCATGAAGATACGGGGATGATGCTGGGTTTTACCGTATAAAAAAGCCGGGTGGCGGCTTCGCCTTACCCGGCCTACATTTCGCAGGTGCGGCCTGATGCCCTCACCCTGGCCCTCTCCCGGTGGGAGAGGGAACAAACATAAAAAACGGCAACCGAGGTTGCCGTTTTGCATTTATTTTGCGTCATCCGGCAACGCATACGCGACAATATAGTCGCCCATCTTCGTGCCAAACGAACCGTGACCGCCCGCAGAGATGACTACGTACTGCTTGCCATTCACTTCATAGGTCATCGGCGTTGCCTGTCCACCGGCTGGCAGACGGCCTTGCCACAGTTTCTCACCGTTGGTCATGTTGTACGCGCGCAGGTAGTTATCTGCGGTTGCCGCGATGAACAGCACGTTACCGGCGGTGGAAATTGGGCCACCCAGCATTGGCATACCCATGTTGAACGGCACCGGAACCGGCATCGGGAACGGCATGCTGTCCTGCGGGGTACCAATACGTTTTTTCCACACGATCTGGTTGGTTTTCAGATCCAGACCGGAGATATATCCCCAGGCAGGCTGTTTACACGGCAGACCAAACGGAGACAGGAACGGATTCAGGGTCACGCCAAACGGTACGCCATACTGCGGCTGAATACCGGCTTCGGTACCGCTGCCTTTCGCGTCTTTCGGCTGCTCCATCGGGTTACCTGGACCACGTGGGATCAGTTTAGAGACAAACGGCAGCGCCATCGGGTTGGCGATCGCTACCTGGCGGTTAGGGTCAACGGAGATCCCGCCCCATTCGAACATCCCAAGGTTACCCGGGAAGACTAGCGTGCCCTGCTCAGAAGGTGGGGTAAAGATGCCTTCATAGCGCAACTGATGGAACATTACGCGGCACACCAGCTGGTCAAACATGGTGGCACCCCACATGTCTGCGCCGCTGAGGTCTTTCTTCGGACGGAAGCTCAGTTCGGAGAACGGCTGCGTTTTCGTGACGTAATCGCCTTTAGCCGCACCCTGAGGAACCGGTTTTTCCGGTGCAGGCACAACCAGCTCGCCGTTACGACGGTCCAGTACGAAGATGTTACCGGTTTTCGCCGGAGCATAAATCACCGGAACGGTTTTGCCGTTAACGGTAATGTCCGCCAGCGTTGGCTGGGACGGCATATCCATATCCCACAGATCGTGGTGTACGGTCTGGTAGCTCCACGCCAGTTTACCGGTTGTCGCGTTCAGCGCCAGAATGGAGCTGGCATAACGTTCCTGCTCAGGGGTACGGTTACCGCCCCAGATATCAGGCGTGGTCACGCCCATTGGCAGGTAGACCAGATCCAGCTTCGCATCATACGCAGCCGGTGCCCAGGAGTTTGGCGAGTTGAAGGTAAAGGTGTGTTCATCAGACGGGATTGCGTTAGGATCTTTCGCGCCCGGATCGAAGGCCCACAGCAGTTTACCGGTATTCACGTCGAAACCACGGATAACGCCAGAGGTTTCGCGGGTAGAGAAGTTATCCGTGACCGAACCAGCAATCACGATGGTTTTATCGGTGATGATTGGCGGTGAGGTGGGTTCATACAGACCCGGCGTGGTGTCCGGCATGTTGGTCTGCAGGTTCAGGATACCTTTGTTGGCGAAGGTTTCGCACAGCTTGCCCGTTTCGGCGTTAATTGCGAACAGGCGGCCATCGTTCACCGGCAGCATAATGCGGCGAGGACAGTCGGCAATGACGTCCGGGCTGGCATTATCCGCACGCGCTTCGTGGTAAGAGACACCGCGGCAGGTGATGTGCTGGAACGACGGGTTGGAGTTCAGCTGCGGATCGAAGTGCCATTTCTCTTTACCGGTGGCCGCGTCGAGCGCGAACAGGCGCTGGTGCGCCGTACACAGATAAAGCATGTTGCCCACTTTAATTGGCGTCACTTCGTTGGTCAGTTCACCCGGATCGTTCGGCATTTTCAGATCGCCGGTACGGAATACCCAGGCTTCTTTCAGGTTTTTCACGTTGTCCGCGTTGATCTGCTTCAGCGGGGAGTAGCGCTGACCTTCCTGGTTACGGCCATACGCTGGCCAGTCGCCGTCAGCCACCTGCGAGATAGCCGCCGCAGGGGTGGATTCTGCATTCAGCGTACCGTTGATCTCCTGCGGGTCGTTAAAGCCGGCCCAGGTCAGGATACCGCCACTGATTAGCAGAGCGACAAGCAGCGCTGCAACGGCACCGCTGGAAGGCACAATCAGGCGACGCCAGACGAACGGCAGGATCAGCCAGATACCGAAGAAGACCAGAATGTCGCTGCGTGGCGTCAGTGCCCAGAAGTCGAACCCGACTTCCCAGACGCCCCAGATCATGGTTGCGAGGAGTAATGCCGCATAAAGCCACAGTGCGGATTGTTTTCTACGCCAGAGCAGAACAGTTACGCCAAGCATAACCAGGCCCGCAATGGGGTAGTACCAGGAGCCGCCGATTGCGACCAGCCAGACGCCACCGATTAACAGGTACAGGCCGCAGAAGGCGGCGAATAACGCTGTTAGTGTCACCAGTAGACGCGGCTGTTTAGAGTTTGTTTCAGCCATAGAAAGTGTACTCGTCAGTTTTTGTTAATAATTTGCTAGCAACTAATTATAGGTATTAACAAGTGTGATCGGAATCACAATATTTGCTTTTTATAACTCATACGCCAGGCTTAGCCATTTGCTGATATAATGGCTGGCTTGCGTATCGATGCCGGAATAACACTCATCCGCATTGAGAGATTTTCATTAAAATCATATGGTTAGTAATATGAAACATACTGTTGAAGTGATGATCCCGGAAGCCGAGATCAAAGCGCGTATCGCCGAACTGGGTCGTCAAATCACCGAACATTACAAGGACAGCGGCAGCGAAATGGTGCTGGTTGGTCTGTTGCGTGGCTCTTTCATGTTCATGGCAGACCTGTGCCGTGAAGTGCAGGTGTCACATGAGGTCGATTTTATGACCGCCTCCAGCTACGGCAGCGGCATGTCCACAACCCGTGATGTGAAAATCCTGAAAGATCTGGATGAAGATATTCGTGGCAAAGATGTGTTGATCGTCGAAGACATCATCGACTCCGGTAACACGCTTTCTAAAGTGCGCGAGATCCTGAGCCTGCGTGAGCCGAAATCCCTGGCCATCTGTACTCTGCTGGATAAACCAGACCGCCGTGAAGTGCAGGTACCGGTGGAGTTTGTTGGTTTCTCTATTCCGGACGAGTTCGTCGTCGGTTACGGTATTGACTACGCGCAGCGTTACCGCCATCTGCCGTATGTTGGGAAAGTGGTATTGCTGGACGAGTAGTTGCGGCCTGATGCTCTCACCCCGTCCCTCTCCCACAGGGAGAGGGCGAAAATCCCCGCTTTATTTATGGTTCACATGCTTAAGCTTGAGGTTGGCAATGCCCGAACGGTAACGCTGCTCCAGCGTTTCGCGGTTGGTGGCGGTCACTTCCAGATTGCGCAGCAGGCCGTCGTGAATGCCGTACGCCCAGCCGTGGATAGAGACCTTCTGACCGCGCTTCCACGCTGACTGCATGATCGTTGAATGACCCAGGTTATACACCTGCTCCATCACGTTCAGTTCACACAGCGTGTCCATCCGGCGCTCCTGCGGCATTTCACCCAGCAGTGAGCTATGTTTGAACCAGATATCGCGGATGTGCAGCAGCCAGTTATCGATGAGCCCCAGTTCCGGGTTTTCCACAGCGGCCTGCACGCCGCCGCAGCCGTAGTGACCGCAAATAATGATGTGCTCGACCTCCAGGACGTCTACGGCGTACTGAACGACAGACAGGCAGTTGAGATCGGTATGAATCACCAGGTTGGCAACGTTACGGTGAACAAACAGTTCGCCGGGCTCAAGGCCCGTCAGTCGCTCAGCCGGAACACGGCTGTCGGAACATCCAATCCAGAGAAAGCGTGGATTCTGCGCTTGCGCGAGCTTTCCAAAAAAACCGGGGTCTTCCTCCACCAGCATTTTTGACCATAGTGCATTGTTGCTGATGAGTGTATCTATGTTGTTCATGGAGGTTAGCGACCTGTAACCAAGTGATTGCGTTGCGCTACTATAGGGTAACCCGACTTTTAATGAAACCACACAACGTGTGTCAGAACCTAAGGTAAGTTTAATTCATGGCGATTGCACTGGAGCTTGAGCAGCTTAAAAAAACCTATCCGGGCGGCGTTCAGGCGCTACGCGGGATAGATCTCAAAGTAGAAGCGGGGGATTTCTATGCGCTTCTGGGGCCGAACGGCGCGGGGAAATCGACGACCATCGGCATTATCAGCTCGCTGGTCAATAAGACCTCTGGCCGGGTCTGCGTGTTTGGCTACGATCTGCAAAAAGATGTGGTCAACGCCAAACGTCAGCTCGGCTTGGTACCGCAGGAGTTCAACTTCAACCCGTTTGAGACGGTGCAGCAGATCGTCGTCAACCAGGCGGGCTACTACGGCGTTGAGCGAAAAGAAGCGTTAGCTCGCAGCGAAAAGTACCTGAAGCAGCTTGATCTATGGGAAAAACGTAACGAACGTGCGCGTATGCTGTCTGGCGGCATGAAGCGCCGTCTGATGATTGCCCGTGCGCTGATGCATGAGCCAAAACTGTTGATCCTCGACGAGCCCACCGCCGGGGTAGATATTGAGCTTCGTCGCTCAATGTGGGGGTTCCTGAAAGATCTCAACGACAAAGGCACCACCATTATTTTGACGACGCACTACCTTGAAGAAGCGGAAATGCTTTGCCGTAACATCGGCATCATTCAGAACGGCGAGCTGGTGGAAAACACCTCAATGAAGGATCTGCTCTCGAAGCTCAAATCAGAAACGTTCATTCTGGATCTGGCGGCAAAAAGCGCGCTGCCGAAGCTTGAAGGGTACCAGTATCGCCTGGTCGACACCTCCACGCTGGAGGTGGAAGTATTGCGGGAGCAGGGCATTAACAGCGTCTTCTCCCAGCTGAGTGCTCAGGGCATTCAGGTTTTAAGTATGCGTAACAAAGCGAACCGACTGGAAGAGCTGTTTGTCTCTCTGGTGCAGGATAAACAAGGAGACAAGGCATGACGCATCTTTATTGGGTCGCGCTGAAAAGCATCTGGGCGAAAGAGATTAACCGCTTTATGCGCATCTGGGTACAAACCCTGGTGCCGCCGGTGATCACCATGACGCTCTATTTCATCATCTTCGGTAATCTGATTGGCTCCCGCATTGGTGAGATGCATGGCTTTACCTATATGCAGTTTATCGTTCCGGGTTTGATCATGATGGCGGTGATCACCAACGCCTATGCCAACGTGGCTTCGTCTTTCTTTAGCGCTAAGTTCCAGCGCAACATTGAGGAGCTGCTGGTGGCACCGGTGCCAACGCATGTAATCATCGCGGGTTACGTTGGCGGTGGTGTGGCGCGCGGCCTGTGCGTCGGGATCCTGGTGACGGCTATCTCCTTGTTCTTCGTGCCGTTCCAGGTGCACTCCTGGCTGTTCGTGGGGCTGACGCTGCTGTTGACGGCGATCCTGTTTTCGCTTGCCGGTCTGCTGAACGCGGTGTTTGCCAAAACGTTTGACGATATCAGCCTGATCCCGACCTTTGTGCTGACGCCGCTGACCTATCTGGGTGGGGTGTTTTATTCCCTGACGCTGCTGCCGCCGTTCTGGCAGGCGTTGTCGCACCTGAACCCGATTGTCTACATGATCAGCGGTTTCCGCTTCGGCTTCCTCGGCATTACTGACGTACCGCTGTTCACTACCGTTGCGGTGCTGGTGGTGTTTATCGTCACCTTCTACCTGCTGTGCTGGTACTTAATCCAGCGCGGACGCGGACTGCGCAGCTAACCTTCCGCCCGGTGACTTTCGGGTTGCCGGGCCTTTTCTTTGACTGTTATCACCGTAAGCTAATCTTCACTTCGCTAAACTACTCGCCTGCTAAGGAGAGAGTTATGCTGGGATGGGTCATTACCTGCCACGATGAACAGGCGCAAGAGATGTTGATAAAGCTTGAAGCCAGGTTTGGTCCACTGGCGCAATGTCGTGCGGTGAATTACTGGCAAGGGCTGAGCACCAACATGCTGAGCCGGATGATGTGTGATGCCCTGCATGAAACCGACACTGGCGAAGGCGTTATCTTTCTCACCGATAAATCTGGCGCTGCGCCGTATCGTGCGGCCGCTCTGTTGAGCCACAAACACGACTGCTGCGAAGTGATCTCCGGTATTGATCTTCCCCTGCTTGAGTTAATGTATCCACGGCGTGAATTATTAAGCAGCGCAGAGTTTCGCGATGCCATCGTGGCGCAGGGTGAGCCGGGCGTCAGCAGCTTGTGGCATCAGCAGCAGAAAAATCCCCCCTTCGTTCTTCTTCACGACCTGTATAAGAATTAAACATTGGTATTGATGGTGCATTTGTTACAATGGCACCAGTTTATTCGTACCGATATCACATACATGTTCACGCGTATTTTGTTCCTGTGCCTGCTGGTTCTCTCTGGCGGGGCATCAGCCAGTTTATTAAGTCAGCAAGGTCTTCCTGCCCAGTACATGCAAACCACTGAAGATGCGGCTATCTGGGCGCAGGTGGGAAACGAGGTCGTTAACGTCGGCCATGTCAGGGCCGGACAGATCCTTGCCGTTGTGCCTACCGCTGCGGATTATTACGAGTTTCGCTTCGGCTTCGGGACGGGATTTATCGATAAAGGCCATCTGGAGCAGGTGCAGGGAAAGCAGCGCGTTGAGGACAGCCTTGGCGATCTTAATAAGCCGCTCAGTAATCAAAACCTGATCACCTGGAAAGACACACCGGTCTACAACGCGCCGTCCAGCGGCAGTGCGCCATTCGGTACGCTGAGCGCCAATCTTCGATATCCGGTTTTAAGCAAACTCAAAGACCGCTTGAACCAGACGTGGTACCAGATCCGTATCGGCAACCGACTGGCATGGATCAGCAGCCTGGACGCGCAGGAAGATAATGGCCTCCCGGTGCTGACCTACCATCATATTCTGCGTGATGAAGAGAACACGCGCTTCCGGCATACCTCTACCACCACCAGCGTGCGCGCGTTCAATAACCAGATGGCCTGGCTGCGTGACCAGGGGTATACCACCCTGACGATGTATCAGCTGGAAGGGTATGTACGTAACAAACTGAACCTGCCGGCCAAATCGGTAGTGATCACGTTTGATGACGGGCTAAAGTCCGTAAGCCGCTATGCTTACCCGATTCTGAAAGAGTACGGGTTTAACGCCACGGCGTTTATCATCTCATCCCGCATTAAGCGACATCCGCAGAAGTGGGATCCGAAATCACTGCAGTTTATGAGCGTTCAGGAGCTGAAGGGCATCCAGGACGTGTTTGATATTCAGTCCCACACGCATTTCCTGCACCGCGTGGATGGTAACAAGCATCCGATTCTACTGAGCCGCAGCTACCACGTGATTTTGTTTGATTTCGAACGCTCGCGCCGGGCGCTGGCGCAGTTTAACCCGCGCGTGCTGTATCTCTCTTATCCGTTTGGTGGCTATGACAATAAAGCCATAAAAGCCGCGAATGACGCCGGTTTTCATCTCGCAGTGACAACGGTAAAAGGGAAGGTCAAGCCGGGGGATAATCCGTTCTTACTGAAACGCCTGTACATCTTAAGAACGGATTCGCTGGAGACCATGTCGCGGCTGATCAGCAACCAGCCGCAGGGCTAAGCTACTCGTAGGTGAACTGCAATGTGCCGATGGCGCTGAACGTGCCAGAGGTGACTTTTTCTGTACCAGACTTAACTAACCGGGCCGTAAGTAACCAGCTGAATATCGCAAGGGTAGTGTTCTCTTGTGCGGTAAAGCTGCTAGTTGAATTAGGCACTATCTGCTTGTTATTCGGCCACAACAGTAACACGCCCACGCCTTTTGCCGCGTTCGACGATGCGGTGTTGGCGAGTAATGAGCCATCGGTCCCGGTTGTTTTACTGGTGGTCAACGTCACGGTGACTTTACGGGTGTTGGTGCAATTCCCTGTCACCCCAAAATCGGCGTTTATGGTTTTATCGTTCTCGATATCGGATACACCATAATCCCCCAGGTCTACGGTTTTGGGAGCCGTGAGCGTGCAGGTGGGTTTTTCTATTGGTGTAATGAAGGCCATATTGGCTATGGTAATGGTCGGTTTGGGATGATCGTCTGGATCGGATCCCACCGGGTCTCCAATGGTAATTTTTCCAATTGTTCCACCAACCGGGCCAATAGATACTACGTTAGCAGGAATACCGGCAAACGTGGGAAGTTGGTAAAATTCGACCATGACCCGCCAGGCGCGATTATCCAGCAGCTCATCCTGGTCATTCATGTGTAATGCAAGAAACCAGCTCGTACTGGGAGCGAAATAGGCCGTGGCAGTATTGTCTACTGTGCCAAAAGCCAGAGCATAGGCTATTCCGGTTACATTGGTTTTGAATAAAGCTTTCCCATCAATACTGCCGACTAACAGACTGGCGTCTGCCAGGGTGAAAATGTTTTCGCCATGTTTTCCTAACGTGCATTTACTATTTAATCCGGGGCTCAGATCCAGGCGATATAGCGAGCTGATTTTTGTAGGAACAGCGACATTATCCACGATTTGCAGGGTCGGCTTTGCGCCATTGTAGTCGCCGATGGACTGCGTGTCGCCAAATCGAAATTTACATTCAAAATCTGCATGGGCGTAAAAGGCGCTCATGGTTAAAAGCATAAATAAAATGATAAAACCGTTAAAACGTGGGGACACGGTTATCCCAGGACGCTGTGCCATAATTGTTCCTTTTTAGCGTTGCCTGTTAGCGATATGTCACGCTGACTAATGCGCGCGCGGTCACTTTTCCTGCGCTGACCGGGCCGTAATTTTGGTAGCGGGCGTAAAAGTTATACGCTTTCAAATAGCTTTGTTGGTCTGATGGGGTCGCTATTTTGACCTCCACATCAGACTGCCCCTCGCTGTCGAGGACGTTTTGATTATTGGATTCAGAAAAAATAACAATCCCCACGTTTTCAGCGCCGCCAGCAAGGGCGGATGTTTCATTACTTAATATCTGTTTTGAAATCCCATCAATTTGGGCAGACTGCGGTTTAAAGGTAAAGTGCAGCGCTTGCCCGGCTCCCGATTCATCCCCGCTGCAGTCCACAACCTCAATCATAAAGCGTGTTCCTCCCGCGGGGTCTGCTGGTTGAAGTCGATCGGTGCCCTCCGCGGTATAAAACCACGTTTTTCCCACCGTTGGCAGCGTTACGCTTCCACTTTCTGGAATACTGACCTGGCACGTATTGTTGATAATATTTGCCGTCATATCCATTTCCAGGCTGGAGGCAAAACCCGCTGCGGGAAACCCCAGGCAGAGGGCCAGCCATGACATCGCATTTCTTAAGATTAAGCGGGACTGGAACATCCTGTTTAAGCTACCTGTCTGAATAAACATTATTGATAGGTCACAGTAAACGTCACGGGCGCATTGACCGAACCTGTCGTCACGTCCGAAATCGTTTTACCATTTGCAATGACGATGCGCGCATCCATTTCAAAATTTCCCGTCCCGTTAGACAGGTTGATGACAGACGTCGGGACAGTGGCGCAGTTCAATATGGAGCCTGAGTCGACAGAGCCTTTCCAGATTTCAAAGCCGACGTTATGCCCGGCTGCATATGCGTTACCGGTACACGACCCGCCTGCACCCGGCATGGCCTGAATGGCGGCGTTTTTTACCCCGGCACAGTTCGTGAAGGCAATTTTGAAGGTTTCTCGTCGGCTCTGGCTCACCAGGTCAGACTTAAACACATCGCCAAACGGCAAAATGTCAATCGGGGCTCCGCTGGCGTTTTGAATCTCCGCGTTACAGGTCCCGGCCTCAATGGTGGATGTAAACGTTGCCTGCACGCTCGTCGTCCCCGTAATCGCACTTAACGCAACGGAAGGCAGGGTGGCAGTCATTGCAAGCACCAGTAATGTCATTTTCATTTTCATATCAACGCTCCGCATTGCTGCCAGTTATTCATAGGTGAAATTAAACGTAGCGATACCGCTAAAATTGCCGGTCGTGCCCTGGCCGTTTGCGGTTTCCACCAGCGTCGCCAGAAGTGGTACCTCGCCAGCACTTATCTCTCCGCTCGACCAGACGAGGCGCTGTGTATCGGTGGATGAATTAATGACAAAAGGGGCATTCGGGGTGGCGGTACGGGAAATCGCCACGCCAATATTTTCCGCACTGCCGTCGCCGGAAAGTGAGTTCTTAATTGCCGTCGTCAGCGGGCTGGCGCTACCGCTGATGGTGGTTTTCAGCGATGCCAGACTCGGCGGGCATGAGACCATTTTGAGTTTAAAGTTGGTCGTGGCTTTGGCATTTTTCAGGATGATGTAATCCAGGCGCACCTTGCCGTTAGTCCCAATGGGGATAACGTTGCTGGCGCCATCACCGCTGCCACCTTCGATTTTCATATCGCAGGTGGTGTCACGGATATTTGCGGTAAAGGTAATATCGAGATTATCGGCGTGTGTTTCCAGCGACAGCGCCATTAGCCCCGTGCTTAAAATAACTAACCCTGTTTTTTTCCAGGCTCTAAAAAGCATGTTTTAACTCCCTTTATAAGGCTGTGACGCGGCAGGTCTGGCCCGTCAGCAGCGTTGTCGGTCCAATCTTTTTCGCATCCGGTGGGATGTGGTAGGAGACGGTACAGGATGTGCCGGGCTCATTTCCCCAGACGATGTTTAACGTCCCTTTATCTTCAATTCCGCGGATCCAGGCCTGCCCGGCCTGACCCACGCTACCCACGGATACGCCCTGGTCGGTTTGCACATCGGCGCCTAACGGGATAAACCCGCCATCGTCACGCATCAGTTCCATTAACACTGAGCGCCCCTGATCGGTTTCAAAGTTAACCAGCACAACGGCACCGCTACGGGGAACGGTGGTGGAGCGGGTATTTTTCACTTCCACGTCAGAGTGCATTTCGCTGATATCAAGACCAACGCTGTTTTCACGGTAGGCGGAAAGATAGGGCATAAGGGCATAGCCTGAGGCGCCGATTTCACCGTTACCGATAGAGACGCGGGCGCCTTCTGCCCCCTCAGCTTTAATTAAGGCAAGCGTATCGCTTTCGCTGATGCTGCCAGGGGCGAGTGTTACGCCACCGGAGTGCAGAACCATTCCGCCGCTATAGCTGGCAGAATATTGTCGTGTACCGTCATCTGAGGCGGAGACGGAAAGGCTTAGCGGTCCATGCGGGCCGTTGTAACTGCCGTACCCGCTTAACTGATTTAACGTATCGTCGTAACGCGTGGTGCTTTCGGTAATGCTGTAACTGAAGCGGTTATCTTCGGTGTTGCCATTGGCGCTGGCGTTAAAGCTACTGCCGCCTTTTAAATCGCTGCCGATGCCCGTCGTGAGTGAGGAGAAGCCACCCGCTCGCTTGCTGTTACCCATCAGCGTGTCGAATGGAATCGTGAGGTTCAGATAGACGCTGTCATCTTTTTCCCCAAACTCATTGTAGGTGCGCTGCACGGTGAGGCTATAACTTCCCCAGCTTAACGAATGACTGTGGCCAACCGAGTATTGCGCCGACGAACTGCTTTCATTCCAGTAGTCCTGCCAGGTTGAGTTGACATACAGCGATCCCAAATCAAGATCGGCAATATTCAGCGGTTGGCTGATATTCACCTGGATCTGGTTTTTCATGCGCTGGAAGGTCTGATACACGTCGCTGTTGTTACGTTCCGGGTTACGCTCCCTGTCACGGTATTTGATCTCATTGGTCAACGAGGCCGCATCGTTCAGGCTGAGATAGTCAGACGTCGAAAACCGGTAGGCGGCGACGTTGAAAGAGGTATTCGTGGCTTCCATAAGTTTGCTGTAGGAGACGCGATAACTTTCGCCCGTGAGATGTCGTAAGCCGTCTATCCGGGCATCCGAATGCGTGACATCAAGAGCGAATGCGCCGACTCCGGTATTCATGGCAATACCCAACAATGCGGCGTAGAAATCGCTATCGGTATATTCCAGGCCCGCATACCCCGTGAAGGTATTGGTTAAGCCATAGTAGCCCGTTGCATATCCCACCTTTGGTTTGTCACGCAGGCTGTCGTCACGCAGTTCACCCACGCCGACATCCCATCGGGAGTAGCCAGGACGAAGCATTTGTGCGACGGAAGAATAGGCGACTGAGAAGGAACGTTTGCTCCCATCCGTTTCTTCTACCGTGACAATGAGATCGCTACCGTAACCTGTTGTACTGAGATCGGTGATTTCAAACGGTCCTGGGGGGACGGAGGTTTCGTAAATCGTATTGCCGCTTTGGGCGATCGTGACTTTGGCGTTGCTGTTTGCAACCCCTCGGATCACCGGCGCATAGGTCGATATACCATTCGGAAGCATACGGTCATCGTTATATAAACGCGCCCCGCGCAGGCTAATGGAATCGAAGGCGTCGCCACGGGTATAGGAATCGCCGGCGATAAACTGCGCTTTCAGCGGCGTGATATCACGCTGAAGATAGATATCCTGGCTGGCGTAATGGGTACCGGAATCCTGATCCCAGTTCAGGTTGCCTCGCGCCCGGAGTCGCCATGGCCCAAGGTTTGCCCCATAGCGCAGACCAGCATAGGCCGTATCAGTGCTGGAATCCGGCATGTCTGCGTGCCAGCCGTTAAGATCCCATGAGAGCATGGCCACCGGGATCCCGTCTTCCCACAGTGAAGGATCGACAAATCCCGCTGGACGCTGAATGACGAAAGCCTGAGGAATGGAAAGGTCTAACTCCTGTGTGGAGGGATCGTAAGCCACACGCGAGCCGGGATAGGCGTCTGGCATAGAGACACAGGTGTCAGCAGAATCCTCCTCAGGGTGTTTCAGTTGCTCGGTGGTGACATTTGCTTGCGTGAGTAGTTTCGGGGTGATGCAGGGAGTGGCGCGCGGTGTGCCATTCTCCTTAAACAGAAGATCCGTGGTAACGGAAGGTTTCCCGTTAACGATCATCTTCACCTTATAGGTTCCGGCAATAACAGGGTTGCCTTTTGAAAAACGACTGATATCAATGGATGCGCCAGTGTTATAAAGAAACTGCTCGTTAAACTGCACGTCTTCTTCGTTATTATTTTCAGCAGCAAATGCACATAACGGCAATACCGCACTTATCGATAAACATAGTAGCGAACGTCTAAAGTGCATGATGAACTCTGTCCCAGGGCAACGCTAATTATAGTTTTTGTGAATGTTCTGAAGCTGACAGGGAATCAATGCGGTATAGACTCATACTTATCAATTCCACCGAAATCATTAATGGCTTGCCAGGTTATTTTGCTATTTCCAGATGAGGTGTAATTTTTCACATTCATCGTCTGGCTTGAGAACGGTTCAATATAATGCGTTTCGATCTCGTAACTTTTACCGCCTGAAATAAGCGCCGCACTTGCCAGCGACACATAATAAGGCGAGTCATTTTTCGCACTTAAAACGATTTTTTGCCCTTGTCGGGTTTGGGACCAATTAAGATTTTTGGCCGCGTCTGTCGGTTCCCCTTTTAACCCAGTGGGACGGAAAAAGAGTTTAATACGGGTGCGGAAAGCAAGCTGAAGCATACTTTGGTTATCGCTCTCCTTAGCCTTCGGCGGAACTTCCAGAACGTTAAACCAGAACAGCGACTCTTTATCTTTTGGCAATGCCTGACCCAGCCAGGTGATTCTGACGGTTTGCCCTTTTTGCGGTTCAACACGTGAAACGGGCGGCGTCACAATAAAAGGAAGTTTCAGCTCCTGAGGGTTAGTGGTATCTCTTCCATCATCGAGCCAGGTCTGTACCAGCAGAGGCCGGGTGCCACGGTTATCCATTGACACCGTTACGTCTTTTGCCGATTCAGGATAAATGACACGGGTGCCGGAAATCACAATATCTGCACTGGCGTTAAGAGCAAACACGCTCATCGAGGCCAGCAGCAGGGCTTTTAGTCCGCTCTTAATATTCAGTACGTACATGTAAACTCTCAATAAATACGCAAAAATGTGCCCAACAGGGCACATTAACGGGAGGGATAAAATTATTCGTAGCTCATGGTGAAGTACGCGTTGGCGCTGACTTTACCTGACTGCACTGGGTTCGTGTCTTTCACCCAGTTGGAACCCGGAACGTATGCAACGCGATAGAACAGCTTGCCGGAACCGGCGGTGAGATTGGCTTTCTGCGTATTATTAGCAGGCTGGCCGACCATAATACGAGAAGATTCGGTAGGGGCATTATTATACAAGGCAAGTGCAACGTTGGTTGCTGAGCCTGCTACGTTGGCGTCAGGTTCAATAGTACCGTTTGCAATGGCACCCATATTTTTTGACATAAAGCTTGCTGAAGCAGTCTTTAATGTTCCTGGGCAGTTGGTGAGCAGCAGTTCAAAATTCTTAGAGCCGACACCGGTATCGACGGTGGTTGATTCAACATCAGATTTTTTAACAACTGGTAAGGTAATAGTAATATTATTTTGTGATTCACCATTGGCGGTGGAAATATTACACGTTGTGTCTGTTACCGCACCGTCAAATGTGATTAAACCGATATCGGTGTCTGCTATTGCTGAAAAAGAACCCATTGCAAACAAAGTTACAGCTGAAGCTAATAACGTTTTTTTTAACATAATTTAAATTCCATTTAAAAACATTGTACAGATTTAATTTAAGCAAAATGATGATAGGGATCTATGAATGGGTTGGGTATTTAAAATTGCTAAAAGCCATTATTAGAAAAATTGAATGTTTGATAAGTTATTGAAAATGATCTTTAAATTTGTTTTGAATGAACGGAGAGAGACGATTTTTATTGCGGCCAAATTATATTGCATTGTTTAGATTATAAATGGCAAAGATCATTCCTTTAATTATATCATTCAGAATAATGTTTTTTTTAAACCAAGAGAAACGCTGAGAGAGGAGAAAATAGGGGAAATAAATAGAGGAGAGGCTATGTATACAAAAAAAGGATGTTTTCTTTACCTTTGAGGAGCGGAACCTGAAGGCTCCGCTCCTGGCGGCATCAGGCAACCTGTACCGGAATCGCCTTTGCGGTGCGTTTCATCTCGTTGTCGCCTTCAAAATAGGCGACTTTAGGCTGCCAGCGGCGCGCCTCTTCGTCGGACATCATGACGAAGCTCGCGATGATGAGAATATCCCCTACGTCAGCACAGTGCGCGGCGGCACCGTTAACGGAGATGATCTTAGACCCACGCTCTGCGGCAATCGCGTAGGTGGAGAAGCGTTTGCCGTTGTTCACGTTCCAGATATCAATCGCTTCGTTTTCAAGAATACCCGCCGCGTCGAGAAAATCCTGATCGATCGCGCAGGAGCCTTCATAGTGCAGGTCGGCCTGCGTGACTTTCACACGGTGAAGCTTACCTTGCAGCATTTTGCGAATCATTACGTGTACCTTTAATCATGCGTTAACCCCTCCTGTAAGAGGGGAGGGTAAGAAGGTTATGCCAGTTCAACCACTTTGTTGTCGATAAGGCGCGCCTGGCCGAGCCATGCAGCCACCAGAATAACCGCGCGCTTGCTGGCGTCGGTTAACTCAAGCAGCGTGTCAGCATCACGGATTTGAATATCGTCAGCGCGGAAGCCTTTATCGTTCAGCGCTTGCTCAGCAAGGGCCACGATCTCTTCAGTGGTCAACTCTTTCGCCGACAGTTGCTCTGCCATGCTATTCATGACTTTGCTTAATCCTGGGGCAATCTTACGCTGGTCAGCGGTCAGATAACCGTTACGGGAGCTGAGCGCCAGACCGTCTTTGGCGCGTACAATCGGCACGCCCACGATCTCGATATCATAACCCATGTCGGCAACCATCTTACGGATCAGCGCCAGCTGCTGGAAATCTTTCTCACCAAAGCAGGCTACGTCCGGCTGCACCAGGTTGAACAGCTTGCTGACGATGGTAGACACGCCGCGGAAGTGGCCTGGACGGCTGGCCCCTTCGAGCATGGTCGAAATGCCCGGGACATCAACGTACGTGGACTCTTCCGTACCCTGAGGGTAGACATCTGCGGGTGCCGGCGCAAAGACGAAGTCCGCATGGCGCTTTTTCAGCTTCTCGCAATCTTCCTGCAGCGTACGAGGATAGCGCGCCAGGTCGTCCGCGCGGTCAAACTGCATCGGATTAACGAAGATACTGACCACCACGATATCTGCACGGGCTTTCGCTTCGTCGACCAGTTTCATATGGCCGTCATGCAGGTTACCCATGGTCGGGACCAGTGCGATACGTTTACCTTCCTGTCGTGCACGGCGAATATGCTGGCGAAGCAGCGGCAGGGTTTCAATGATTAGCACAACGAGACTCCTTAATGGAAACTGTGTTCTTCACCCGGGTAAACACCGGATTCGACGTCGGCAATATACTGCCTGACCGCAGCGCGCATGTCGCCCGCTTCAGTAAGGAAATTTTTGGCGAATTTCGGGATATGGCCGCCGGTGATGCCAAAGGCGTCGTGCATCACCAGAATCTGACCGTCGGTCACGTTGCCAGCCCCAATCCCGATGACCGGAATAGACAGCGCGTCGGTGATGCGTTTTGCCAGCTCAACCGGTACACATTCCAGCACCAGCAGCTGTGCGCCCGCCGCTTCCAGCGCGAGGGCATCGTCAAACAGCGTCTGCGCGGCATCACCGCGGCCCTGCACCTTGTAACCGCCAAAGATATTGACGGACTGTGGCGTAAGGCCCAGATGTCCGCACACCGGCACGGCGCGCTCGGTAAGCATTCTTACCGTCTCCACCAGCCAGGCGCCGCCTTCGATTTTGACCATATTAGCACCGGCGCGCATCACGGCCGCCGCATTGTCGAAAGCCTGCTCTGGCGTGGCGTAGGCCATAAACGGCAGATCGGAAAGCAGAAGGCAGGCAGGTGCACCACGGCGCACGGCTCGGGTGTGGTAAGCAATATCCTCGACCGTGACCGGCAGGGTAGAGTCATGTCCTTGTACCGTCATCCCTAACGAGTCCCCGACCAGCATGACGTTGATCCCCTCTTCGGCAAACAGTTTGGCGAAGCTGTAGTCATATGCGGTGATGGTGGCGAAGCGTCTCTTTTCCTGTTTGCATTTCTGCAGTAAGGAGATGGTGGTTGGTTTCATACTGTTTCCTGATAACCCAAAGCGAATCTTTGCGCATTCTAACAGTAACATTCGAGGGAACAATGATTTTAGGTCGTCTATTAGCCACAATTATTTTGTGGCTAATGTGCGGGGGAACAGGCTTACCAGCGAGCGGGTTTTTCTGCGTGGAGGTTGTCCAGGATCTCCCTGAGCGGGATGCCGTCCGGGAAGGTGAGATCGGGGGCGACTTCAAACAGCGGCCAGAGCATAAATCCGCGATTTTTCATGTCGTAATGCGGCACCGTCAGGCGTGATGTGTTAATCACCTCGTTGCCAAACAGCATGATGTCGAGGTCAAGGGTACGTGGCCCCCAGCGCTCTGCTTTACGCACGCGACCCTGTTGCAGCTCAATGCGCTGGGTGTTATCCAGCAACGTTTCGGCATCCAGCGCGGTGTCCAGCACCACGGCGGCATTCAGGTAATCAGGCTGATCCTGCGGGCCGAGCGGCGGTGTACGGTAAAACGAGGAGATCGCCACAATGCGGCTCTGGGGGATCTCACCCAGCGCCTGAACGGCAGCATTAACCTGCTCCAGAGGAGAGGCCAGATTGCTGCCGATAGCGATATACGCGAGGGTCATGCCGTGCCTTCGCGACGCGGTGCGCGCTTGCGCGGACGACGGTGACGACGACGCGGCGCCGGCTCTTCATCAAGGCCAGTGAGCATGTCTTTCTGCTCCGGCGGTGCGGAGACCTGGAACTCGGCCCACCACTGCGCCAGACGCTGCAGCTCCTGGTTGCGTTCAATTTCAGCACGCAGAGAGAGCAGATCAAAGGCCGCGCGGAACTTAGGATGCTCCATCAGCTTCCAGGCGCGTTTGCCCTGACGACGGGACATACGCAGCTGAAGCTGCCAGATATCGCGCACCAGCGTGGTAATACGTTTCGGAATGGCCAGCGTACGGCAGCCTTCGTCCAGCACGTCGTTTGCCGCCAGGGCAAAAGCGTCATAATAGGCGAGGCCGCTTTCCTGGGTAATGCGCTGAGCGGTTTCCAGCAGCGGATACCAGAACATCGCCGCAAACAGGAACGCCGGGTTCACGCGCATATCGTTGCGGATACGGGTGTCGGTATTCTTCAGCACCTGCGCAATCATGCGTTCCATTGGGCTGTCACCATTTTCGGTGAAGTAGCGGGTAATGGACGGGAATAACGGCTGGAAAAGGTTGTATTCGCGCAGCAGGTTATAGGTGGCAAATCCGTGACCGGCTTGCAGCAGTTTGAGCGCTTCTTCGAACAGGCGGGCTGGCGGTACGTCATTGATAAGCGTCGCCAGACGCGGGATCGGCTCTGCCGTCTCCGGGCTGATGCGCATATCCAGCTTGGCGGCGAAACGCACGGCGCGCAGCATCCGCACCGGATCTTCGCGATACCGGGTTTCCGGCGTGCCGATCAGGCGAATCAGGCCCTCTTTCAGATCCTGCATGCCGCCGACGTAATCACGCACGGTGAAATCCGCCACGCTGTAGTAAAGGCTGTTGATGGTGAAATCGCGACGCTGGGCATCTTCTTCGATCGAACCGAAGATGTTGTCGCGCAGTAGCATACCGTTCTGGCCGCGCTGGGAAGTTGTGCGATCGGATGCGCCCGCTTCGTGGTGACCACGGAACGTCGCCACCTCAATAATTTCCGGCCCAAACATGACGTGTGCCAGACGGAAACGGCGGCCAACGAGACGGCAATTGCGGAATAATTTACGCACCTGTTCGGGCGTGGCGCTGGTCGTCACGTCGAAATCTTTGGGTTTTTTGCCCAGCAGTAAATCACGTACTCCACCGCCAACGAGATAGGCCTCGTAGCCCGCTTTATTCAGACGATAGAGCACCTTGAGGGCATTTTCACTGATATCTTTGCGGGAAATATTGTGCTGCTCACGCGGGATAACCGACATCTGTGGTTGCGCAATAGCGTCATTCGCCATGCTCTCTTCGCGGCTTAGCACTTTACGGCAAAAATTAGCGACTCGGGTAAAAATGGTACACCTCGTAGTGTGTTTTGTTATGAAAAAAGCGGCTAATCATAGCTCAGCGCAACGCATTTGAGAATGCTGGATTTTTGGCACGCTCGTGAGCGACCAGGTGGCAACGGCCTGTTTCAGCAATTCGTCAATGGAAAGATCCTGCCATTCGTTGGTTACATTCTGGTTGAGAAATCGTAACGCGTCGATCAAAACGGGGCGCGGATCGCCATCTGGCAGGGCGGGGGCGTGGTTTTGCTTCGACAGCTTATCGCCCCGCTCGTTGACGGCCAGCGGCAGATGAATGTAATCCGGCGCCGTCCAGCCAAACTGGTGATACAACGCTATTTGCCGCACCGTAGGTTCAACCAGATCGGCTCCGCGCACAATTTCGGTAACGCCCTGAAAGTGGTCATCCACCACCACCGCCAGGTTATAGGCAAACAGCCCGTCACGGCGGTGGATAATAAAATCCTCTCGCGCCAGCCGTTCATCCGCATGAATGTCGCCAGAGAGCAGGTCGTTAAAGTGGAGCACTGGAGCACGCTGGATCAGACGAACGGCGGCGTTTTCCGGGCCGTGGTTGAGCGTGCGGCAGTGGCCGTCATAGACGCCCCCCACGCTCTGTATGCGCGCGCGGGTACAGGTGCAGTTATAAGAGAGCCCTTGCTCAGCGAGCCAGGCCAGACGTTCCCGGTAGGCGTCGTGACGTGTTGATTGCCAGACAACTTCGCCGTCCCAGTGAAGACCGTAATGTTCCAGCTGACGCAGAATGGTGTCTGCTGCACCGGGAACTTCACGTGGAGGATCAATATCTTCAATGCGGACGAGCCATTTACCCAGGCGTGCGCGAGCCTGCAGGTAGCTGCCGAGAGCGGCAATTAACGAGCCGAAATGTAATTCACCGGAGGGGGATGGCGCGAAGCGCCCGATATAGTGAGATTCAGACATATCAACAGTAATAAGGCGGGAGAGACTCCCGCCTTTGGAGTGGGTAAACAGGACCGGGATTAACCCGCCATCTGTTTTTCGCGGATTTCTGCCAGCGTTTTACAGTCGATGCACAGATCGGCGGTCGGACGCGCTTCCAGGCGACGAATGCCAATTTCAACACCACAGGATTCGCAGTAGCCAAAATCTTCGTCCTCGACCTTCTTCAGCGTTTTTTCGATCTTTTTGATCAGTTTGCGCTCGCGGTCACGGTTACGCAGTTCAAGGCTGAACTCTTCTTCCTGAGCGGCACGGTCTACCGGATCCGGGAAGTTAGCCGCTTCATCCTGCATATGACTAACGGTGCGATCGACTTCATCCCTGAGTTGATTACGCCATGCTTCAAGAATACGCTTGAAGTGCGACAGCTGGGCTTCATTCATATACTCTTCGCCCGGTTTCTCTTGATACGGCTCCACCCCAGCGATGGCGAGAATACTCAGGGACGATGTTTTACGGTTTTGCCCTTCTTGCATGTTGCTTCTCCTTAACACGCACTATCGATCCCCGTGTTGGGGGAAAAATCAGGTCGCTATAAATAGCAGATGCTTTTCCGTATGGCAATTATCTAAACGTAACACTTGACAAGCCTGTGAGGAAAAGCGTATTTGCGCACGCGGCCAGAACACTTATTCGTCAATCGTCTATTCCCTTATAAGACAATGGGAAGAGAGGATCTCAGAGTCATATTATCGGCAGAAAGTTCCGCTTTATAAGCCAAAACCTCTACCCCCTGCTTTTGTGCCTCATTCAACAATTGCGCGTATTTGAGATCAATATGGCGGGCTGGAGAAAACCGTTCAATGGCTGAGTGCAAAACCGCAAACAGCAGTACGGCGCGTTTGCCCGCCGCCGCAACACTCATCAGCTCCCGCAGATGCTTTTGTCCCCGTAGCGTGACTGCATCCGGGAAATAGCCGTTTTCCTGATCCGCTAACGTGACTGATTTGACTTCAATATAGCACTCGGGACGGTCTTCCGCCTGTAACATAAAGTCAATTCTGCTGCCTTCATCGCCATATTTCACTTCAGATTTATGGGTGCCATAACCCACCAGTTCGGGAAGGGTTCCGTTCGTCAGAGCCTCCTTAACTAATTGATTCGCGCGCAGGGTGTTAACGCAAATAAAAGCCCCTTGTTGGGTTTGCGTCATTTCCCAGGTGTGAGGATATTTGCGTTTAGTATTTTCTGAAGTGGAATACCAGACCGTGTCACCCGGTGTCGCACATCCCGTCATTGCCCCGGTGTTGGGGCAGTGCAGCGTTAACGGCTCCCCTTCAGGGGTGACGACATCAGCGAGAAAACGCTTGTAGCGTTGAATAAGCGTGGCGTGTTGCAGTGCAGGACTAAACTTCATCAGAATTCCTTAGGGTATCGCCCAGCATCCAGCGCTGGAGCGGCGTATAGCGGGTGCGTCCTTGTGAAAAAACAGATTCGTACAGCGCGAAAGAGGTCACCGGAAAGGCCCAGTGAAAGCCCGGTGGCGGGATAGCAACGGCCTGACCGGCATCGCGCAGTAGCGTAATGTGAGGATGAAACGGCTGCGGACTCTGGTAACAGCCGCTACGTGCCGCCTGGGCGCGCAGCATATTCGCAAGCTGTAATAATCCGCGCGGCGGCTGGCGCGTGCCCAGCCAGACGACGCGGGAGCGGAGCCACTGCCCCGCATCGTCAAGGGTCAGCGTAAATCCCGGCTGGGAAATCCGACCGGCCATCGCCGCCAGGGCGCGCTGTTTCTCGCTGCTGACGTCGCCCAGAAAAGCCAGCGTCAGGTGGAGGTTTGCCGCAGCAACCGGGCGGCCCGCTTCGGGCGGGAAATGTTCGGCGCGCCAGCGAACAATTTGCCGTTGGATCGGTGCGGGCAGCTCAATGGCGAAAAACAGTCGTTTCGACTCAGACATACAGGGGACTCGGTAATGATATGCGCCGATGCTACAATGTACGCCGACTAATGTTAACCCTCTGGAGCTGTTAGTGTCCTCATTGCCGGTCGCCGTCGTCCTTCCTGAACTGCTCGCTGCCTTGCAGGATGCCCCGCAGGTTTTACTTAACGCCCCTACGGGTGCCGGTAAATCCACCCGGCTACCGCTGCAAATTCTCAACGCAGGCATTATCAGCGGGAAGATTATCCTGCTGGAGCCGCGCAGGCTGGCTGCGCGCAACGTGGCGCAGCGCCTGGCGGAACTGCTGAATGAAAAACCGGGCGAGACGGTAGGCTACCGTATGCGCGCCGAAACCTGCGTCGGCCCGTCCACGCGGCTTGAAGTGGTGACCGAAGGGATCCTCACCCGTATGCTGCAAAACGATCCGGAACTGTCCGGCATCGGGCTGGTGATTCTGGATGAGTTCCACGAGCGCAGCCTGCAGGCGGATCTGGCGCTGGCGCTGTTGCTGGACGTCCAGCAGGGGTTACGGGACGATCTCCGACTGCTCATCATGTCGGCCACGCTGGATAACGAGCGGCTACAGCAGACGTTACCGGATGCGCCGGTCATCACCTCCGAAGGGCGCGCGTTTCCGGTTGAACGCCGCTATCAGCCGCTTCCTGCCCATCAGCGTTTCGATGAAGCGGTGGCGATCGCCACGGCTGACTTGCTTCGTCAGGAATCCGGTTCGCTGCTGCTGTTTTTGCCGGGCGTTGGCGAAATCCAGCGTGTGCAGGAGCAGCTTGCCGCCCGGGTGGGCAGCGACGTATTGCTCTGCCCGCTCTACGGCGCACTGTCGTTGAGTGACCAGCGCAAGGCGATACTTCCCGCGCCGACGGGGCAGCGTAAAGTGGTACTGGCCACCAATATTGCCGAAACCAGTCTGACCATTGAAGGCATTCGCCTGGTGGTGGACAGCGCCCAGGAGAGAGTAGCCAGTTTTGACCCGCGCACCGGGCTGACAAAGCTGCTGACGCAACGCATCAGCCAGGCGTCGATGGTTCAGCGAGCTGGCCGTGCCGGGCGCCTTGAGCCGGGCATCTGTTTACATCTCATCAGCGCAGAACAGGCCGAACGCGCGGCTGTGCAGAGCACGCCGGAAATTTTACAAAGCGATCTTTCGGGGCTGATCATGGAACTGTTGCAGTGGGGTTGCCCCGATCCCGCGCAATTAACCTGGCTCAATGCGCCTTCCGCGGTAAACCTGGCGGCGGCGCGCGCGTTGCTGACCCAGCTAGGGGCGCTGGACGGCGAAAGGCTATCATCACGTGGGCAGAAAATGGCCACGCTGGGTAACGATCCCCGGCTGGCGGCGATGCTGGTGGCCGCGCAGGGGGATGATGAAATTGCCACGGCGGCGAAACTGGCGGCTATCCTTGAGGAGCCGCCTCGTGGTGCAAATTGCGATCTGGTGCAGGCCTTTTCACGTAATCAGGGGAACTGGCAGCAGCGCGCGCAGCAGCTCTGTAAACGGCTTAACAGCCGTGGTGGTACGCCGGACGCTGACAGCATTGCGCCTCTCCTGGCGCAGGCATTTGCCGACAGGATCGCGCGTCGTCGCGGGCTGGATGGACGCTACCAGCTGGCAAACGGCATGGGGGCTATGCTGGACAGCGATGACGCCCTGACGCGCCATGAATGGCTGATTGCGCCGCTCTTACTGCAGGGTAGTCACTCGCCCGATGCCCGAATTTTGCAGGCCGTGGCTGTGGATATCGATGCCCTCACGCGCGCCTGTCCGCAGCTGCTTCAGCAGTCCGACATCGTCGAGTGGGATGATGCGCAGGGCACTCTGAAGGCATTTCGTCGTAGCCAGATAGGTAAACTGACCCTGGGGACGAAGCCGCTGGCAAAGCCATCGGAAGAGGAGCTGCACCAGGCAATGCTGAACGGTATCCGGGAAAAAGGACTAGGTGTTCTGAACTGGACCCCGGAGGCCGAGCAGTACCGTATTCGTCTGCACTGCGCCGCGCGCTGGTTGCCCGAGTATGCCTGGCCGGCGGTGGATGATGACACGTTACTTGCGTCGCTGGAAACCTGGCTCCTGCCGCAAATGAGCGGTGTACACTCGCTGCGGGCGCTAAAAGCGCTTGATGTTAAGGTCGCGTTACAGAATTTACTCGACTGGTCGTTACGTCAACGTCTGGATAGTGAACTGCCAGGGCATTACACTGTGCCGACCGGCAGCCGGATTGCCATTCGTTATCACGAGGATAATCCACCGGCGCTGGCGGTACGGATGCAGGAGATGTTTGGCGAGGCGACCACGCCATCCATTGCCGAAGGGCGCGTGCCCGTGGTGCTTGAGCTGTTGTCACCTGCGCATCGCCCGCTGCAGATTACCCGCGATCTGGGCGCATTCTGGGCGGGGAGCTACCGTGAAGTGCAAAAAGAGATGAAAGGGCGTTATCCCAAACATGTCTGGCCGGACGATCCGGCAAATACGGCACCGACACGGCGGACGAAGAAATATTCGTAAAGGGGAGTGCGGCCTGATGCCCTCACCCCGACCCTCTCCCACAGGGAGAGGGAGAAAAGCAATTTTGAGAGATTTCTTCTTTCACAGGTCAGTGGAAGAAATGAGAATCGGGCCTTTGCGCCTGAACGTTGCGGAGAAAAAGCATGGCGGGGAATGACCGCGAGCCAATTGGGCGTAAGGGAAAACCAACGCGTCCGGCCAAAGAAAAGGTGAGCCGTCGTCGCCTCAGAGATGAGGATTATGACGATGACTATGAAGACGATTATGAGGATGAAGAACCGATGCCGCGTAAAGGAAAAGGCAAAGGGCGTAAGCCTCGGGGTAAACGCGGCTGGTTCTGGCTGCTGCTGAAGCTGTTCATTGTTTTTGTTGTACTGATGGCGATCTACGGCGTTTATCTGGATCAGAAGATCCGCAGCCGTATCGACGGAAAAGTCTGGCAATTGCCGGCGGCAGTGTATGGCCGCATGGTAAACCTTGAGCCTGACATGTCGATCAGTAAGAACGAGATGGTGAAACTGCTGGAGGCCACCCAGTATCGTCAGGTGTCGAAAATGACGCGTCCTGGCGAATTTACCGTGCAGGCGAAAAGCATTGAGATGATCCGTCGTCCGTTCGATTTCCCGGACAGCAAAGAGGGGCAGGTGCGTGCGCGTCTGACCTTTGACGGCGATCGTCTGGAAACCATCGAGAACATGGATAACAACCGCCAGTTCGGTTTCTTCCGTCTCGATCCGCGTCTTATCACCATGCTCTCTTCGGCGAATGGTGAACAGCGTCTGTTCGTCGCCCGTAACGGTTTCCCGGACCTGCTGGTGGACACGCTGCTGGCAACCGAAGACCGTCACTTCTATGAGCACGATGGTATCAGCCTCTACTCCATTGGTCGTGCGGTGCTGGCCAACCTGACGGCGGGCCGTACGGTACAGGGGGCAAGTACGCTTACCCAGCAGCTGGTGAAGAACCTGTTCCTCTCCAGCGAGCGCTCTTACTGGCGTAAAGCCAACGAAGCGTACATGGCCGTGCTGATGGATGCGCGTTACAGCAAGGATCGTATCCTTGAGCTGTATATGAACGAGGTCTATCTCGGTCAGAGCGGTGATAACGAAATCCGCGGTTTCCCGCTGGCGAGCCTGTACTACTTTGGCCGTCCGGTGGAAGAGCTGAGCCTGGACCAGCAGGCGCTGCTGGTGGGTATGGTGAAAGGGGCGTCCATCTATAACCCGTGGCGTAACCCGAAACTGGCGCTGGAGCGTCGTAACCTCGTGTTGCGCCTGCTGCAACAACAGCAGGTGATTGACCAGGAGCTGTACGACATGCTGAGCGCACGTCCGCTTGGCGTGCAGCCGCGCGGCGGTGTGATTTCGCCTCAGCCTGCGTTTATGCAGCTGGTGCGTCAGGAGCTGCAGAGCAAGCTCGGTGATAAAGTGAAAGATCTCTCCGGCGTGAAGATCTTTACCACCTTTGACTCCGTGGCGCAGGATGCGGCAGAAAAAGCGGCCGTTGAGGGCATTCCGGCGCTGAAGAAACAGCGTAAGCTGAGCGATCTGGAAACCGCGATGGTGGTGGTTGACCGTAACACGGGTGAAGTCCGTGCGATGGTGGGCGGGGCTGAGCCGCAGTTTGCAGGTTACAACCGTGCTATGCAGGCGCGTCGTTCGATCGGTTCACTGGCGAAGCCAGCAACCTATCTCACTGCTCTGAGTCAGCCAAATCTTTATCGCCTGAATACCTGGATTGCCGACGCGCCGATCTCACTGCGTCAGCCTAACGGCCAGGTCTGGTCACCGCAGAACGATGATAAACAGTTCAGCGGCCAGGTAATGCTGGTGGATGCGTTGACCCGCTCCATGAACGTGCCGACGGTAAACCTGGGGATGGCACTGGGTCTGCCGGCGATTGTCGACACCTGGCAGAAACTGGGCGTCGCCAAAGATCAGCTGCACCCTGTACCAGCCATGATCCTGGGGGCGTTAAACCTGACGCCAATCGAAGTGGCACAGGCGTTCCAGACCATTGCCAGCGGTGGTAACCGTGCACCGCTGTCAGCCCTGCGCTCGGTGATTGCCGAAGATGGCTCCGTGCTGTATCAGAGCTTCCCGCAGGCGGAACGCGCCGTTCCGGCGCAGGCAGCCTACATGACGCTGTGGACGATGCAGCAGGTTGTGCAGCGTGGTACCGGCCGTCAGCTGGGGGCGAAGTATCCGGGCCTGCATCTGGCGGGCAAAACCGGGACGACCAACAACAACGTTGATACCTGGTTTGCCGGTATCGATGGTCGTGAAGTGGTGATCACCTGGGTGGGCCGCGACAACAACCAGCCAACCAAACTGTATGGTGCGAGCGGGGCGATGTCGATTTACCAGCGTTATCTGGCGAATCAGTCTCCGGTGCCGCTAAACCTGGTTGCGCCGGAGGATATCGTGGATATGGGCGTGGACAGTTCCGGAAACTTTGTCTGTGGCGGCGGTATGCGTACCTTGCCTGTCTGGACAACGAACCCGGATTCCCTGTGCCAGCAGAGCCAGCCAGAGCAGCCGACGGGCAACCCGTTCGACCAGTCTTCTCAGCCTCAGCAGCCGCAGCAACAACAACAGCCGCAGCAGCAGAACGAGAAGAAAGACAGCGACGGTGTCGCGGGCTGGATTAGAGATATGTTCGGCGGTAACTAACCGTTCAAGGTCCCCCCGAAAGGGGGGATTTTTTTACCCGTTCTCCCCATTTTATTAACCCTCGTTTTAATTCTGATTAACCCTTCGTTTTCTCCTGGTTATTTCTTAAACCCTTAATTCTCGTAGGGCCGCTTCCTGCTTGCTATGCAGCCAACGTTTCGCCTATTATGCTGCGGTCATAATAATAATTCTCGTTTACGTTATCATTCACTTTTCTATCAGAGATACACCATGGCGCTTTCCAATACTGCTCAGCCAATTAACACGTCGCTGCGTAAAATCGCAGTTGTCGTAGCCACAGCGGTTGCCGGCATGTCTGCTTATACCCATGCTGCCGAAACCCCGAAAAAAGAAGAAACCATCACTGTCACTGCCGCTCCGGCTGCACAGGAAAGTGCCTGGGGGCCAGCACCAACGATTGCGGCGAAACGTACCGCAACGGCAACCAAGACCGATACACCTATAGAAAAGACGCCGCAGTCGATTTCCGTCGTCACGCGTGAAGAAATTGACATGAAGCAGCCGGGAACGGTGAAGCAAGCGCTGGCTTATACGCCGAGCGTTTTTGCCACCCGCGGCGCCTCAACGACATATGATGTGGTGTCGATTCGTGGTTTCACCACTTCCAGCACCGTGAATACCAACCAGTATCTCGATGGGATGAAGCTGCAGGGCGATAACTATTCTGAAGCGTCCATGGATCCGTACTTCCTTGAGCGCGTGGAGCTGCTGCGTGGCCCAACATCTGTACTGTACGGCAAAAGCCATCCGGGCGGTGTTGTGAGCATGGTCAGCAAGCGACCGACCACTGAGCCGCTGAAAGAAATTCAGTTCAAGATGGGCACCGATAACCTGTGGCAGACCGGGTTTGATTTCAGCGATGCAATTGATGATGACGGCGTGTGGTCATACCGCCTGACCGGTCTGGGACGTAGTGAAAATGCGCAGCAGGAGATGGCCAAATCCACCCGCTATGCCATTGCACCGGCTTTCAGCTGGCGTCCTGACGATAAAACCGATTTCACTTTCCTGAGTAACTTCCAGAGCGATCCGGATGCGGGCTATTACGGCTGGCTGCCGCGGGAAGGTACCGTTGTGCCTTACTATGATGCCAACGGTAAAGCGCACAAGCTGCCGACCAATTTCAACGAAGGGGAAGAGGACAACAAGATCGCCCGTCGCCAGAAAATGGTGGGATACAGCTTCTCGCATGCGTTTGATGACACCTTTACCCTGCGTCAAAACCTGCGCTACACCAAAATCAACACGCTGTATCGTTCCGTCTACGGCAACGGCTATATTGCCCCGGCGCAAATCAGCCGCGCGTATGTACGTTCAGACGAAGATCTCAACTCGTTCACCGTGGATACTCAGCTTCAGTCAAAATTCGCGACCGGCGCTGTGGATCATACCCTCTTAACCGGGGTCGATTACCTTCGTATGCGTAATGACATCAACGCAGACTACGGTACTGCCGATCCGATCAGCATGACAAAGCCTGCGTACGGCAATCCGAACGTCGATGTTTACTACCTGTACAAAGTGCTTAATCGTCAGGAACAAACTGGTCTGTACGCTCAGGATCAGGCTGAGTGGGATAAGTGGGTACTGACAATGGGTGGCCGCTATGATTTTGCGAAAACCTCTGCGCTGACCCGTACTACCGGTACTACCGCGGAAATTAACGATCAGGCATTCACCTGGCGTGGCGGGATTAACTACCTGTTCGACAACGGTATCACGCCGTACTTCAGCTATAGCGAATCATTCGAACCGATTTCGGGTACCACTCAGGGCGGAAAACCGTTCGATCCGGCACGCGGCAAGCAGTATGAAGCCGGTGTGAAATACGTACCGAAAGATCTGCCTGTTGTGGTCACGGCAGCGGTGTATCAGCTGACCAAAAACAATAATCTGACGGCCGATCCGGCCAACCCGACCAGCGGCTTCAGCGTACAAGGGGGCGAAATTCGTTCCCGTGGTGTTGAGCTGGAAGCGAAAGCGGCCGTATCAGCCAATGTGAACGTGACGGCCTCGTACAGCTTCACCGATGCGAAATACACTCACGATACCTGGTTTGAAGGCCGCCGCCCGGCGGAAGTGCCACGTAACATGGCCTCTCTGTGGGCGGATTACACCTTCCACGAGACGGCACTGAGCGGTCTGACGCTGGGGGCGGGTGCGCGCTATATCGGCAACACCGTTTCCTACTACTCCTCAACGTCTCCGAAAGCCTACGAATCGTTTAACGTCGCGGGTTACGCGCTGGCGGACGCGACGGTGAAATACGATCTGGCGCGTTTTGGGCTGCCAGGCTCTTCAGTTGGCGTTAACGTGAACAATATCTTTGACCGCGAGTACGTTTCCAGCTGCTATAGCGAATACGCATGCTACTGGGGAGCAGGACGTCAGGTTGTGGCTACCGCGACCTTCCGCTTCTAATCTCTCTTCGGGCACGGTTCGCCGTGCCCTTTTTATTTAAGTTGGCTGATATGCAGGATAATAAAACGCAATCCGATACCACCTTTACGCTCAATCAACTCTCCTTTCGTGTTCCCGGGCGCACCTTGCTGCATCCGCTCTCGTTGACGTTCCCCGCAGGTAAAGTTACCGGCCTGATTGGTCACAATGGTTCCGGTAAATCGACGTTACTTAAAATGCTGGGCCGTCATCAGCCGCCTTCTGAAGGGGATATTTTGCTGGACGAACAGCCTCTGGAGAGCTGGAGCAGTAAAGCCTTTGCGCGCAAAGTCGCCTATCTGCCGCAGCAATTGCCTCAGGCAGAAGGGTTGACGGTGCGTGAGCTGGTGGCAATCGGGCGTTATCCGTGGCATGGCGCACTCGGGCGCTTCGGTGTCGCCGACAGAGAGAAAGTGGAAGAAGCGATTGCGCTGGTAGGATTAAAGCCGCTGGCGCACCGTCTGGTCGACAGCCTTTCCGGGGGCGAACGTCAGCGCGCGTGGATTGCGATGCTGGTCGCGCAGGACAGCCGCTGCCTGCTGCTCGACGAACCCACTTCCGCACTGGATATTGCTCACCAGGTTGATGTTCTCGCGCTGGTTCATCGCCTGAGCCAGCAGCGTGGCCTGACGGTTATCGCGGTGCTGCACGATATCAACATGGCGGCGCGCTACTGTGATTATCTTGTCGCCCTTCGCGGCGGGGAGATGATTGCCGAGGGTTCGCCGTCTGAACTGATGCGGAGCGAAACGCTGGAACACATCTACGGTATTCCTATGGGGATCCTGCCTCATCCTGGCGGGGCTGCTCCGGTGAGTTTTGTTTACTGATGCTGAATTCTACCTTGTTGAGCCGCCGTCGCCTGCTGACGGCCATGGCACTTTCACCGCTGCTGTTAAAGATGAACCTCGCGCGGGCTGCTGCCGTCGATCCGCACCGTATTGTGGCGCTGGAGTGGCTGCCTGTTGAACTGATGATGGCGCTGGGCGTCACGCCGTATGGCGTGGCCGATATTCCCAACTACCGGCTGTGGGTGAACGAGCCGGCGCTACCCGATTCGGTCATTGATATTGGTCTGCGAACAGAGCCTAATCTTGAGCTGCTGACGCAGATGAAGCCGTCATTTCTGTTCTGGTCCGCGGGTTATGGCCCGTCAGAAGAGACAATGGCACGTATTGCCCCTGGGCGGGGGTTCTCCTTCAGTGACGGTAAAAAACCGCTGACGATGGCGAAAAACTCCATCAACGAGATGGCGCATTTCCTCAACCGTGAGGCGGAAGCCAAACAACATTTCGCAGAGTTTGATGCTCTGATTGACGCCCTGAAGCCGCGTTTTGCCCATCGCGGAGACCGCCCGCTGCTGATGGTGACGCTGCTGGATGCGCGCCATATGCTGGTCTTCGGCAAAAACTGTCTGTTCCAGGAAGTGCTCGATAGCTTTGGCATTCCTAATGCCTGGGAAGGGGAGATGACCTTCTGGGGCAGCACCGCCGTCGGTATCGACCGTCTGGCGGCGTTCCGCGATGTGGACGTGCTGTGCTTCGATCACGGCAACGAGCGTGAAATGCAGGCGCTGATGGCGACACCGTTGTGGCAGGCGATGCCGTTCGTGCGTGAGCAACGCTTTACGCGTGCACCGGCGGTCTGGTTCTACGGCGCGACGCTGTCGGCCATGCACTTCGCCCGGGTGCTGGATAACGCGCTGGGGGGAAAAGCATGAGTACGCGTATTGCCCGTTTCCCGGCGCTGTTGCTGGCTCTGATTTTCCTGACCGCGCTGGCTTTGACCTGGTTTAACCTCTCGACCGCCTTACCGCGCGGGCAGTGGGGCGCGGCCCTGGCTGCGCCGGATATCGATAATATTCAGCAAATGCTGTTCCACTACAGCCTGCTGCCGCGTCTGGCGATTTCGCTGCTGGTCGGGGCTGGGTTAGGGCTGGTGGGCGTCCTGTTCCAGCAGGTTTTGCGTAACCCGCTGGCCGAGCCTACAACGCTTGGCGTCGCGACCGGCGCCCAGCTTGGGATCACGGTGACCACGCTGTGGGCACTGCCTGGCGCGTTAACCTCGCAGTTTGCCGCGCTTGCGGGCGCGTGCGTGGTAGGCGCGCTGGTCTTCGGCGTGGCGTGGGGTAAACGCCTCTCGCCAGTGACGCTGATCCTCGCAGGGCTGGTGGTGAGCCTCTACTGTGGGGCAATCAACCAGCTGCTGGTGCTGTTTCATCACGATCAGCTGCAAAGCATGTTCCTGTGGAGTACCGGCACGCTGACCCAGACCGACTGGAGTAGTGTGCAGCGCCTGTGGCCGCAGCTTGTTGGCGGCGCCATGTTGACGTTGCTGCTGTTACGTCCGCTGACGCTGATGGGGCTGGATGACGGCGTAGCCCGCAATCTGGGGCTGGCGCTCTCCCTGGCGCGTCTGGCGGCGCTGACGCTGGCGATTGTCCTCAGCGCATTGCTGGTTAATGCGGTTGGGATTATCGGCTTTATCGGGCTGTTTGCCCCGCTGCTGGCAAAAATGCTCGGTGCGCGTCGCCTGCTGGCGCGACTGCTGCTGGCCCCGCTAATTGGAGCGCTGATCCTCTGGCTTTCCGATCAAATCATTCTCTGGCTGGCGCGCGTCTGGATGGAAGTCTCTACCGGGTCGGTAACGGCACTGGTTGGCGCGCCGCTGTTGCTGTGGCTGTTGCCACGTCTGCGCAGCATGAGCGCTCCCGCGATGGACGCGGGGGATAAAGTTTATGCCGAGCGTCAGTCGGTGCTGTGGTTCAGCCTCGCCGGGCTGGCGGTGCTGATCATCGTCTCGTTTGTGGCGCTTGCTTTCGGGCGCGATGCGACGGGCTGGCACTGGGCAACGGGCGATTTGCTCCAGGAACTGCTGCAGTGGCGCTGGCCGCGGATCCTCTCGGCGTTGATTGCCGGGGTGATGCTGGCGGTCGCGGGCTGTATTATCCAGCGCCTGACCGGCAACCCGATGGCCAGCCCGGAAGTGCTGGGTATCAGTTCGGGAGCCGCGTTTGGCGTGGTGCTGATGCTGTTCCTTGTGCCGGGAAATGCCTTTGGCTGGCTGATGCCTGCCGGAAGCATCGGGGCGGCGATGACGCTGATGATCATTCTGATTGCGTCAGGCCGCGGCGGGTTTTCGCCTCACCGGATGCTGCTGGCCGGGATGGCGCTCAGCACCGCCTTTACCATGCTGCTGATGATGCTCCAGGCGAGCGGCGATCCGCGGATGGCGAAGATCCTGACCTGGATCTCCGGCTCAACGTACAACGCCACCGGCAGTCAGGTGGTGCATTCCGGGATCGTAATGATCGTGCTGCTGGCGATTGTGCCCCTGTGCCGCCGCTGGATGACGATCCTGCCGCTGGGGGGGGAAACCGCACGTGCGGTCGGCATGGCGTTAACGCCAACGCGCGTCGCGCTGTTACTGCTGGCGGCGTGCCTGACGGCCACGGCCACCATGACCATTGGTCCACTGAGTTTTGTTGGGTTGATGGCGCCGCATATCGCCAGAATGATGGGATTCCGTCGGACGATGCCGCATATCGTGATGTCTGCCCTGACGGGCGGGATGATGCTGGTGGTGGCGGACTGGTGCGGAAGAATGGTGCTGTTCCCGTATCAGATCCCGGCGGGTTTGCTGTCGACCTTTATCGGCGCGCCGTATTTTATTTATCTGTTGAGAAAGCAGAGTCGGTAATAAAAGTAAACGTCAATCCTAAGATTGACGTTTTAGGGTTTGCTCCCTCTCCCTGTGGGAGAGGGCCGGGGTGAGGGCATCACGCCGCACGTGCTTACAACTTCGCAAACACCTTACGCGCCGCGTCGATGGTGTTATTGATATCCTCTTCGCTGTGCGCCACGGACATAAAACCAGCTTCAAAAGCAGACGGCGCCAGGTAGACGCCTTCTTCCAGCATCAGGTGGAAGAAACGCTTGAAGCGTTCAACGTCGCACTTCACCACGTCCTGATAGCTTGTCACTGTTTGGGCTTCCGTGAAGAAGATCCCGAACATCCCGCCCACGTGGTTTACCACCAGCGGAATACCCGCCTCTTCAGCTGCTTCCAGCAGACCGTTTGCCAGCTGCGTCGTGCGCTCAGTCAGGGTTTCGTGAATGCCCGGCTGGGAGACTTCTGTCAGGCAGGCGAAGCCCGCCGCCATGGCAATCGGGTTACCGGAGAGCGTACCCGCCTGGTAAACCGGCCCCGTTGGTGCCAGGGCTTCCATCACATCCTTGCGCCCCCCGAATGCGCCCACTGGCATACCGCCGCCAATGATTTTGCCGAGACAGGTCAGATCCGGCTCTACGCCGTAATAAGACTGGGCACCCGCGAGCGCGACGCGGAAACCGGTCATCACTTCGTCGATAATCAGCAGCGCGCCAAATTCATCGCACAGGGCGCGCAGGCCCGGCAGGAAATCGGGCTGCGGTGGAATGCAGTTCATGTTGCCTGCAACCGGCTCAACGATGATGCAGGCGATCTCCTGTGGATACTGCTCGAATGCCGCACGAACGGTGTTCAGATCGTTATAGGTGCAGGTCAGGGTGTGTTTCGCGAAATCAGCCGGTACGCCCGGGGAGTTTGGCTGGCCAAGGGTCAGTGCGCCGGAACCCGCTTTCACCAGCAGGCAGTCCGCATGGCCGTGGTAGCAGCCTTCAAATTTGATGATTTTGTCGCGACCGGTAAAGCCGCGCGCCAGACGAATAGCGCTCATAGTGGCTTCGGTACCGGAGTTCACCATACGCACCATGTCCATGGTTGGCACCAGCTCGGTCACCAGCTCCGCCATTTTGACTTCCATCTCGGTAGGCGCGCCGAAGCTCAGGCCGCGCTGGGCCGCTTCAATCACCGCATTGCGGATGGCAGGGTGGTTGTGACCCAGCACCATCGGGCCCCAGGAGCCGACGTAATCGATATAGGCCTTGCCGTCGACATCAAACAGGTACGCGCCATCAGCACGTTCAATAAACAGCGGCGTTCCGCCTACGCCGGTAAAGGCGCGAACAGGCGAGTTCACGCCGCCCGGGATAAGCTCGCGGGCTGCACTGTAGAGGTTTTCAGACTTGCTCATAGCGTCGTTCCTGGTTCGTATAAAATGATTAAGCACACTATTCTAAGTGATCCGCGGAAGGTAATGAAATTTTTGCCCCCTTTCATTGCTAAACAATTTTTAAGTATTTTTCACGGGACGACCTGATGCACTCTGGTAAAATCCCTGCGGCGATTTGTATGACGAAAAGACATGGTAATGAAAGCAGACTCTCCCTCTTTTGAAGAACAACAATTCCGGCGCGCGCAACACCGGATCAGTATCCGGCGCTTGCTTAACCGCGATAAGACACCGCTGGCAATTTTACTGGCCGCCGCTGTAGTCGGTACGCTCGCCGGGCTGGCGGGCGTCGCCTTTGAAAAGGCAGTCAATGCGGTGCTGAACTGGCGTATTGGTACGGTGGCCGGTTTCGCCGACAAAGGATGGCTGGTCTGGGTCTGGGCGTTCGGGTTGTCCGCGCTATTTGCCATGGTGGGCTACTTTCTGGTGCGTAAATTTGCGCCGGAAGCGGGCGGTTCCGGGATCCCTGAAATTGAAGGCGCGCTGGAAGAGCTGCGCCCGGTGCGCTGGTGGCGCGTCATCCCGGTGAAGTTTATCGGCGGCATGGGAACGCTTGGTGCGGGTATGGTGCTGGGCCGAGAGGGGCCAACCGTGCAGTTGGGCGGGAACGTCGGGCGCATGGTGGGGGATCTGTTCCGGATGCGCAGCGCGGAAGCGCGCCATACGCTGCTGGCGACAGGTGCCGCAGCGGGGCTTTCGGCGGCGTTTAACGCGCCGCTGGCGGGGATCCTGTTTATCATCGAAGAGATGCGCGCCCAGTTCCGTTACAACCTTATCTCGATCAAAGCGGTCTTTACCGGTGTGATCATGTCGAGCATTGTGTTTCGCATTTTCAATGGCGAAAGCCCGGTGATCGAAGTGGGCAAACTGACCAATGCGCCGGTCAACACGCTGTGGCTGTACCTGATCCTCGGCATGATATTCGGCATTGTCGGCCCGCTGTTTAACACTTTTATTCTGCGTATGCAGGATATGTTCCAGCGCATCCACGGCGGGAATACCACGAAGTGGGTGTTGATGGGCGGTCTGCTGGGCGGCCTGTGCGGCGTGCTGGGGTTCATTGAACCGAACGCGGCGGGGGGCGGGTTCGGGCTGATCCCGATTGCAGCTGCGGGCAACTTCAGCGTGGGTCTGCTTCTGTTTATGTTTATTTCTCGCGTCATCACGACGGTGCTCTGTTTTTCCTCCGGTGCGCCCGGCGGTATCTTTGCCCCGATGCTGGCGCTGGGGACGCTGCTTGGTACTGCCTTTGGCATGGCCGCTGAGGTCGGTTTTCCGGCATACCATCTGGATGCGGGTACCTTTGCCGTTGCCGGGATGGGAGCGCTGCTGGCGGCCTCCCTGCGCGCGCCGCTCACCGGCATCGTGCTGGTGCTGGAGATGACGGATAATTACCAGCTCATTTTGCCAATGATCATTACCTGTCTCGGCGCGACACTATTAGCCCAATTCCTGGGTGGAAAACCGCTATACTCCACCATTCTTGCACGCACCCTGGCGAAGCAGGAGGCAGAACGGGCCGCAATGCTGAATACTTGAATGAATTACCAGGGTATTAGATAATGACAAAAAGAATTGGGTGAATTTTACCCAATTGCAGTAGCAGTATTCATGGGAGCATAAGATGAGTGATGACGTAGCGTTGCCGCTGGAGTTTACCGAAGCAGCAGCCAACAAAGTGAAAACCCTGATTGCCGACGAAGACAATCCGGATCTGAAACTGCGTGTCTATATTACCGGTGGCGGCTGCAGCGGCTTCCAGTATGGTTTTACCTTTGACGACCAGGTTAACGACGGCGATATGACTATCGAGAAACAGGGCGTCGCGCTGGTGGTTGACCCGATGAGCCTGCAATATCTGGTGGGCGGTTCGGTAGATTACACAGAAGGTCTGGAAGGTTCACGCTTTGTGGTGACGAACCCAAATGCCACCAGCACCTGCGGGTGTGGGTCTTCGTTCAGTATTTAAGCGGGGGCAGGCTGATGCCCTCACACCGGCCCTCTCCCACCGGGAGAGGGAGAAAAGATTAAAAACGGTAACCTTGCGGTTACCGTTTTGCGTTTATCTTCCATTCTCATCCAGCGCGAACGTCGGCAATTTAAGGTGCCAGCGTATCGCCGCCAGACGTATCGCCAGCGTCACCACCATTCCCAGCATGGCTGAATTTTCCAGCGGTATCGCAAAGGTATAGTACGCCGTGGCGTGTACAATCCCGCCAATAATGCAGGCCGTAGCATAGATTTCGGTACGCAGGATCATCGGCACTTCTCGTGCCAGAATATCGCGAATAATCCCGCCGCCTACGCCAGTCAGTACGCCCATGCAGATGGCAACCATGGGCCCTGTACCGGCATTAAAGGCTTTATTCACCCCAATGCCGACAAACACAGCCAGCCCGACGGCATCCAGCACCGGGAGGATCCATTTTGGTAAGCGGCGGGGCTGACGAACCAGCACGATGGTTAACAGGCAGGTGACCATCGCCACCACCAGATCGGTGGGATCTTTCACCCAAAATACCGGGCCATTATCCAGCGCCATATCGCGGATCGTTCCACCGCCTACGGCGGTCACCACGCCAAGCACCAGCACGCCAAACGGATCCATGCGCAGCTTTCCGGCGAGCAGGACGCCGGAGATAGCAAAAACGGCTGTGCCAAGAATATCCAGCCAATAAACGAGCATCGTTAAATCCTCGAAGGGGGTCTTATGTTAATGACTCTCGGCCAGAGCGGCACAGAGTTGTTTTGCGGCGAGGATAATACGCGGGCTGGCGCGTTCAAACCAGTCGCTGGTGAGGGGGATCACCGGAATTTTTAGCTGGCTTTGCCAGAATTGTTCAATTTTAGGAATCTCGCTCGCATTTCCGACCACAACGATCGCCTGTGGTCGGCGAGCCAGAACCTGTTCCCGGCTGACCTGAGGCCACGGTATCCGGCTGGCCGCAAAGATATTTTCTCCGCCACACACTTCCAGGACTTGATTCTGAATGGAGCCTTTTCCGGTGGTGAACAGCGGCTGGCTGCCAAACTGCAGAAAGATGCGCTTTTTAACGGGGGTATCGTATTTTGCTTTGAGTGCCGCATAGTCGCTAAGCAGTTGTTTTGCCGCATCCTCGGCTTTAGCCGGGGTTGGGCTGTAGGGCGCCAGAGCGCGTAACGCCTGAGCGACCTGCTCAATGCTCACGGCATCCACCCACATGACCTTGATCCCAAGCGACGTCAGTTGATTAACCTGCCGCTCTGCATTGCCGCCACGCCAGGCGAGCACGAGATCGGGCTTAAGCGCCACGATGCGCTCAAGGTTCATCCCTTGCCAGGTTGCGACCTGTTCAATATGCGCGGCCTGCGATGGGTAATTGGAAAAGCTGCTTACACCAACGGGGGTGATGCCGGCGGCAAACGCCAGTTCGGCGTTAGCGGGGGAGAGGGTAATCACACGCGGCGCGGCGCAGAGCCAGGCCGGTGCGAGCAGAAGCAGGGCGACCAGCGCCCTGATGGCATGTTTAGCCACGAGCCAGTTTCTGCACAAGGCTCTCCACCATCACGGTGGACTGTTTTGCCGCGACAACCAGGAATTCGTCGAAGCTGATATGAGACTGCTGATCGGCCACGTCAGAGATGGCGCGGACCACCACGAACGGGACGTTGAAATTATGGCAAACGTGGGCAATCGCGGTCGCTTCCATCTCAACGGCGATAGCCTGCGGGAAGTTGTGACGGATTTTTGCCAGGCCGACGGAGCCATTGATGAAGGCATCACCGCTCACAATCAGGCCGCGTACGGCGTTGAGGTTCAGCTCAGCAATGCACTCTTCTGCCGCCGCAACCAGCTTATCGTCGGCCTTAAAGCCGGCCGGGCAACCCGGAAGCTGACCGTATTCGTAGCCGAATGCGGTAACGTCTGCATCGTGGTAACGCGCTTCATCGGAGACGACGATATCACCCACTTTCAGGGTCGGTGCCAGACCGCCTGCAGAGCCGGTGTTAACGATCACGTCTGGCTTGCAGCGCTCAAGCAACAGCGTTGCGCCCAGCGCAGCAGCAACCTTACCGATGCCTGATTTCAGCAGAGCCACGTCAACACCGTTCAGTTGACCGGTATAGATCTCACAACCCCCCAGAGAGAGAGTCTGACGGTTCTCAATTTTGTCACGCAGCAGCGTAACTTCTTCTTCCATTGCACCAATAATGCCGATTTTCATAGATTTACTCGCGATGTGCCTTGTTAAGATGCATAGTCTATCATGCGCTTAAGGGGAAACGCATTCTCACGCGGGGGAGCACATGTCACAGATCGATTTTCGCACCAAAATTAACTGGCACCGACGTTTCCGTTCGCCGCAGGGTGAAAAGAGCGAACATGAGATCCTGCGTATCTTCGAAAGCGATCGCGGGCGGATCATTAACTCGCCTGCCATTCGTCGTCTGCAGCAAAAGACCCAGGTGTTTCCGCTTGAGCGTAACGCTGCCGTGCGCACACGCCTTACCCACTCAATGGAAGTTCAGCAGGTGGGGCGCTACATTGCCAAAGAGATTTTAAGCCGTCTCAAAGAGCAGCGCTTGCTGGAAACCTACGGTCTGGATGAGTTGACCGGACCCTTTGAGAGTATTGTTGAGATGGCCTGCCTGATGCACGACATCGGCAACCCGCCGTTTGGTCACTTTGGCGAGGCGGCGATCAACGACTGGTTCAGGCAGCGACTCTTCCCGTCGGATGCCGTCAGCCAGCCGCTCAGTGATGACCGCTGCGTGGTGCGGGATTTACGCCTGCGTGAAGGCGAAGACGGGCTAAACGATCTGCGTCGTAAAGTGCGTCAGGATCTCTGTCATTTTGAAGGCAATGCGCAGGGGATACGGCTGGTGCACTCCCTGATGCGCATGAATCTGACCTGGGCACAGGTGGGATGCATCCTCAAATATACCCGTCCCGCCTGGTGGATGGGCGAAACGCCCGCTTCGCACAGCTATCTGATGAAAAAGCCGGGCTATTACCTCTCCGAAGAGGCCTATATTGAGCGGTTACGTAAAGAACTTTCATTGACTGCAAATGGCCGCTTCCCGTTGACGTGGATTATGGAAGCCGCCGATGACATCTCCTATTGCGTTGCTGACCTGGAAGACGCGGTTGAAAAAAGAATATTTAGCGTCGAGGAGCTTTATCAGCATCTTTATGATGCATGGGGGAAACATGAAAAAGGTTCGCTGTTTGCCCAGGTGGTTGAAAATGCCTGGGAAAAATCGCGTGCAAATACATTAAGCCGGAGCACCGAAGATCAGTTCTTTATGTATTTGCGGGTCAATACATTAAATAAACTGGTGCCTTACGCCGCCTCGCGCTTTATTGATAATTTGCCGATGATTTTTAGCGGCGAGTTCAATCATGCCTTGCTGGAGGATGACAGTAGCTTCAGCCAGTTGCTTGAGTTATATAAACATGTCGCGATGCGTCATGTATTCAGCCACCCCGATGTCGAACAGTTAGAGCTGCAGGGATACCGGGTTATCAGCGGCTTACTGGAAATATATCGCCCTCTGCTGCAATTGTCGGTCGATGAATTCAGCGAGCTGGTGGAACAAGAGCGCGTGCGACGAATACCGATTGAGTCCCGGCTTTATCAGAAACTTTCTACCCGTCATCGTCTGGCTTACGTTGAAGCCATCGGCAAACTGGATCGCCACTCACCGCAGTGGCCGGTGCTCGAATATTATTATCGCTGTCGTCTCATCCAGGACTATATCAGCGGAATGACCGATTTGTATGCCTGGGATGAGTACCGCAAGCTGATGGCGGTGGAATAATCCCGGAGTTTTGTAAAGACGACCAATAAATTTTTACTTTTTCCATAAACTTATCGCCGGAACTAAGCGGTATAAAACGAATCTGAGTTACACAGCAATTTTGCGTTATCTGTAAATCGAGATTGAGAAACATGAAAAAAACCACATTAGCAATGAGTGCACTGGCTCTGAGTTTAGGTTTAGCGCTGTCTCCTCTGACTGCTACTGCAGCCGAGACCGCGTCGTCGGCAGCAACCGCGCAGCAGATGCCAAGCCTGGCACCGATGCTCGAAAAAGTGATGCCATCGGTGGTGAGTATTAACGTTGAGGGCAGCACGACCGTCAATACGCCGCGTATGCCGCGTAACTTCCAGCAGTTCTTCGGCGATAACTCGCCGTTCTGCCAGGACGGTTCGCCATTCCAGAGTTCTCCGTTCTGTCAGGGCGGTGGCGCAGGGGATGACGGCCAGGGCGGCGGCCAGCAGCAGAAATTCATGGCGCTTGGCTCGGGGGTTATTATTGATGCCGCGAAAGGGTATGTCGTCACCAATAACCACGTGGTGGATAACGCCAACAGCATTAAGGTTCAGCTGAGCGACGGGCGTAAATTTGACGCTAAAGTGGTGGGCAAGGACCCACGCTCTGATATCGCACTGATCCAGATTCAGGATCCTAAAAACCTGACGGCGATTAAAATTGCCGACTCCGACGCGCTGCGTGTCGGTGACTACACCGTGGCCATCGGTAACCCGTTCGGTCTGGGCGAAACCGTGACCTCGGGGATTGTTTCAGCGCTGGGCCGTAGCGGCCTGAACGCGGAGAACTATGAAAACTTCATCCAGACGGATGCAGCGATCAACCGCGGTAACTCCGGCGGTGCGCTGGTGAACCTGAACGGTGAGCTGATTGGTATTAACACTGCCATCCTGGCACCGGACGGCGGCAACATCGGTATCGGTTTTGCTATCCCAAGTAACATGGTGAAAAACCTGACCGCGCAGATGGTGCAGTACGGCCAGGTGAAACGCGGTGAGCTGGGTATCATGGGTACTGAGCTGAACTCTGAGCTGGCGAAAGCGATGAAAGTTGACGCCCAGCGCGGCGCGTTCGTGAGCCAGGTTATGCCGAACTCCTCCGCAGCAAAAGCGGGGATTAAAGCCGGGGATGTGATCACCTCCCTGAACGGTAAACCGATCAGCAGTTTTGCCGCCCTGCGTGCCGAAGTGGGTTCAATGCCAATTGGCAGCAAAGTCACCCTCGGCCTGCTGCGTGACGGTAAGGCGGTTAACGTGAGTCTGGAGCTGCAGCAGAGCAGCCAGAATCAGGTTGATTCCAGCACCATCTTCAGCGGTATTGAAGGGGCGGAGATGAGCAACAAAGGTGCAGATAAAGGCGTGGTGGTGAATAACGTGAAAGCGAATTCCCCGGCAGCCCGTATCGGCCTGAAAAAAGGTGATGTGATCATGGGTGCTAACCAGCAGCCAGTGAAAAACATCGCTGAACTGCGTAAAATTCTCGACAGCAAACCATCCGTGTTGGCGCTGAATATTCAGCGTGGTGATACCTCTATCTACCTCCTGATGCAGTAATCCTCGTAAGCCCCTGCGTGATGTAAGCAGGGGCTTTTTTGTTTCTGTGACCCTTCCCACAAGTCCATACTTCACTGCCTGATTTTGTGCATTCGCACAATGCGACCGTAACCGAACTCCCCTATGCTTGAGCTCTGCTCACAGGAGGGTTACATGGCTGGCTGGCATCTTGATACCAAAATGGCGCAGGATATCGTGGCGCGCACCATGCGCATCATTGATACCAATATCAACGTAATGGATGCCCGCGGGCGCATTATTGGCAGCGGCGATCGCGAGCGTATTGGGGAATTGCACGAAGGTGCACTGCTGGTGCTTTCCCAGGGGCGGGTCGTGGATATCGATGATGCCGTGGCGAAACACCTGCACGGCGTCCGTCAGGGCATCAATTTACCGCTGCGCCTTGAAGGGGAAATTGTTGGCGTAATAGGCCTGACCGGTGAACCCGAATCACTGCGTAAATATGGCGAGCTGGTCTGCATGACGGCGGAGATGATGCTGGAGCAGTCGCGCCTGATGCACCTGCTGGCCCAGGACAGCCGTCTGCGCGAAGAGCTGGTGATGAATCTGATTCAGGCAGAGGAGCATACGCCTGCGCTGAGCGAGTGGGCGCAGCGTCTGGGTATTGACCTGAACCAACCGCGCGTCGTGGCGGTGATTGAGGTGGATAGCGGCCAGCTGGGGGTCGATAGCGCGATGGCTGAATTGCAGCAGCTACAAAACGCGCTGGCAACGCCGGAGCGCGACAACCTGGTGGCGATTGTATCCCTGACGGAAATGGTGGTACTCAAGCCGGCGCTTAACGCGTTCGGTCGCTGGGATGCGGAAGATCACCGTCGTCGTGTGGAGCAGTTAATTTCCCGTATGAAAGAGAATGGTCAGCTGCGTTTTCGCGTCGCCCTGGGGAATTACTTTACCGGGCCTGGCAGTATCGCCCGCTCATGGCGTACGGCGCGTACCACGATGATGGTGGGTAAACAGCGAATGCCGGAAAGCCGCAGCTATTTTTATCAGGATCTGATGCTGCCGGTACTGCTCGACAGCCTGCGCGGTGGCTGGCAGGCCAATGAGCTGGCGCGTCCGCTCGCGCGTCTGAAAGCGATGGACAACAATGGCCTGCTGCGCCGGACGCTACAGGCGTGGTTCCGGCATAACGTGCAGCCGCTGGCGACGTCGAAAGCGCTGTTCATTCACCGCAACACGCTGGAGTATCGGCTCAACCGGATTTCGGAGCTGACAGGGCTGGATCTGGGAAGTTTTGACGACAGGCTGCTGCTGTATGTGGCGTTGCAGCTGGATGAACAGCGATGATGCTGTTTGCCGGGTGGCGGCTTCGCCTTACCCGGCCTACATGATGGTTTTCTCCCTCTCCCTGTGGGAGAGGGCCGGGGTGAGGGCATCAGGCCGCACCCAACTTATTTGTTACGCGTTAATTTCTCAAGATCCGCTTCAATCTCGCTGATCTTATTAGTCACAACGCTTTCAAGGTGACGCAGATCGTCAAGGATCTTACGCTTGAGATCGACTTCGGTACGGTCGCGCTGGCAGATCTGATCGAGTTCATCGATCACATAGCGCAGGTTGGGGCTGATTTCCTGAACCTCTTTGTATCCCTGTCCTACACCGTCTGCGACGACGGTCTTACGCTGGCGTGGATATTTAAACTTCACGCTCTTGGCGAAAAACTCTCCTTTGTCCTTGTGAAAATAGATTTTTAAAATGTCGTTGTTGGCTTCCTGGCGAAGGCTGTAACGATCAATTTCATCAGGATTGGTAATGCCCAGACTTTTCAGATTATCGTACATAGCGGTACCCTTGATCTCAACATAACCTTTGAATAATTAACGAAAAAATCTATTTTCGCCACCCTCAGATATGAAAAAAGCGGGGTTGCCCCCGCTTTTTGTTATATCCGATTAATCGATGGTGCGCAGCAATTCGTTGATGCCCACTTTACCGCGGGTTTTCGCGTCCACTTTCTTCACGATAACCGCACAGTACAGGCTGTACTTACCATCTTTAGACGGCAGGTTGCCGGAAACAACCACGGAGCCTGCCGGAACACGGCCGTAATGGATTTCGCCGGTTTCACGGTCGTAAATACGGGTGCTCTGACCGATGTAAACGCCCATGGAGATCACTGAGCCTTCTTCAACGATCACGCCTTCTACCACTTCAGAGCGCGCGCCGATGAAGCAGTTGTCTTCGATGATGGTTGGGGTAGCCTGCAGGGGTTCCAGTACGCCACCGATGCCGACGCCGCCGGACAGGTGAACGTTTTTACCGATCTGCGCGCAGGAGCCCACGGTAGCCCAGGTATCCACCATGGTACCTTCGTCTACATAGGCACCGATGTTTACGTAGGATGGCATCAGTACGGTGTTACGGGCGATGAACGCGCCCTGACGCACCGCAGCAGGTGGCACTACGCGGAAGCCTTCTTTCTGGAAACGCGCTTCGTCGTAATCAGCGAATTTCATTGGCACTTTATCGAAGTAGCGGCTTTCAGCTCCGTCGATAACCTGGTTATCGTTGATACGGAAAGAGAGCAGCACGGCTTTCTTCAGCCATTGATGAGTGACCCACTGACCGTCGATTTTTTCTGCTACACGCAGCGCGCCGGAATCCAGCAGAGAAATCACCTGGTTAACCGCTTCGCGGGTAACGGTATCCACATTTGCCGGGGTAATCTCGGCGCGACGCTCAAAAGCGGACTCAATAACGTTCTGTAACTGCTGCATTGTTTACTCTTTCCATTTCACTAAAAAACACGTCACCCTTTATCGTTTGGATTGAGGGCTGCTGTCAACCGTTGTTGCACTTCAAGTTGCAGGTCATTATTAAGGGCACGCCGGTCCGCTGTTGCGATTATAAATAAATCTTCTACTCGCTCGCCAATGGTTGTAATTCGGGCCCCGTGAAGCGAAATTCCCAGATCGGCAAAGACCTGGCCGACGCGGGCGAGCAGACCTGGCTGATCCAGGGCAATGAGCTCCAGGAACGATTTACGATCGGTGTGGGTCGGCAGGAAATTGACCTCGGTATCGACGGTAAAGTGGCGCAGTTTCGCGGGCTGACGACGCGGCTGCGGCGGCTGCCAGCTGCGCTGAGTGATGGCCTGCTCCAGACCAAAACGTATCCCCTCATGACGATCCGACGACAGCGGGCTGCCGTCCGGCTCCAGCACAATAAAGGTGTCCATCGCCATGCCGTCGCGGGTGGTGAAAATCTGCGCGTCGTGCACGCTCAGGTTTCGTCTGTCCAGTTCAGCGCATACCGCAGCAAACAGATAAGGGCGGTCCGGGCTCCAGATAAAGATCTCTGTACCACCGCGCGTCGCCTGCGGGCTGAGCAGGATCATCGGCTGCGACAAATCATGCTGCAGCAGATGCCGCGCATGCCAGGCGAGTTGGTTTGGGCTGTGACGGACAAAGTAGTTGGCACGACAGCGGGCCCAAATCTGATGCAACGCCTCTTCATCAATGTTGTCCATCCGCAGCAGGGCCAGAGCCTGCAGCTGATGGTGGCGCACGCGCTCGCGCATGTCCGGCGTGTTTTGCATTCCGCGGCGCAGCTGTTTTTCGGTCGCAAAGTACAGTTCACGCAGCAGGCTCTGCTTCCAGCTGTTCCACAGCGTTTCGTTGGTGGCGCAGATATCGGCCACCGTCAGGCAGACCAGATAGCGCAGACGGTTTTCTGTTTGTACCTCTTCTGCAAACTGCTTGATCACTTCAGGGTCCTGAATGTCACGACGCTGTGCGGTGACCGACATCAGCAGGTGATGGCGCACCAGCCAGGCCACCAGCTGTGTTTCACGTGAGTTCAGACCGTGCAGTTCGGCAAATTTCAGGACGTCCTGCGCGCCGAGCACCGAGTGGTCACCGCCGCGGCCTTTGGCGATATCGTGGAACAGGGCGGCAATCAGGATCAGCTCCGGATGGGTCAGCCGTGGCCACAGCTCAACGCACAGCGGGTGGCGGGAGCGCGTCTCTTCTTTCGCAAAACTCTCCAGCTTGAGCATGACACGGATCGTGTGTTCATCCACCGTATAGGCATGGAACAGATCGAACTGCATCTGCCCGACAATGTGCGACCATTGCGGCATATAGGCCCACAGTACGCTGTGACGGTGCATTGGCAGCAGTCCGCGACTGACGGCGCCCGGATGGCGGAGCATGCTCAGGAACAGCGAACGCGCTTCCGGGATATAGCACAGCGGCTGCGTCAGATGGCGTCGCGCATGGCGCAAATGGCGCAGGGTGGTGGAGTAGATCCCGGTGATCGTGCTGTTGCGGACCATGGTGTAGAACATCCGCAGGATCGCTTCCGGCTCGCGCATAAACAGCGTTTCGTCGCGCAGATCGATAAGCGTACCGCGTAGCTGAAACTCGTCATCAATGGGGCGCGGTTTTTCGTCGGCCGTCAGCGCCAGAATAGCTTCGTCGAACAGCTGCAATAACATCTGGTTGAGTTCGGTAACGCGTCGGGTCACGCGGAAGAAATCCTTCATCATGTGCTCAACCGGTTCGTTACCCTCGCCGCTGTAGTGAAGGCGCTGGGCCACGCTGAGCTGGCGGTCGAACAACAGACGGTTATCGTAGCGATTAAGTTCAAGATGGAGGGCAAAACGAATGCGCCACAGTAGATGCAGACACTCGTTGAGCTCGTTTCGCTCGGCTTCGGTTAAAAAGCCAAAACCCACCATTTCATCCAGCGAGGTGGCGCCAAAGTGGCGACGGGCTACCCACTGTAATGTGTGGATATCGCGCAGGCCGCCGGGGCTGCTTTTGATATCCGGTTCAAGGTTATAGCTTGTGCCGTGATAGCGCTGGTGGCGCTGATTTTGTTCCTCGACCTTAGCGGCGAAGAACTTTTCTGATGGCCAGAAGCCGTCGCTGAAAATGTGTTTTTGCAGTTCCAGGAACAGCGCGACGTCGCCGATCAGCAGGCGGGTTTCAATCAGGTTGGTGGCAACGGTCAGATCCGATAGCCCCTCCAGCAGGCACTCTTCCAGGGTGCGTACGCTGTGGCCGACTTCCAGTTTCACATCCCAGAGCAGCGTCAGCAATTCGCCAATCTTCTGCGCCTGTTCGTCCGGCAGCTTTTTGCGGCTTAAGATCAGCAGGTCAATATCGGAAAGCGGATGCAGCTCACCGCGGCCATAGCCCCCGACGGCAACCAGCGCCACGTCGCTGACCTGCCCGAATCCGTACTCAATCCACAGGCGTTGCAGAAGCTGGTCAATAAATTCGGTGCGTGCTTCAATGAGCTGTTCGGCGGAAATGCCCGCATCAAACGCGCTTCCCAGCCAGCGCTGGAAGACATCCATATGGGCTTTGATGCCGGCACAGCTCAGCTCGTGCTGCGGCCAGACGCCCGGGTTATCGGGCTGGTCGGGAAGGGTGGGAAGTGCTGTGTTAGCATACTGTTCGGGTAATAGATTACTCATCGTGCGCCACCCATAAGAAAAAGCTATCGCCATTAAAAAAGCCGGCATTTGCCGGCTTTTTTATCATTCATCGTGCGTCAGTATTGCCGGGATGGTGTCATCCTTGCGCAACGTCATAATTTCGCAGCCGTTGTCTGTTACCACAATAGTATGCTCGTACTGTGCAGACAAGCTTCTGTCTTTGGTTTTCACCGTCCAGCCATCTTTCATGGTACGGATACGGTAGTCACCCGCGTTGACCATCGGCTCGATGGTGAAGGTCATCCCTTTTTGCAGCACCACGCCGCCGTCATCCGCATCGTAGTGCAGAACCTGCGGCTCTTCGTGGAAGACGCGGCCAATGCCGTGGCCACAATATTCGCGAACCACGGAGAAACCTTCCGCTTCGACAAACTTCTGGATAGCGGCACCAATGGTGCGCAGACGAATGCCCGGTTTCACCATCTTCAGCGCCAGGTAGAGGCTCTCCTGCGTCACTTTACACAGGCGCTCGCCCAGGATGGTTGGCTTGCCCACGATAAACATCTTCGAGGTGTCACCGTGGTAATCATCTTTAATGACGGTGACGTCGATGTTGACGATGTCGCCATCTTTCAGCAGTTTTTCGTCATCCGGAATACCGTGGCACACCACTTCATTTATAGAAATGCAGACGGATTTCGGGAAACCGTGGTAGCCGAGGCAGGCGGAGACCGCGTGCTGCTCGTTAACGATATAGTCGTTACAGATGCGGTCCAGTTCGCCGGTGCTGACGCCCGGTTTCACGAACGGCTCGATCATTTCCAGCACTTCCGCGGCCAGACGACCAGCGACGCGCATCTTTTCAATTTCTTCAGGGGTCTTAATAGAGATAGCCATGTAATCTGTCCATCGGTGTCGATTTTTTCGACAATACTAGTCTAAGTACCGTCAATGGTATCAGTCAGGCGCACCCCGTGCCAAATTGAGAATCATTAACAGCACACTACGCCAACAATTATTGGTTTCTGGTCGTGATTTGTGGTATAAAGCGCGCCGGACTTCCGATCCATCTCAGATACACAGGCTGGACGGGAGCGATATATCTCACTTTGTGTAACAACACACACGTATCGGCACATATTCCGGGGTGCCCTTCGGGGTCGGTAATATGGGATACGTGGAGGCATAACCCCAACTTTCAATATAGAGGTTTTAAACATGGCAACTGTTTCCATGCGCGACATGCTCAAGGCTGGTGTTCACTTCGGTCACCAGACCCGTTACTGGAACCCGAAAATGAAGCCTTTCATCTTCGGCGCGCGTAACAAAGTTCACATCATCAACCTTGAGAAAACTGTACCAATGTTCAACGAAGCCCTGGCTGAGCTGAACAAGATCGCTTCCCGTAAAGGTAAGATTCTGTTCGTTGGTACTAAGCGCGCTGCAAGCGAAGCTGTGAAAGATGCTGCTAACAGCTGCGACCAGTTCTTCGTGAACCATCGCTGGTTGGGCGGCATGCTGACCAACTGGAAAACTGTTCGTCAGTCCATCAAGCGCCTGAAAGATCTGGAAACCCAGTCTCAGGACGGTACTTTCGACAAGCTGACTAAGAAAGAAGCGCTGATGCGCACTCGTGAGCTGGACAAGCTGGAAAACAGCCTGGGCGGTATCAAAGATATGGGCGGCCTGCCAGACGCGCTGTTCGTAATCGATGCAGACCACGAGCACATCGCAATCAAAGAAGCTAACAACCTGGGTATCCCGGTATTCGCTATCGTTGATACCAACTCCGATCCGGACGGTGTTGACTTCGTTATCCCGGGTAACGACGACGCAATCCGTGCTGTTAGCCTGTACCTGAGCGCTGTAGCTGCTACCGTTCGTGAAGGCCGTTCCCAGGATCTGGCTTCTCAGGCGGAAGAAAGCTTCGTAGAAGCTGAATAATAAGGTTTCACCCCTTATTAGTACCGTGTATGAATAGGGGCCCATTATCGGCCCCTTTTTTCAATTTATACTGTTTGGCCGCAGGCCGGGCAGTTCACATCTCCCGAGGATTTAAGAATGGCTGAAATTACCGCATCCCTGGTAAAAGAGCTGCGCGAGCGTACTGGCGCAGGCATGATGGATTGCAAAAAAGCGCTGACTGAAGCGAACGGCGACATCGAGCTGGCAATCGAAAACATGCGTAAATCCGGTGCGATCAAAGCAGCTAAAAAAGCAGGCAACGTTGCTGCTGACGGCGTGATCATCACTAAAATCGACGGCAACTACGGCATCATTCTGGAAGTTAACTGCCAGACTGACTTCGTTGCTAAAGATGGTGGTTTCCAGGCATTTGCTAACAAAGTTCTGGACGCAGCTGTTGCTGGCAAAATCACTGACGTTGAAGTTCTGAAAGCACAGTTCGAAGAAGAACGTGTTGCGCTGGTTGCTAAAATCGGTGAGAACATCAACATCCGTCGCGTAGCGTCCCTGGAAGGCGACGTTCTGGGTTCTTACCAGCACGGTGCGCGTATCGGTGTTCTGGTTGCGGCTAAAGGCGCTGACGAAGAGCTGGTTAAACAGCTGGCAATGCACATCGCTGCAAGCAAACCAGAATTCGTTAAACCAGAAGACGTGTCTGCTGAAGTGGTAGAGAAAGAGTACCAGGTTCAGCTGGACATCGCGATGCAGTCTGGTAAGCCAAAAGAAATCGCAGAGAAAATGGTTGAAGGCCGCATGAAGAAATTCACCGGCGAAGTTTCTCTGACTGGCCAGCCTTTCGTTATGGATCCAAGCAAATCCGTTGCTCAGCTGCTGAAAGAGCACAACGCTGACGTAACTGGCTTCATCCGCTTCGAAGTGGGCGAAGGCATCGAGAAAGTTGAGACTGACTTCGCAGCAGAAGTTGCTGCAATGTCCAAGCAGTCTTAATGATGAAAAAGGAGCCGCCTGAGGGCGGCTTCTTTTTGTCACCCGTCAGACGAAAATCAGACAGGATCCCGTATCGCTGTGCTGGTATGCGACATTACTATGTCGCCAGAATTAACCCCCATCTTAATCGTTGACAGTCTCAGGAAAGAAACATGGCTACCAATGCAAAACCCGTGTACAAACGCATTCTGCTTAAGCTGAGTGGCGAAGCGCTGCAGGGATCGGAAGGCTTCGGTATTGACGCAAGCATTCTCGACCGCATGGCACAGGAGATCAAAGAACTTGTCGAACTGGGTATTCAGGTCGGCGTGGTCATTGGCGGTGGCAACCTTTTCCGTGGTGCTGGTCTGGCGAAAGCGGGGATGAACCGCGTTGTGGGCGACCATATGGGTATGCTGGCAACCGTGATGAACGGTCTGGCAATGCGTGATGCGTTGCATCGTGCCTATGTGAATGCCCGCCTGATGTCCGCTATTCCTTTGAATGGCGTTTGCGATAACTACAGCTGGGCAGAAGCGATCAGCCTGCTGCGCAACAACCGCGTGGTGATCCTCTCCGCCGGTACGGGTAACCCGTTCTTTACAACCGATTCCGCTGCTTGCCTGCGCGGTATCGAAATCGAAGCCGATGTGGTGCTGAAAGCAACCAAAGTGGATGGCGTGTTTACCGCCGACCCGGCAAAAGATCCCTCTGCCACCATGTACGATCAGCTGTCCTACAGCGAAGTGCTGGAAAAAGAGCTGAAAGTGATGGATCTTGCCGCCTTCACCCTGGCTCGCGACCACAAACTGCCAATCCGTGTCTTCAACATGAATAAGCCTGGCGCACTGCGCCGCGTGGTCATGGGCGAAAAAGAAGGCACATTGATCACGGAATAATTTCCGTCGGCGATAAATACAGGTAAGATTCCGCTTTATTTTGAAGTGGTATCTTACCCGGACGCGCCATTGGCGTTGTCATGAATTAAACGCGACTATACTTAGCACACCTGTAGCACTGTGCTGGCGGATAGTCTGCCTGAGACAAGTTTTCAAGGATTCGTAACGTGATTAACGACATCAGAAAAGATGCTGAAGTACGCATGGAAAAATGCGTAGAAGCGTTCAAAACCCAAATCAGCAAAATCCGTACTGGCCGTGCTTCTCCAAGCCTGCTGGATGGCATCATCGTAGAGTACTACGGTACGCCTACCCCTCTGCGCCAGCTGGCGAGCGTGACCGTGGAAGATACCCGTACGCTGAAAATCAACGTGTTCGATCGCTCTATGGGCCCGGCGGTTGAGAAAGCGATCATGGCATCTGACCTCGGTCTGAACCCAAGCTCTGCGGGTGCTGATATCCGTGTTCCACTGCCTCCGCTGACCGAAGAGCGTCGTAAAGACCTGATCAAAGTGGTGCGTGGCGAAGCTGAGCTGGGTCGTGTTTCCGTGCGTAACGTCCGTCGCGACGCTAACGATAAAGTGAAAGCGCTGCTGAAAGAAAAAGAGATCAGTGAAGATGACGATCGTCGTTCACAGGACGACATTCAGAAAATGACTGACGCTGCCATCAAGAAAATTGATGCGGCGCTGGCAGATAAAGAAGCGGAACTGATGCAGTTCTGATTTCTGTCTTACACTGATAAACGCCGTTCAGAGGGACTTCGGGTCTTGCTGGCGGCGTTTTGCTTTTATCTGGTCTAACTTTTTTCGGGCATCTCATGAAGCATTTAACTCTCCTTGGCTCAACCGGATCTATCGGTTGCAGCACTCTCGACGTTGTACGCCACAACCCTGCGCTTTACACCGTGACAGCACTGGTGGCCGGGAAGAATGTGCAGCGAATGGTCGAGCAGTGTCTGGAGTTTACGCCCCGCTATGCGGTAATGGATGACGAAGAGAGTGCCCGCCAGCTGAAAACCGCTCTGCAAGAGAAGGGCAGTCGTACTGAGGTTCTGAGCGGGCAGCAGGCTGCCTGTGAGATGGCCGCGCTGGACGAGGTCGATCAGGTGATGGCCGCCATTGTTGGCGCGGCCGGGTTGCTGCCGACGCTGGCCGCCATCGATGCCGGTAAAGATGTTCTGCTGGCGAATAAAGAGTCGCTGGTAACCTGCGGACGTCTGTTTATGGAGGCGGTTAAGCAGCGCGGAGCACGTCTTTTGCCGGTCGACAGCGAGCACAACGCCATTTTTCAGAGTTTACCGCAACCTTTTCAGCAGAACCTGGGGTACGCTGACCTGGAGCAGAATGGGGTTGTATCGATTTTGCTTACCGGGTCTGGTGGCCCGTTCCGTGAAACGCCACTGTCTGAACTGAGCGCAATGACGCCGGATCAGGCGTGCCGTCATCCGAACTGGTCAATGGGGCGTAAGATCTCCGTTGACTCTGCCACTATGATGAACAAAGGTCTGGAATACATTGAAGCTCGCTGGCTGTTTAACGCGTCGGCGAAACAGATGGAAGTGCTGATCCACCCGCAATCGGTGATTCACTCGATGGTGCGCTATCAGGACGGCAGCGTGCTGGCACAGCTGGGAGAGCCGGATATGCGTACGCCAATTGCACATGCAATGGCATGGCCTGAACGCGTGAAATCTGGCGTAAAGCCACTCGATTTTTGCAAGCTGAGTTCTCTGACGTTCAGTGAACCTGACTACGATCGTTATCCGTGTCTTAAGCTTGCAATGAATGCCTTTGACCAGGGGCAGGCGGCGGCGACGGCACTCAATGCAGCCAATGAAATTACCGTTGAAGCATTTCTGAATCAGCAGATCCGTTTCACCGATATCGCTATGCTGAATTTGTCGGTACTGGAGTTGATGGATCTGCGCGAACCACAAAGCGTGGAAGAGGTGCTGGCGGTGGATGAGCAGGCTCGTATTATTGCGCGCAAACAGGTGACACATCTCGCAAGCTGGTGATAAAGCAAGCACCAGTCGTCGTGCTATTTGTTAGCGTTGGGCTTCGGTGATATAGTCTGCGCCACCTGATCGCAGGTATTTGACTTTAAGTGGTCAGGTAAGCCGTGGTTTGACACGGCTTTTTTACGTATAGGCTTCAGTATTCCTGAGTACCGTTAAATCCTTTTCAGGGACTAAAAACGCGTTATGTTGTCTGCGAATCAACCAATAAGCGAAAACTTGCCAGCTCATGGCTGCCGTCATGTAGCAATCATCATGGATGGCAATGGCCGCTGGGCGAAAAGACAAGGGAAGATACGAGCCTTTGGGCATAAAGCTGGGGCGAAATCTGTTCGCCGCGCCGTCTCTTTTGCCGCCAATAACGGCATTGATGCGTTAACGCTCTATGCTTTTAGCAGTGAAAACTGGAATCGACCTGCGCAGGAAGTGACTGCGTTGATGGAACTGTTTGTGTGGGCGCTCGACAGCGAAGTAAAAAGCCTGCACCGCCACAACGTGCGCCTGCGTGTCATTGGCGAAACCAGTCGTTTTAACTCACGTTTGCAGGAACGGATTCGTAAAGCAGAAGCGCTGACTGAAAATAACACGGGTCTGACGCTGAATATCGCGGCGAATTACGGTGGACGCTGGGATATTATCCAGGGAGTTCGGCACCTGGCCGAACAGGTTCAGGAAGGGTTGTTGAGACCCGACCAAATTGATGAAGACGCGCTGAGCAAGCAAATCTGCATGAATGAACTGGCACCTGTGGATTTGGTAATTAGGACAGGGGGAGAACATCGCATAAGTAACTTTTTGCTGTGGCAAATTGCCTATGCCGAACTTTACTTTACGGATGTGCTTTGGCCCGATTTTGATGAACAAGACTTTGAAGGTGCGCTGCATGCCTTTGCCAATCGAGAGCGTCGTTTCGGCGGCACCGAGCCTGGTGGCGACAAAGCCTGATGGGGGTAGCTTTTGCTGAAGTATCGCCTGATTTCCGCTTTTGTATTAATACCCATTGTCATTGCGGCGCTGTTTTTACTGCCCCCGGTGGGATTTGCTATTGTCACGCTGGTGGTGTGTATGCTGGCCGCGTGGGAATGGGGACAGTTTAGCGGCTTTACGTCGCGCAGTCAGCGGGTATGGCTGGCGGTACTCTGTGGCTTGATCCTGGCCCTGATGCTGTTTACCTTGCCGGAATATCACCATGATATTCACCAACCACTGGTTGCCGGGTCCCTGTGGGTATCGTTGGCCTGGTGGATCGCCGCCCTTGTTTTGGTGCTTTTTTATCCAGGCTCCGCGGCGTTATGGCGCAACTCAAAAGTGCTGCGCCTTATATTTGGTCTTCTTACCATCGTGCCTTTTTTCTGGGGCATGGTGGCTCTGCGCGCCTGGCACTACGACGAAAACCACTACAGCGGTGCGATTTGGCTGCTTTATGTGATGATTCTGGTCTGGGGGGCTGACTCTGGGGCCTATATGTTTGGTAAACTGTTCGGCAAACATAAACTGGCTCCGAAGGTGTCGCCTGGTAAAACCTGGCAAGGATTCATCGGCGGCCTGTTTACGGCAGCGATTATCTCCTGGGGCTATGGCGTCTGGGCGAATCTGGACATTGCACCGTCAATACTGCTGGTGTGTTCGATTTTTGCCGCGCTGGCCTCGGTACTCGGTGATTTAACCGAAAGTATGTTCAAGCGAGAAGCAGGGATTAAGGACAGCGGACACCTGATTCCAGGGCATGGCGGGATACTGGATCGCATTGACAGCCTGACAGCGGCTGTTCCCGTGTTTGCTTGTCTGCTTTTACTGGTATTCGGGACGATTTAACGGAAGGTTTTATGCTGAGCATTCTCTGGAATCTGGCGGCGTTCATTGTTGCACTGGGTGTACTGATTACCGTGCATGAATTTGGCCATTTCTGGGTTGCTCGCCGTTGCGGTGTGCGCGTAGAGCGGTTCTCCATCGGTTTTGGCAAATCGCTCTGGACGCGCACCGACCGTCACGGCACGGAATTTGTCATCGCCCTTATTCCACTCGGTGGCTACGTCAAAATGCTCGACGAACGTGTTGAGCCTGTGGCCCCTGAGCTTCGGCACAGCGCGTTTAACAACAAAACCGTTGGACAACGTGCCGCCATCATTGCTGCCGGACCGGTAGCCAATTTCATCTTTGCTATCTTCGCTTACTGGCTGGTGTTTATCATCGGCGTTCCGGGCGTGCGTCCGGTTGTCGGTGAAATCGCCCCCAATTCCATCGCGGCGAGTGCGCAAATTACGCCGGGGATGGAACTTAAAGCGATTGATGGTATCGAAACCCCTGATTGGGATGCCGTGCGACTGCAACTGGTAGCCAAAATCGGTGATGAGCAGACCACGGTCAGCGTGTCACCGTTTGGTTCTGACCAGCGACAGAATAAAGTGCTGGATTTGCGTCACTGGAGTTTCGAGCCAGACAAAGAAGATCCCGTCTCTGCGCTGGGGATTCGCCCACGTGGTGCGCAGATCGAACCGATATTAGCCGAAGTTCAGGCAAATTCGGCGGCGAGCAAAGCGGGTTTGCAAGCTGGCGACAGGATCGTTAAAGTCGATGGTCAGCCATTAACACAGTGGATGACCTTTGTTACTCTGGTGCGCGATAATCCGGGTACGTCGCTCGCGCTGGAAGTTGAAAGGCAGGGTAGTCCACTCTCGCTGACGCTGATCCCGGATAGCAAATCGGTCGGCAAAAAGGCAGAAGGGTTTGCAGGCGTTGTGCCTAAAGTGATCCCGCTGCCTGATGAGTACAAGACAATACGCCAGTATGGGCCGTTTAGCGCCATCCTTGAAGCCACGGATAAAACATGGCAACTGATGAAGCTGACGGTAAACATGTTGGGGAAATTGATAACCGGTGATGTGAAACTGAACAACCTCAGTGGGCCAATTTCGATAGCTCAGGGGGCTGGGATGTCAGCGGAGTTCGGGGTGATTTACTATCTCATGTTTCTCGCGCTCATTAGCGTGAACCTTGGGATCATCAACCTGTTCCCGCTTCCCGTTTTAGACGGGGGTCATCTGCTGTTTTTAGCGATTGAAAAGCTAAAAGGCGGGCCGGTATCCGAGCGAGTTCAAGACTTTAGTTATCGCATTGGCTCGATTTTGCTGGTGCTGTTAATGGGGCTTGCACTTTTCAATGATTTCTCTCGGTTGTAAGAGAGTTAGTTAGGAAGAACGCATAATAACGATGGCGATGAAAAAGTTGCTCATAGCGTCGCTGCTGTTTAGCAGCGCCACCGTATACGGTGCTGACGGGTTCGTAGTGAAAGACATTCATTTCGAAGGCCTTCAGCGTGTCGCCGTTGGTGCGGCCCTCCTCAGTATGCCTGTGCGCCCCGGCGATACGGTTAATGATGATGACATCAGTAACACCATCCGTGCTCTGTTTGCCACCGGCAACTTTGAGGATGTCCGCGTCCTGCGCGATGGTGATACGCTGCTGGTTCAGGTAAAAGAACGTCCAACGATCGCCAGTATCACTTTCTCCGGTAACAAGTCGGTGAAAGATGACATGCTCAAGCAGAACCTTGAAGCATCCGGTGTTCGTGTGGGGGAATCTCTGGACCGCACCACCCTTTCAGACATTGAAAAAGGTCTGGAAGATTTCTATTACAGCGTCGGTAAGTACAGCGCCAGCGTGAAAGCGGTGGTGACTCCGCTGCCGCGTAACCGTGTTGACCTGAAGCTGGTCTTCCAGGAAGGCGTCTCGGCAAAGATCCAACAGATCAACATCGTCGGGAACCACGCGTTTACTACCGACGAACTGATCTCCACCTTCCAGCTGCGTGACGAAGTGCCGTGGTGGAACGTGGTGGGCGATCGCAAATACCAGAAACAGAAACTGGCGGGCGACCTCGAAACCCTGCGCAGCTACTATCTGGATCGCGGTTATGCCCGTTTCAACATCGACTCGACTCAGGTGAGTCTGACCCCGGACAAGAAAGGGATCTACATTACGATTAACATCACAGAAGGCGATCAGTACAAGCTTTCGGGTGTTGAAGTAAGTGGCAACCTGGCGGGGCATTCTGCCGAGATCGAATCGCTGACCAAAATTCAGCCAGGCGATCTGTACAGCGGTTCTAAAGTAACCAAAATGGAAGACGGCATTAAAAAGCTGCTCGGCCGTTATGGTTATGCCTATCCGCGTGTGCAAACTCAGCCGGAAATCAACGACGCGGATAAAACCGTTAAGCTTCACGTTAACGTTGATGCAGGCAACCGTTTCTACGTGCGTAAGATCCGCTTCGAAGGTAACGACACCTCCAAAGATTCCGTTCTGCGTCGCGAAATGCGCCAGATGGAAGGGGCATGGTTGGGTAGCGACCTCGTTGACCAGGGTAAAGAGCGTCTGAACCGTCTGGGCTATTTTGAGACAGTTGATACCGATACCCAGCGTGTGCCGGGCAGCCCGGACCAGGTTGATGTCGTGTACAAAGTGAAAGAGCGTAATACCGGTAGCTTTAACTTCGGTGTGGGCTACGGTACTGAAAGCGGCGTGAGCTTCCAGGTTGGCGTTCAGCAGGATAACTGGCTGGGTACGGGTTACTCGGTGGGTATCAACGGTACCAAAAACGACTACCAGACCTACTCTGAGTTCTCTGTCACTAACCCATACTTCACCGTTGACGGTGTGAGCCTGGGTGGTCGTATCTTCTATAACGACTTTAAAGCAGACGACGCGGATCTGTCCTCGTACACCAACAAGAGCTACGGTGTAGACGGTACGCTTGGATTCCCGGTTAACGAATACAACACCCTGCGTGCGGGCTTAGGTTACGTGCATAACGACCTGTCCAATATGCAACCGCAGGTGGCAATGTGGCGTTATCTCGACTCTATCGGCCAGTCGGCGAGCACCTCCAGCGATAACAACGGTTTTGCGGCGGATGACTTCACCTTCAACTACGGTTGGACGTATAACCGCCTTGACCGTGGTTACTTCCCAACGGAAGGTTCTCGTGTCAACCTGAATGGTAAAGTGACTATTCCTGGTTCTGATAACGAGTTCTACAAGTTAACGCTCGATACTGCCTCGTACTTCCCGATCGATGACGATCATAAGTGGGTGGTTCTGGGTCGTACCCGTTGGGGCTATGGCGATGGTTTAGGCGGCAAAGAGATGCCGTTCTATGAGAACTTCTACGCCGGTGGTTCCAGTACCGTTCGTGGCTTCCAGTCCAATAACATTGGTCCGAAAGCGGTTTATTACGGCGGTAATGACGAAGATAACTGCGCAAGCCGGGATCCAAAACAGGTTTGTAGCTCTGATGATGCGGTAGGCGGTAACGCCATGGCCGTGGCGAGCCTTGAGTTCATCACGCCAACGCCATTCATCAGTGATAAATACGCCAACTCAGTCCGTACGTCCTTCTTCTGGGATGCCGGTACCGTGTGGGATACCAACTGGGAGAACACTGCCCAGATGCGTGCGGCAGGTGTTCCAGACTACAGCGATCCGGGCAATATTCGCATGTCTGCAGGTATCGCATTACAATGGATGTCACCGCTGGGGCCGTTGGTCTTCTCTTACGCCCAGCCGTTTAAGAAATATGATGGAGATAAGTCGGAGCAATTCCAGTTTAACATTGGTAAAACCTGGTAATTCTCCGCTGCAAAGGAATGCGTTGGCAGTGTAGCGCTGACAACCGGCGATCGGTAAAACGATCGCCTTGCCACGCAAAGAACGGTACCTTCTGGTGCCAATGGGATGGTAAGGAGTTAATTGTGAAAAAGTGGTTATTAGCTGCAGGTCTCGGTTTAGCGATGGCAACTTCTGCTCAGGCAGCAGACAAAATTGCAATCGTCAACATGGGTAATTTGTTCCAGCAGGTTGCACAGAAAACTGGCGTTTCTGCGACTCTGGAAAACGAATTCAAAGGCCGTGCAAGCGAACTGCAGGGTATGGAAAACGATCTTCAGTCCAAAATGCAGCGTCTGCAGCGTGATGGTTCTACCATGAAATCAAGCGAGCGCAGCAAACTGGAAAAAGACGTAATGGCTCAGCGCCAGACGTTCTCCCAGAAAGCGCAGGCTTTCGAGCAGGATCGTCAGCGTCGTTCTAACGAAGAGCGTGGCAAGCTGGTGACTCGCATTCAGACTGCTGTTAAAGCAGTTGCTGCCGATCAGAACATCGATCTGGTTGTTGATGCGAACGCCGTTGCTTTCAACAGCAGCGATGTTAAAGACATCACCGCTGATGTTCTGAAACAGGTTAAATAAGTAATGCCTTCAATTCGACTGGCTGATTTAGCTCAGCAGTTGGATGCAGAATTACACGGTGATGGCGATATCGTCATCACCGCTGTTGCGTCCATGCAATCTGCTAAAGCTGGCAATATTACCTTCATGGTAAGCCCTAAGTACCGTGAACATCTGGCTCAATGCCAGGCGTCGGCTGTTGTTCTGACGCAGGACGATCTTCCGTTTGCCACTGGTGCGGCACTGGTAGTGAAAAATCCCTACCTGACGTATGCTCGCATGGCACAAATTCTTGATACCACGCCGCAGCCGGCGCAAAACATTGCTGCCAGTGCAGCAATCGATCCGACGGCTCAGCTGGGTAACAACGTAGCAGTCGGCGCAAATGCCGTGATCGAGTCTGGCGTCGTACTGGGTGATAACGTCGTCATCGGCCCGGGCTGCTTCGTTGGGAAAAACACAAAAATCGGCGCCGGGACCCGTTTGTGGGCCAATGTGTCCGTCTACCACGAAGTTGAAATTGGCGAAAATTGCCTCGTTCAGTCCAGCACAGTGATTGGTTCTGACGGTTTTGGCTACGCTAACGATCGTGGTAATTGGGTTAAGATCCCACAACTTGGTCGCGTTATCATTGGCGATCGCGTTGAGATCGGAGCCTGCACCACCATTGACCGTGGTGCGCTTGACGACACCATTATCGGCAATGGTGTTATTATCGATAATCAGTGCCAGATTGCGCATAACGTTGTGATTGGCGACAATACCGCGGTTGCAGGTGGCGTCATCATGGCAGGCAGTCTGAAAATTGGCCGTTACTGCATGATTGGCGGTGCCAGCGTGATCAATGGTCATATGGAAATATGCGACAAGGTCACCGTGACGGGAATGGGCATGGTAATGCGTCCTATCACTGAGCCAGGCGTCTATTCCTCAGGCATCCCGCTGCAACCTAACAAGGTATGGCGTAAAACAGCAGCTCTGGTGATGAATATTGATGATATGAGCAAGCGACTCAAGTCCCTTGAGCGTAAGATCGATCAACAAGACTAAGCGTTCATCTTTTTAACGCTTAATTTCCCGGCCTGTCGGCTTTCTTTTAAACCGGCAGGCCGTGTTATTATTGCTAATCAGTACATTTTGACAGGAAGAGTATTTTGACTACCGACACTCATACTCTGCATATTGAAGAGATTTTAGAACTTCTGCCGCACCGTTACCCGTTTTTGCTGGTAGACCGTGTGCTGGATTTTGAAGAAGGTCGTTTTCTGCGCGCAGTGAAAAATGTCTCCGTTAACGAGCCATTCTTCCAGGGGCACTTCCCTGGTAAACCCATCTTCCCGGGTGTGTTGATCCTGGAAGCGATGGCACAAGCTACCGGTATTCTTGCGTTTAAAAGCGTAGGCAAACTGGAGCCGGGTGAACTGTACTACTTCGCGGGTATCGATGAAGCGCGCTTCAAGCGTCCTGTCGTGCCTGGTGATCAGATGATCATGGAAGTCACTTTTGAAAAAACGCGTCGTGGCCTGACTCGCTTTAAAGGCGTAGCGCTGGTTGACGGCAAAGTTGTTTGCGAAGCGACGATGATGTGTGCTCGTAGCCGGGAGTCCTGATACGTGATTGATAAATCTGCCTTTATTCATCCTACCGCTATTGTGGAAACCGGCGCCATTATTGGTGCTAATGTCCACATTGGCCCGTTCTGTATTGTTGGTCCCCATGTCGAAATTGGTGAGGGTACAGTACTGAAATCTCACGTTGTCGTGAATGGTCATACGACCATTGGCAGCAACAATGAGATCTATCAGTTCGCCTCCATCGGCGAAGTTAACCAGGATTTAAAATATGCTGGTGAGTCGACCCGTCTGGAAATTGGCGATCGTAACCGTATCCGCGAAAGCGTCACCATTCATCGTGGAACAGTACAGGGTGGTGGGTTGACGAAGGTGGGCAGCGATAACCTGTTTATGGTTAATGCGCACATTGCGCACGACTGTACCGTAGGTGACCGCTGTATTCTTGCCAACAACGCAACGCTGGCAGGACACGTATCGGTTGATGATTTCGCAATTATTGGCGGTATGACCGCAGTCCATCAGTTCTGCATCATTGGTGCACACGTGATGGTCGGCGGATGCTCCGGTGTGGCGCAGGACGTCCCACCGTATGTAATTGCGCAGGGCAACCATGCCACGCCATTCGGCGTGAACATCGAAGGCCTCAAGCGTCGTGGCTTTAGTCGCGAAGCGATTACGGCTATCCGCAACGCGTATAAGTTACTGTACCGTAGCGGCAAAACGCTGGAAGAGGCGAAGCCGGAAATTGCCGAACTGGCGGAAAAGCACCCTGAAGTGAACGCGTTCATGGAATTCTTTGACCGTTCCACAAGGGGTCTGATTCGTTAATGGTCGACAGTCGTCCGCTTACGATAGCCCTGGTCGCCGGAGAAACCTCCGGCGATATTCTTGGTGCCGGTCTTATCCGCGCGCTTAAGGCTCGCGTACCTGATGCTCGCTTTGTTGGCGTTGCAGGCCCGCTAATGCAGGCTGAAGGCTGCGAAGCCTGGTACGAAATGGAAGAGCTGGCCGTGATGGGCATTGTTGAGGTGCTGGGGCGACTGCGTCGTCTGCTGCATATCCGCGCCGATCTTACCCGCCGCTTCACCGAGCTCAAACCCGATGTCTTTGTCGGTATTGATGCGCCTGACTTCAACATTACCCTCGAAGGGAATCTGAAAAAGCAGGGCATTAAAACAATTCACTACGTCAGTCCGTCCGTCTGGGCGTGGCGACAGAAACGCGTTTTCAAAATCGGACGGTCAACCAATCTGGTGCTGGCTTTCCTGCCTTTCGAAAAAGCGTTTTACGACAAATTTAACGTTCCGTGCCGTTTTATCGGGCATACCATGGCGGATGCGATGCCGCTGGATCCGGATAAAAACGCAGCGCGTGACGTGCTGGGGATCCCTCACGATGCGCACTGTCTGGCTCTTCTGCCGGGTAGCCGTGGCGCAGAAGTAGAGATGCTTAGCGCGGACTTCCTGAAAACCGCGCAAATTCTGCGCGATACCTATCCCGATCTCGAAGTGGTTGTGCCGCTGGTGAACGCCAAGCGCCGCGAGCAGTTTGAGCGTATCAAAGCCGAGGTTGCACCGGATCTTCACATCCATCTGCTGGATGGAAAAGGCCGTGAGGCGATGGTCGCGAGCGATGCCGCGCTGCTGGCCTCCGGTACGGCAGCCCTGGAGTGCATGCTGGCGAAATGTCCGATGGTGGTAGGCTATCGCATGAAACCGTTCACCTTCTGGCTGGCCAAACGCCTGGTGAAGACGGAGTACGTTTCGCTGCCAAACCTGCTCGCCGGGCGTGAACTGGTGAAAGAGCTTCTGCAGGACGAATGTCAGCCTCAGGCGCTGGCCGATGCGCTGCTACCGCTGCTTGCCAACGGCAAGACCAGCCACCAGATGCATGATACGTTCCGCGAACTGCATCAGCAGATCCGCTGTAATGCCGATGAGCAAGCGGCTGATGCGGTGCTGGAGTTAGCAAGATGATGGAATTTATTTATCCTCACACCCACCTTGTTGCGGGTGTGGACGAAGTGGGCCGTGGCCCGTTAGTGGGCGCTGTCGTGACCGCGGCGGTGATCCTCGATCCTGCCCGTCCGATTATCGGGTTGAATGACTCCAAAAAGCTTTCAGAAAAGCGCCGACTGGCGTTATTTGATGAGATTCAGGAAAAAGCATTAGCCTGTAGCCTTGGGCGTGCTGAGCCGCATGAAATTGACGAGCTAAACATCCTGCATGCCACAATGCTGGCGATGCAGCGTGCGGTGGCGGGGCTGAAAATTGCCCCGGAGTATGTTCTTATTGACGGCAACCGTTGCCCTGCATTACCAGTGCCTTCCATGGCGGTAGTAAAAGGGGATAGCCGGGTCGCGGAAATCAGTGCGGCTTCTATTATTGCCAAAGTGACTCGCGATGCTGAAATGGCCGCGCTGGATCTCACTTACCCTCAGTATGGCTTCGCTCAGCATAAAGGGTATCCTACAGCCTTCCACCTGGAAAAGCTGGCTGAACATGGCGCAACCGAGCATCACCGGCGCAGTTTTGGCCCGGTGAAACGCGCGCTGGGACTGGTGTCCTGAATCAATACGCAAGCAATTAAGTAACGCGGAATCTGAAGATGGCTGAACCACGTTTCGTACACCTGCGGGTGCATAGCGACTACTCCATGATCGATGGGCTGGCGAAAACCGGGCCGCTGGTAAAAAAGGCGGCCTCACTGGGTATGCCTGCGCTGGCGATCACCGATTTTACCAACCTGTGTGGTCTGGTGAAGTTCTACGGAACGGCGCATGGCGCGGGGATGAAACCCATCGTCGGAGCTGATTTTCATGTGCAGAGCGAACTGCTCGGCGACGAAATGACGCAAATTTCCGTGTTAGCGATGAACAACACGGGTTATCAGAATCTCACCCTGCTTATCTCCAAAGCCTACCAGCGAGGCTACGGCGCCCTGGGGCCATGGATTGACCGGGACTGGCTGGCGGAGCTGAACGAAGGGTTATTGCTGATCTCCGGCGGCCGCATGGGTGATGTGGGTAAATGCCTGCTGCGCGGCAATAGTGCGCTGGTGGATCAGTGCGTATCATTCTATGAAGAGTACTTCCCGGATCGTTATTATCTGGAGCTGATCCGCACCGGTCGCCCGGATGAAGAGAGTTATCTCCATGCCGCTGTGGCGCTTGCGGAAGCGCGCGGGCTGCCCGTGGTGGCAACCAACGATGTACGCTTCCTTGAGGCCGGGGATTTCGACGCTCACGAGATTCGCGTGGCAATCCATGATGGCTTCACCCTCGACGATCCCAAGCGCCCGCGTAATTATTCTGCTCAGCAGTATATGCGCAGCGAAGAGGAGATGTGTGAACTCTTCTCTGACATCCCGGAAGCGCTGGAAAACAGCGTTGAAATCGCCAAGCGCTGTAACGTTACCGTGCGTTTGGGTGAGTATTTCCTGCCGCAGTTCCCGACCGGGGAAATGACCACGGAAGACTTCCTGGTCATGAAATCCAAAGAAGGTCTGGAAGAACGTCTTGAATTCCTTTTCCCGGATGAAGAAGAGCGTAAAAAACGTCGTCCGGAGTATGACGAGCGCCTGGATATCGAACTTCAGGTTATCAACCAGATGGGCTTCCCGGGCTACTTCCTGATCGTAATGGAGTTTATCCAGTGGTCGAAGGATAACGGCGTGCCGGTTGGTCCAGGACGTGGTTCCGGTGCCGGGTCACTGGTGGCCTATGCGCTTAAGATCACTGACCTCGACCCGCTGGAATTTGACCTGCTGTTCGAACGTTTCCTTAACCCGGAACGTGTTTCCATGCCCGACTTCGACGTCGACTTCTGTATGGAAAAACGTGACCAGGTTATTGAGCACGTGGCGGATATGTATGGCCGTGACGCGGTATCGCAGATCATTACCTTCGGTACGATGGCGGCGAAAGCGGTTATCCGCGACGTGGGCCGCGTGCTGGGGCATCCGTACGGCTTCGTCGATCGCATCTCTAAGCTGGTGCCGCCCGATCCGGGGATGACGCTGGCAAAAGCGTTTGAAGCCGAGCCGCAGCTGCCGGAAATCTACGAAGCTGACGAAGAAGTCAAAGCGCTGATTGACATGGCGCGTAAGCTGGAAGGCGTCACGCGTAACGCCGGTAAACACGCGGGTGGTGTGGTTATCGCCCCGACCAAAATTACCGACTTTGCGCCGCTCTATTGTGACGAAGCGGGGCAGCACCCGGTTACCCAGTTTGATAAGAACGACGTTGAATACGCCGGGCTGGTGAAGTTCGACTTCCTCGGTCTGCGTACGCTTACCATCATCAACTGGGCGCTGGAGATGATCAACGCCCGCCGCGAGAAGAACGGCGAGCCGCCGCTGGATATCGCGGCCATCCCGCTGGATGACAAGAAAAGTTTCGACATGCTGCAGCGCTCGGAGACCACCGCGGTCTTCCAGCTTGAATCCCGTGGCATGAAAGATCTGATTAAACGTCTGCAGCCTGACTGCTTCGAAGATATGATCGCACTGGTGGCGCTGTTCCGTCCGGGACCGCTGCAGTCGGGGATGGTAGATAACTTTATCGACCGTAAGCATGGTCGGGAAGAGATTTCCTACCCGGACGTTCAGTGGCAGCACGAAAGCCTGAAGCCGGTACTGGAGCCAACCTACGGCATCATCCTGTATCAGGAACAGGTCATGCAGATTGCTCAGGTGCTCTCCGGCTATACCCTCGGCGGCGCGGATATGCTGCGTCGTGCTATGGGTAAGAAAAAGCCGGAGGAGATGGCCAAGCAGCGCTCTATTTTTGAAGATGGCGCGAAGAAAAACGGCATTGACGGCGAACTGGCAATGAAAATCTTTGACCTGGTGGAGAAATTCGCCGGGTACGGATTTAACAAATCGCACTCTGCCGCCTATGCTTTGGTGTCGTATCAAACCCTGTGGCTGAAGGCGCACTATCCCGCTGAATTTATGGCGGCGGTAATGACCGCCGATATGGATAACACCGAGAAGGTGGTTGGCCTGGTGGATGAGTGCTGGCGCATGGGACTGAAGATCCTGCCGCCGGACATTAACTCGGGTCTTTACCATTTCCACGTTAACGACGACGGGGAGATTGTGTACGGGATCGGCGCGATCAAAGGCGTAGGTGAAGGGCCGATTGAGGCAATCATCGAAGCGCGTAATAACGGTGGTTATTTCCGCGAGCTGTTTGATCTGTGCGCCCGCACCGATACCAAAAAACTGAACCGCCGCGTGCTGGAAAAACTGATCATGTCCGGTGCGTTCGACAGGCTGGGGCCGCACCGCGCCGCGCTGATGAACTCGCTTGGCGACGCGCTGAAAGCCGCGGATCAGCACGCAAAAGCGGAAGCCATTGGCCAGGCGGACATGTTCGGCGTGCTGGCGGAAGAGCCAGAGCAGATCGAGCAGTCTTACGCCAGCTGTCTGCCGTGGCCAGAACAGGTGGTGCTGGATGGTGAGCGTGAAACGTTAGGCTTGTACCTGACGGGGCACCCGATCAATCAGTACATCAAAGAAATTGAGCGCTATGTCGGAGGCTACAGGCTGAAAGACATGCATCCGACAGAACGTGGTAAAATCACCACGGCTGCGGGGCTCGTGATTGCTGCAAGGGTTATGGTCACCAAGCGCGGCAATCGTATCGGCATCTGTACCCTGGATGACCGTTCCGGGCGTCTGGAGGTGATGTTATTCACCGACGCGCTGGATAAATACCAGCAATTGCTGGAAAAAGACCGCATACTTATCGTCAGCGGACAGGTCAGCTTTGATGACTTCAGCGGGGGGCTTAAAATGACCGCCCGCGAAGTGATGGACATTGACGAAGCCCGGGAAAAATATGCTCGCGGGCTTGCTATCTCGCTGACGGACAGGCAAATTGATGACCAGCTTTTAAACCGACTCCGTCAGTCTCTGGAACCCCACCGCTCGGGGACAATTCCAGTACATCTCTACTATCAGAGGGCGGATGCACGTGCGCGGTTGCGCTTTGGTGCAACGTGGCGTGTCTCTCCGAGCGATCGTTTACTGAACGATCTCCGTGGCCTCATTGGTTCGGAGCAGGTGGAACTGGAGTTTGACTAATACAGGAATACTATGAGTCTGAATTTCCTTGATTTCGAACAGCCGATTGCTGAGCTGGAAGCGAAAATCGATTCTCTGACAGCGGTAAGCCGTCAGGATGAAAAACTGGATATTAACATCGACGAAGAAGTGCATCGTCTGCGTGAGAAAAGCGTAGAACTGACGCGCAAAATCTTTGCCGATCTCGGCGCATGGCAGATCGCCCAGTTGGCGCGTCACCCACAGCGTCCGTACACCCTGGATTATGTCCGCCTGGCGTTTGACGAATTTGACGAACTGGCAGGCGACCGCGCTTACGCTGACGATAAAGCTATCGTCGGCGGTATCGCTCGTCTGGATGGACGTCCGGTGATGATCATTGGCCATCAGAAAGGCCGTGAAACCAAAGAGAAGATCCGTCGTAACTTTGGTATGCCGGCACCAGAAGGCTACCGTAAAGCCCTGCGTCTGATGGAGATGGCTGAGCGTTTCAATATGCCCATCATCACCTTTATCGACACTCCGGGTGCTTACCCTGGCGTGGGCGCGGAAGAGCGCGGTCAGTCTGAAGCCATCGCACGTAACCTGCGTGAGATGTCTCGCCTGAAGGTGCCTGTCATCTGTACCGTCATCGGTGAAGGTGGTTCCGGTGGCGCGCTGGCGATTGGCGTGGGCGATAAAGTGAATATGCTGCAGTACAGCACCTATTCCGTTATCTCTCCGGAAGGGTGTGCCTCTATTCTGTGGAAGAGCGCCGATAAAGCGCCTCTGGCTGCAGAAGCGATGGGCATCATTGCCCCACGCCTGAAAGAGCTTAAGCTGATCGATACCGTCATCCCTGAACCTCTGGGTGGTGCGCATCGTAAGCCGGAAGTGATGGCCGCTTCCCTGAAAGCGCAGCTGCTGGCCGATCTGGCGGACCTGGATGTGCTGAGCAAAGAAGACCTGCTCAATCGTCGTTACCAGCGTCTGATGACCTACGGTTACGCGTAAGCTTCACAATTATCTGAAAAGCCGCACACTGTTGCGGCTTTTTTTATACCTGCGGTTTACCCTGGCTATGCTTAGCTAATGTTTTTTAAGGAGGAAGCCCGTGAATATTATTGCCATTATGGGGCCACACGGCGTCTTTTATAAAGATGAGCCCATCAAGGAGCTGGAGCAGGCCCTGCAGTCACGTGGCTATCAGCTGATCTGGCCGCACAACAGCGCTGACCTGCTGAAGTTCATTGAGCACAACCCGCGGATCTGTGGCGTGATCTTCGACTGGGATGAGTACGACCTGGAGCTGTGCAGCGATATCAACAAACTGAATGAATATCTCCCGCTGTATGCGTTTATCAATACTCACTCGACCATGGACGTCAGTGCCCAGGATATGCGGATGGCGCTGTGGTTTTTCGAATACTCACTCGGCGTGGCCGAAGATATTGCGGCCCGCATTCAGCAATATACCGGCGAGTATCTGGATAACATCACGCCGCCGTTTACCCGGGCGCTGTTTACCTATGTGAAGGAAGGAAAGTACACCTTTTGCACGCCTGGTCATATGGCGGGGACGGCTTATCAAAAAAGCCCGGTTGGCTGTCTGTTTTATGATTTCTTCGGCGGCAACACCCTGAAAGCGGATGTGTCGATTTCGGTTACCGAGCTTGGCTCATTGCTGGATCACACCGGTCCACATCTGGAAGCCGAAGAGTACATTGCCCGCACCTTTGGGGCCGAGCAGAGCTATATGGTGACCAACGGTACGTCGACGTCAAACAAAATCGTCGGCATGTATGCCGCCCCGGCCGGAAGTACGTTACTCATCGACCGTAACTGCCATAAGTCGCTGGCGCATCTGCTGATGATGAGCGATGTCGTGCCGCTCTGGCTGTCACCCACGCGTAACGCGCTGGGGATCCTGGGGGGAATTCCGCGCCGTGAATTCACCCATTCAGCCATAGAAAATAAGGTGGCGGCGATCCCCGGCGCAAGCTGGCCGATCCATGCGGTGATCACCAACTCCACCTATGACGGATTGCTGTATAACACCAACTGGATCAAACAGACGCTGGATGTCCCCTCGATCCACTTTGATTCCGCGTGGGTGCCTTATACCAATTTCCACCCCATCTACGCGGGTAAAAGCGGGATGAGTGGCGAACGTGTGCCGGGCAAAGTGTTTTTCGAAACGCAATCGACTCACAAAATGCTGGCTGCGTTTTCCCAGGCCTCGCTTATCCATATCAAAGGTGAGTACGACGAAGAGACGTTTAACGAAGCGTTTATGATGCACACCACCACCTCACCAAGTTATCCGCTGGTGGCCTCCATTGAAACGGCTGCGGCGATGCTGCGCGGCAATCCGGGTAAACGTCTTATCAATCGCTCTGTAGAGCGCGCGCTGCATTTCCGCAAAGAGGTTCAGCGGTTAAAAGATGAGGCTGAGGGCTGGTTCTTTGATATCTGGCAGCCGGAAGAGATTGACGAGGCGGAGTGCTGGCCGGTCGCGCCGGGTGAAGAGTGGCACGGCTTCCGTGATGCCGATGCCGACCACATGTTCCTCGACCCGGTAAAAGTGACCATCCTGACGCCGGGCATGGATGAACAGGGTAACATGAGCGACGAAGGTATTCCGGCCGCGCTGGTGGCGAAATTCCTTGATGAGCGCGGCGTGGTGGTGGAGAAAACCGGACCGTATAACCTGTTGTTCCTGTTCAGCATTGGGATTGATAAAACCCGCGCGATGGGTTTGCTACGTGGGCTGATGGAGTTTAAGCGTGCGTACGATCTGAACCTGCGCGTGAAGAACATGCTGCCGGATCTCTATGCGGAGGATCCTGATTTTTATCGCAATATGCGTATACAGGATCTGGCCCAGGGGATCCACAAACTGATCCGCCAGCACGATCTGCCGCGCCTGATGCTGCAGGCGTTTGACGTCTTGCCTGAGATGAAACTGACGCCGCACAAAGCCTGGCAGCGACAGGTGAAAGGGGAGGTAGAAACCGTTGAGCTGGAAAATCTGGTGGGACGCGTCTCGGCCAATATGATCCTGCCTTATCCACCGGGCGTACCGCTGCTGATGCCGGGAGAGATGATCACCGAAGAGAGCCGTGCGGTGCTCGATTTTCTGCTGATGCTCTGTTCTGTGGGGCGTCACTACCCGGGCTTCGAGACGGATATCCACGGTGCGAAACGTGATGAAAATGGGGTTTACTGGGTGCGAGTCCTAAAATAAAGGTGGCTGCTTGCCAGGGGCGGGTTTTCGGTTGTAACGTTCAGGCATCATAAAAAGGAGAAGCTATGCTGGGTTTAAAACAGGTTCATCATATTGCGATCATTGCCACCGATTACGCCAAAAGTAAGGCCTTTTATTGCGACATTCTGGGCTTTACGCTGTTAAGCGAGGCCTATCGTGTGGAGCGCGACTCCTGGAAAGGCGATCTGGCGTTAAACGGGCAGTATGTCATTGAACTTTTCTCTTTTCCTTTCCCACCTGCGCGTCCGTCCCGTCCGGAAGCCTGCGGCCTGCGCCATCTGGCTTTTAGCGTGGATGATCTTGACCGTGCGGTAAAACATCTTGAAGAGCATGGCGTGAAGTGCGAAGCGATTCGTGTCGATCCGTTTACCGACAAGCGTTTTACTTTTTTCAACGATCCGGACGGTCTTCCGCTGGAGCTTTACCAGCAGTAAGCGCCATCCTGTGTGATAATGCCCGCTCTGTTCGGGCATTTTTTATGTGTAATTCTCTATGACCCTACCCGCTATTGCGCAAGCCGTTTCACCGTACCGCCAGCTGCTGGTGGGATTTAGCGGTGGCCTGGATTCCACGGTGTTGCTCCATCGCCTCAAACTCTGGCGCGATCAACAGCCTGACGTTCAGCTCCGGGCGATGCATATCCATCATGGGCTGAGTCCTCATGCCGACGCCTGGGTTGCGCACTGTGAAGCGGTGTGCTCGGCCTGGGCGATCCCGCTTGAGATTAAACGGGTGGTGCTCAGAGATGAAGGGCTCGGTATTGAAGCGCACGCGCGTAAAGCGCGCTATGCCGCATTTACCGCGGCATTACAACCCGGCGAAGCGCTGGTCACGGCACAGCACCTTGACGACCAGTGCGAAACCTTCTTGCTGGCGTTAAAACGGGGAAGTGGCCCGGCGGGGCTCTCCGCCATGCCTGAACGCTCTGATTTTGCCGGGACGCAATTATTGCGTCCGCTGCTTGGCGAGTCGCGCGCATCGCTGGAAGCCTGGGCGCAGCAATATCAGCTGAGCTGGATTGAAGATGAGAGCAATCAGGACGATGGCTACGATCGTAATTTCCTGCGTCTGCGTGTTTTGCCGTTACTGACCGCACGCTGGCCGCACTTTGCAGACGCAACAGCACGAAGCGCCCTGCTGTGTGCCGAACAGGAGAGCCTGCTGGATGAACTGCTGAGTGAAGAACTGGCTGAACTGATTTCGGTAAACGGGGCGTTGGCGATCGCACCGCTGGAGGCGATGAGTCCGGTTCGTCGGGCCGCGCTGCTGCGCCGTTGGCTGGCCTCTCACCGTGCAACGATGCCATCGCGTGCCATGCTGGGACGTATCTGGGACGAAGTCGCCCAGGCGCGGGAGGATGCAACGCCGTGCGTGCACCTGAACGGTTTTGACGTCAGGCGCTATAAAGGCCAGCTGTGGTGGGTGAAATCGGCCCCCTCGCTTGCAGATGTGGTGCTCGGCTGGCCATCGCCTGCGAAACCGCTGCTGTTGCCCTGGGATATGGGAAGCTTGTCTCTGGAGACGCCAGGCCATGTGCGTTTACCGAAAGCCGAAGAACCGGTCACCGTGCGCTTTAAGGCCAGCGGTATGCTGCACATTGTCGGACGTAACGGTGGAAGGAAGCTCAAAAAAATCTGGCAGGAGTGCAATGTGCCGCCCTGGTTGCGCGATACCACGCCGTTACTTTTTTACGGTGAAACACTGATTGCGGCGGCAGGGGTATTCATTACAGAAGAGGGCTGGGCAGAATCGGGCGTGAGTCTGGAGTGGAAAACGTAACGGGCAGCCAGGCTGCCCGTTAGTGTCATCAGGATTCGCTCACCACGACGGTGCCGATTTGCGGGTGGCTGAAGCTGGCAATTTTGTCCAGGCGTAGCTCACGCGTCGCACCGGCGTCTTCCACTATCAGATATTCCACATTCTTACGTGAAACCAGGTCGCTGGCTTTCGCCTTCAACACTTCGCCATCTTTTAACTCCAGCGTCAGTATTAAATGATGCTGGCAGGCGAGTTCGAGGTTGTCATAGTCATCACAATTGATGGGTTGATAAGTATCATTCATCGACATAATCGCTCACCAGTAAATTCGCCGCAGCATACGCTGCTTTTTCCCTGACCGATTCTGAAAGGCTCTCATCAGAGGCCACTTCATTAAGCACTTTCAATACACAGCCCAACGCATCCGGGACATATCCCAGATCTCCGCTGGCGATTTCCGCATACCGTTTGCGAATTAGCTCACAATAATTATTCACATCCCCTCCCGCCAGCGCACTGACTTACTGTGAGATATCATTAAGCCTACGAAGATAAACTCGGTTTAGCAAGGTGACTATACCATACTCATTTAAGCAATATCAGAGCCTTGATGGCGCCGTATTCATCTCGGCGTAACAGCCTTTTGCCGCTGTTTTCGCTACAATGTGCGCCTGATTCGAAAGGAGTTCTCCCATGGCGCTGAAAGCGACAATTTATAAAGCGGTGGTCAATGTGGCTGACCTTGACCGCAACCAGTTTCTGGATGCGTCACTGACGCTGGCGCGTCACCCCTCTGAAACCCAGGAGCGCATGATGCTGCGCCTGCTGGCGTGGATTAAATATGCCGACGAGCGTCTGCAGTTTACCCGTGGCTTAAGCGCAGAAGACGAGCCGGAAGCCTGGCTGCGTAACGATCATCTGGGTATCGATTTATGGATTGAACTTGGTCTGCCGGATGAGCGCCGCCTCAAAAAGGCGTGTACCCAGTCTGCGGAAGTGGCGCTATTCGCGTACAACCAACGCGCTGCGGAAATCTGGTGGCAGCAAAACAAGAGCAAGTGCGGTCAGTTTAAAAACCTCACGGTCTGGTATCTGGATGATGAACAACTGGCGCAGCTGAGCGAATTCGCCAGCCGGACGATGACTCTGCAGGCGACGATCCAGGACGGCGCAATCTGGCTTTCTGACTCTCAGAATAATCTGGAAATTCATCTGACGGCGTGGCAGCCTGCTTCATGATCGTGTTGTCCCGAAACGTCAGCATCCCGGACAATGAGCTGGAGATCACCGCCATCCGTGCGCAGGGGGCGGGGGGACAGCACGTTAACAAGGCTTCAACCGCTATCCATTTGCGCTTTGACATTCGGGCCTCAAGCCTGCCAGAGTATTATAAGGAAAGTCTGCTCGCTGCCAGCCATCATCTGATCACCAGCGACGGTGTCATTGTGATCAAGGCGCAGGAGTACCGTAGCCAGGAGTTAAACCGGGAAGCGGCAATTGCCAGACTGGTGGCGGTGATAAAAGAATTAACTGCGGTGCAAAAAAGCCGTCGGGCAACGCGGCCAACCCGCGCATCGAAAGAGCGTCGGTTGTCGTCAAAGGCTCAGAAATCCACAGTGAAAGCACTACGCGGTAAAGTTCGTCGCCCTTTGGATTGACGAAAAGGAACACTATTTCATAAGGAATTCATTGTGAAAAAAGCATTATGGTCAGCGTTGGCAGTGAGTACGCTCTTTGCGCTTTTCGGATGTAACAACCGTTCGGAAACGCAGGTCCTGCAGCCCACGCAGAATGAAGAGTTAAAGCCAATGCAGCAGAGCTGGCGCGGCGTACTGCCTTGTGCCGACTGTGAAGGTATTGAGACGTCGCTGTTCCTGCAAAAAGACGGTACGTGGGTCATGAATCAGCGGTATCAGGGCGCGAAAGAACCCTCCTCTTTTGCGACTTACGGGACATGGGCACGCACGGCCGAGAAGCTGGTGTTGACCGATACGAGCGGTGAGAAAACGTATTTCCGCGCCAAAGGCGAGGGGATGGAGATGCTCGACCGTGAAGGCAACCCGATTGAATCCCAGTTCAACTACACGCTGGCTCCGGTGAAAGCGGCGCTGCCGGCCACGCCGATGCCGATGCGGGGCATGTATTTCTACATGGCTGATGCGGCCATCTTTACAGATTGCGCAACGGGTAAGAAAGTGAGCGTGGCGAACAATGCCCAGCTGGAACGAGATTATGCGGTCGCACGCGGAAATGACAGTAAGCCGGTATTATTGACGGTCGACGGTCACTTTACGCTGGAGCCAAACCCGGATAGCGGCGAGTTGGTGAAAACTCTTGTGGCAGATAAAGATGCGAAGTTCGCGGCAGGCAAAGACTGTAACAGTAAATAACGCTGGCTTTGCGCCATGAAAAAACCCCGCCTGAGCGGGGTTTTTTTATTTAACCTTTGATGGCTTTTACCAGGTAATCAAGGATATCACCGGTCTTGATCATCTGTTTTTCGCCGCTACGACGGTATTTATATTCAATCTCGTCGCTGTCGAGGTTACGGTCACCGATAACGATGGTATGAGGAATACCAATCAGTTCCATATCAGCAAACATCACGCCCGGACGTTCTTTACGGTCGTCCATCAGCACTTCGATACCCTGCGCGCGCAGCTCTGCGTACAGTTTCTCAGCCAGCTCCTGCACACGGTAAGACTTGTGCATGTTCATTGGCAGGATCGCCACCTGGAACGGCGCGATGTTATCCGGCCAGACAATGCCACGCTCGTCGTAGTTCTGCTCAATCGCCGCAGCCACCACGCGCGTGACCCCGATACCGTAGCAACCCATGGTCAGGATCTGGTTACGGCCATCTTCACCCTGAACGGCAGCGTTCAGCGCACGGGAATATTTATCGCCCAGCTGGAAGATATGGCCCACTTCGATGCCGCGTTTAATCATCAGGGTGCCCTGGCCATCCGGGCTTGGATCGCCTGCAACAACGTTGCGAATATCCGCCACTTCTGGCGTTGCCACATCGCGATCCCAGTTGATGCCAAAGTAGTGTTTACCATCAATGTTAGCGCCTGCAGCGAAGTCGCTCATCGCCGCAACCGTGCGGTCAATCACAACAGGCACAGGCATATTCACCGGACCCAGAGAGCCTGGGCCTGCGTTTACGACGGCGCGGATTTCTGCTTCCGTTGCGAAGGTCAGTGGGCTGGCAACCTGTGGCAGCTTCTCAGCTTTCACTTCGTTCAGCTCGTGATCACCGCGTACCAGCAGGGCAACCAGCGGGTATGCACTGCCTTCTGTGGATTTCACCAGCAGCGTTTTAACGGTTTTTTCGATCGGCAGCGCAAACTGCTCAACCAGCTCGGCAATGGTTTTGGCATTTGGCGTGTCAACCAGCGTCATTTCCTGGGTTGCCGCGCCGCGTGGTTCTTTTGGTGCCACTGCTTCAGCAAATTCAATGTTTGCCGCGTAGTCAGAGGAGTCAGAGAAGATCACATCGTCTTCACCGCTCTGCGCCAGAACCTGGAACTCATGGGACGCGCTACCACCGATAGAGCCGGTATCGGCCTGCACAGCACGGAAATCCAGACCCATGCGGGAGAAGATTTTGCTGTAAGCCTCGTACATTTTGTCGTAGGTCTCTTGCAGAGATTCCTGAGAAGTATGGAAAGAGTAAGCATCTTTCATCAGGAATTCGCGAGAACGCATAACGCCGAAACGTGGGCGAACTTCGTCACGGAACTTGGTCTGGATCTGGAAGAAGTTCAGCGGCAGCTGTTTGTAAGAGCTCAGCTCATTGCGAATCAGATCGGTGATCACTTCTTCATGCGTTGGGCCGAGGACGAACGGACGCTCGCCACGGTCAACGAAGCGCAGCAGTTCAGGGCCATATTGCTCCCAACGGCCACTCTCCTGCCACAGGTCAGCGGGCTGAACCACGGGCATGGACACCTCGATAGCACCGGCGTTATTCATCTCTTCACGCACGATGTTTTCGACTTTTTTCAGGACGCGCACGCCGGTCGGCAGCCAGGTGTACAACCCGGAGGCCAGCTTGCGGATCATCCCGGCGCGCAGCATCAGCTGATGGCTGATGACTTCGGCGTCGGCAGGTGTCTCCTTCAGTGTGGAGAGCAGATATTGGCTAGTACGCATGTTGTTACGGTTCCATTTCGACGATTGGAACAGGCTGAAACGCCAGCCTGACACAAAAAAAGTGGTTTAGTTTACCAGTGTGGCAAAGATGCCAAAAGAGAGGAGAAGAAAATTACCTGGGTTCCAGGGCAAACACTTCAAAACCGGTCTCTGTCACGCGCCAGCGGACATTAAAATCCAGCAGCCAGACGGCGTAGGTTTTCCCGGCTTCCTCTTCTTTACGGTAGGCTGGACGCGGATCCTGCGCCAGAACGTCTACGATAAAGTCCCGCAAACGGGGATAGCGCTTTTCCAGTTGGCCAATTTGCGTAAGCAGTTCTGGCGTAAAGTGAACAGGCATATCCGCCTGCGGTGCTTGCTGGGCGTAGCTGGCCCGGGCATCTGGCAACGCTTCGGCAAAAGGCAGATAGGGTTTAATGTCGATAACCGGGGTGCCATCAACCAGGTCAAGGCTGCCTAACTCCAGTATCACCTGATCTTTCTGACAGCGTATTCCTTTCAGTTCAACCAGCGACATGCCGATCGGGTTTGGACGAAAGGTTGAGCGAGTCGCGAATACCCCCATCCGGGCATTTCCGCCCAGACGAGGAGGGCGCACCGTAGGACGCCAGCCACCGTCCATCGTCTGGTGAAACACAAAAACAACCCATAAATGGCTGAACGCCTCAAGCCCGCGCACCGCATCGGCCTGATTATAGGGCGCAATCAAGTGAAGTTCACCGCTGCCGCTGGTGACCAGACCCGGCTGGCGTGGCACGGCAAACTTCTCTTTGTAAGGAGAGCGGATAACGCCTATCTGTTCGAAATGAAAGGCACTCATTTCGCCGAAATGGTCAGCGCCGAACCAATACACACCGCCTGACGATAGCAGCCGGGTGTCCCGCTGGTGACTTCACAGCTGTGCAACAGTACCGCGTTAGCTTTCATTTTGGCCGCGTTGATCTGCATACGTTTACGGGCTGTCGGAATGTTGGGTGGGGAGTCCTGATTGGTAGCCTGACAGGATTCACCGCTCACCTCACCGAGCTCACGGAAAGGCTTGCCCACGAGGTCGTCGGCTTTGGTAATGATACGTACCGGCGCAGGGCGAGGCGCTTTAGGTTTAACGGGCTCTGCTTTTGGCGGGGTTGCAGTGCTTTGAACGGGTTCAACTGGAGATCTGCTTAGCATAGAACAGCCGCTCAGCATCAGTGCTAAAAGACAGATCGGTAAAGCACGCATAATAATTCCTCAGTGGATAATCAAAACGTCAGATATTGAATCAGTTGACTGCACAAATGACAAGACGGGCAGAAGCCCGTCTTGATGATATTACACTGAGGTCAGATTACCAGCCTTTAACCGCGCCGCCGTTAAACACTTTGTTGGCTTCCTGGTAAACTTCTTCAGACTGATAAGCCTGAACGAATTTCTTCACGTTTTCCGCGTCTTTGTTGTCTTCACGGGTCACGATCAGGTTAACGTACGGGGAATCTTTGTCTTCAACAAAGATGCCGTCTTTTGCCGGGGTCAGGCCAATCTGGCTGGCGTAGGTAGTGTTGATAACAGCCAGGGCGATCTGCGCATCGTCCAGAGAGCGTGGCAGCTGTGGCGCTTCCAGCTCAACAATTTTCAGATTTTTCGGGTTCTCGGTCACGTCGAGAACGGTCGGCAGCAGGCCAACGCCGTCTTTCAGTTTAATCAGGCCCACTTTCTGCAGCAGCAGCAGGGAGCGGCCCAGGTTAGTTGGATCGTTTGGCACAGCAACCTGAGAGCCTGGCTGCAGTTCGTCCAGCGATTTAATCTTCTTGGAGTAGCCCGCGATTGGGTAAACGAAGGTGTTACCCACCGCAACCAGTTTGTAGCCGCGATCCTTAATCTGCTGATCCAGGTACGGTTTGTGCTGGAAGGCGTTGGCGTCAATATCGCCTTTGCTCAGCGCTTCGTTCGGCAGAACGTAATCGTTGAAGGTCACCAGCTCAACATCAAGGCCATACTTCTCTTTTGCCACTTTCTGAGCGGTTTCAGCAACCTGCTGTTCTGCACCCACGATAACGCCCACTTTAATGTGGTTGGGATCTTTTTCGTCCTGACCACAACCCACCAGTGCCAGAGAGCCGATCAGCGCGCCTGCTGCAGCAAAGGTCTTTAATTTAAACGCCATGTTTTTATCCTTAACTCGTCGAGTTTGTGTTGTGTGTAACGTTATTTGTGCGTAACAGCCCGGACGATGCGATCGCCAGAGAACTGGATGAGATAAACCAGTACAACCAGCAATACCAGAACGGTATTCATTACGGTAGCGTTATAACCAATATAGCCGTACTGGTAACCAATCTGGCCTAAACCGCCAGCGCCAACGGCACCGCCCATCGCGGAATAACCGACCAGGGTGATAAGCGTAATGGTTGCCGCATTCACCAGGCCTGGCAGTGCTTCCGGCAGCAGAACCTTGCGTACGATCTGCATCGGCGTGGCGCCCATTGCGCGGGAAGCTTCGATCAACCCGGTTGGAATTTCAAGCAGGGCGTTTTCCACCATACGCGCGATAAACGGTGCGGCGCCGACCGTCAGGGGAACAATGGCCGCCTGCAGACCAATAGAGGTGCCGACAATCACGCGAGTGAATGGAATCATCCATACCAGCAGAATAATAAACGGGATAGAACGGAAGATGTTCACCAGCGCAGAGAGCGTACGGTACAACTTCGCGTTCTCAATGATTTGACCCGGACGCGTCACATACAGCAGTACGCCGACCGGCAGGCCAATCACAAAACCAAAGAAACCGGATACAAAGGTCATTGCCAGCGTTTCCCAAACGCCGCGAACCAGCAGCCACATCATCGGCTCAGACATAACCCAGTACCTCTATTTTTACGTGATGTTCTTGCAGCCAGGCAATTGCCGCCTGGGTTTCTTCTTGTGTGCCGTGCATTTCCGTCAGCATGATGCCGAACTTCACGCCACCGGCGTAATCCATCTGCGCGCTGATGATGTTGTTGTTCACATTGAAGCGGCGCGCGGTTTCGGAAAGCAGCGGGGCATCAACGGACTGACCGGTGAACTCCATTCGCAGCATCGGGACGCTGTCCGTCGTGGGTTCGGTTTTCAAACGCTCCAGATAATCTTCCGGAATATCCAGATGCAGTGTGGACTGAATAAATTGCTGCGCCAGCGGGGTCTTAGGATGTGAAAACACTTCACTTACCGTGTCCTGCTCAATCAGTTCACCGTTGCTGATCACGGCAACACAGTCACAGATGCGTTTCACGACATCCATCTCGTGGGTAATAAGGAGGATCGTCAGGCCGAGACGACGGTTAATGTCTTTCAGCAGTTCCAGAATAGAACGGGTGGTGGCCGGGTCTAATGCGCTGGTGGCTTCATCGCACAGCAGCACTTTGGGATTGCTTGCCAGCGCACGGGCAATGGCTACACGCTGTTTTTGTCCGCCAGACAGATTGGCCGGGTAGCTATCATGTTTATCACCCAGACCCACGAGATCAAGCAGCTCAGTTACGCGACGCTTAACCTCATCTTTAGGCGTGTTGTCGAGCTCCAGCGGTAAGGCGACGTTGCCGAACACCGTGCGTGACGCCAGCAGGTTAAAGTGCTGGAAGATCATGCCAATCTGGCGACGCGCTTTGGTCAGTTCTTTTTCTGAGAGCGCGGTCAGTTCTTGTCCGCCAACTTCTACGCTGCCCTGGGTTGGGCGCTCAAGCAGGTTAACACAACGGATCAGTGTACTTTTACCTGCACCCGATGCGCCAATGACGCCATAAATCTGACCAGCAGGAACATGCAGGCTGACATTGTTCAGCGCCTGAATGGTTCGGTTCCCCTGCTGGAACACTTTGGTGATATTGGAAAGTTTAATCATTAGATTATTTTTATCGTATGTAAGTTAGCCGTGGCATTTTCGTCTGCCAGATACGGGTGATGCCCGTAAACAAAACGGATGTTAAGGCATCCAGACGTCTAAATCAATCCAACTCTGTGCGATGAGCACTTTATTGCGCTGCGATTCATGAGATACTAGCTGAACACGCCTTTTTCAGGAGCAAACCGGTGGCAAAATCAGTACCCGCAATTTTTCTCGATCGTGATGGCACTATTAATGTGGATCACGGTTATGTTCACGAGATTGACGAGTTCGAATTTATCGAAGGCGTTATCGATGCCATGCGCCAGCTAAAAGAGATGGGCTATGCGCTGGTGGTTGTCACCAACCAGTCTGGTATCGCGCGTGGCAAATTTACCGAAGCGCAATTCGAAACGCTGACGGAATGGATGGACTGGTCTCTTGCCGACCGCGGTGTTGATCTTGATGGCATCTATTATTGTCCTCATCACCCGCAGGGAACGGTAGAAGAGTATCGCCAGACCTGTGATTGCCGTAAGCCGCACCCGGGGATGTTTATCTCGGCGCAGGAATTTTTGCATATTGATATGGCCGCTTCTTTTATGGTGGGCGATAAAATGGAAGATATGCAGGCGGCAACCGCGGCGGGTGTGGGTACCAAAGTATTAGTTCGCACCGGCAAACCCGTGACGCCAGAAGCAGAGACTGCAGCGGATTGGGTGATTAATAGCCTGGCCGATCTGCCTGAAGCGATCAAAAAGCACCAAAAATAGGCTTTTTGGTGAAAAGATGAGCGGTTGAAATAAAAATGCATATTTCCGCTTGTCATTCCCCGGAGGCCCCCTATAATGCGCCTCCATCGACACGGCGGATGTGAATCACTTCACAAACAACCCGGTCGGTTGAAGAGAAAAAATCCTGAAAATCAGGGTTGACTCTGAAAGAGGAAAGCGTAATATACGCCACCTCGCGACAGAGCGCTGAAGCGCGTCGCAACTGCTCTTTAACAATTTATCAGACAATC
>NZ_JBLKBZ010000012.1:0-120655 GCF_047530935.1 Enterobacter sp. 03-F-07-AD-ECC | reverse complement strand
CTGTCTGTAAGGGCACGATGAGGTCTCTTCTGATTTGTTAGCGCAACCAGTAGATCACACTTCATCGTGCTTTTCATTTTTCTGGGGAACCCTCAGCCCTGTGGGAGAGGGTGAGGGCATCAGACCGCACCCTGTGCTTCGACCTTAGAAGTCGTAACGCAGACGCACCAGGTTCATATCGCCCAGGTTGTCGGTGCTGGAGGTGAACACGTGTTCGTAATCCACACGGAAACCGTAGTCCAGCTGGAAGCTGATACCCACACCGTTGTCGATGCGCTGGTAGTTACGGCCGTTCACGTACTCGATACGGTCACCCATGAAGTATGGCTGGATGGATTTAACCGCATACTGATTGATTGGGAATTTGTACCCTGCGAAGTATTCGATACCCCATGCGTCACCGGCAAAGTAGTCGTTAACAGACACTTTTTTGGTGGTCAGGAAGTTCTGGTACCAGCCGCCGCCAGCAGAGAAGGTCCAGTTATCCGGTGTCCAGCTGAGCGCGGTACCGAGGATGTTCTGGTCATAGGTTTTGCTGTCGCCGTTGTCCGGGTTACGCATATCCGCACGGGTGTAGTTCCATGCCGCGCCCCAGGTCAGATCGGTGGTCAGGTGGTAATCGATACCCAGGGAACCGCCGCCTTTACGCTTGTAGCGCAGACCGTTGCCCGGCAGGTATTCGCTGTCTTCAAACAGGTAAGAGGCGTAGATATCAGCATCACCAACGGTTTTCTTATATTTCAGCATATTGCGTGAACGATAAGAGCCATCGTAGTCGCCGTTGATACCGTTACCTGGTGCCTGACCGATCATGTCGTAGTCCCAGATATCGGTTTTCACGCCCACCACATCATAGTACACGCTGTTCTGTTGACCGAAGGTCAGCGTACCCCAGGTGTCGCTCTTCAGGCCGGTGTAGAGCATACGGCGCGTGGTGTCGTGAGCACCTTCAGCATAATGATGATCCCAGTTGAACTGGGCAGGGATATTCACACCCAGTTCGTAGTAGCTGATCCAGCTGATGTCGTCGAACAGATAGTAATCTGCCGCAAAACGGAAACGGGTGCCGCCGTCGAAGCCGTTACGTTTGTAGCTGTTTTTACCGTCGTCGCCCGTCATGTTCTGGAACTGAGGACGAATACTGCCGCCAACGGTAAAGTTCAGACGGCTCAGCGGGTTACCCGCCTGAGGATCTTGCTTAAGAACCGTGATTTCCGCCTGAGATGCGAAGGAGGTTAATGCCACTGCTGCGCCAATAGCTGTCGCCAGCGCGGTTGTTTTTATAGTCATTATTTTTCCTTAATAGACACGCTGCTAAATATTTAGCGTGTGAATATTAACTGGAAATAATCGGGCTGTGTGGGCGGTTTTTTAATGTTTTGTGCTACTAAATGAGTGGGTATTATCGATTTGTGCTGTTAACGGGCTGCGCACCAGCATTTAAACCGGTACGCAACCATCACATCTGTGAACTAACTGACAAACTGGCGGAACAATGCCTTGCCTTTTAACAGCCGCGTTCCAAGCCAGCCGCCGCAAAGTGAAAGCAAAAGCGCACCGCACACCGGCAACGTCAGCCACAGGCGCCAGTCTGGCTCCCACGGGAAGTCGAAGACTTTCGACTGCAGCACTGCCAGCGCCGCCTCTGCGCCAATGGCGGCCACCAGGCCTGCCACCAGCCCCAGCAGGGCGAACTCGCTCCACAGCGTAGCCCTCAGCAGGCGCTTGCCGGCTCCCAGCGTACGGTAGACCACCAGCTCCTGATGACGCTGACGCATGCCAACCTGCACCTGTGCCAGCAGCAACAGCACGCCGCAAATCGTCACCAGTACCACCATCACCTCCAGCGCGCGGCTGACCTGCTCCAGCACCTGACCGACCTGTTTCAGTATCGCGCCAATATCCAGCAGGCTGACCGTCGGGAATTCCCGGTTAAGCTGCGTCAACATGCCGTTGCCGTTTTCCCAGCGGAAGCTGGTGAGCCAGCTCTGCGGCTGTCCATCCAGTGCCCCGACAGGGAAGATAAAGAAGAAGTTTGGCCGCAGGCTTTCCCAGTCCACTTTGCGCAGGCTGGTCACTCTGGCGCTGAAATCCTGCGTGTCGCCGGTAAAGGTCACGCTATCTCCCAGCGTCACATTCAGACGCTTTGCCAGCCCCTCTTCCATCGACACTTCCCCGGCCTTTGGCGGCCAGCTTCCGGCGGTGATCGGGTTGTGATCCGGGCGCTTCTCCTGCCAGGTCAGGTTTAGCTCACGGTTGAGCGACTCATCTTTATTTCCCTCCGTCGACTGACCGTTGATCTGCGTCAGGCGCGCACGCACGATCGGATAGAACGACTCGGGAATAATGTGATGCTCAGAGAGAAAACCCTTCAGTGGCGTCACCTGTTCTGGAGCAATATTGATCAGAAAATAGTTCGGGCTTTCCGGCGGTAGCTGCTGTTGCCAGCGATCCAGCAGATCGCCGCGCAGCACCAGCAAAAGCGCCAGCAGCATAAACGAGAGCGAAAACGCCGAAAGCTGGCTCAGCGTTGACCACGGCTGATGCAGCAGACGGTTCACCGCCAGCCGCACGGGAAGGGATTTAATCGTCATCCTTTTCAGAACAGTGAGCAACATCCAGCCCAGCACGCCACACAGCAGCGCCAGAACCACCGCCCCAACCAACACGGCCCACAGCAGGGTACTCCCGCCCATCAGCCAGGCAAGGAGCCCGATCACCACGGCTATCATCACCGGCAGGTAGTATTTAAACGGCCAGACGCTGGCCACCACATCGCGGCGCAGCACGCGCAGCGGCTGGGTGGCGAGCAGGAGCCGGTACGGGCGCAACCCCACCAGCAATGAAATCACGGTCATCGCGCCAATCGCCCACAGCCACGGCCAGAGGCTTGCTGGCGGCAGCGCGGCAGGCAGTACCGGTTTCAGGAGCATCATCAGCAGCTTTTCAAACAGCAGACCTGTCGCCCCACCGGTGACGGCCGACAGCGCCAGCACCATCAGCCACTGGCCAACAATCAGCCTCCGCAATTGCGCCCTGCCCGCGCCAAGAGTTTTGAGGATCGCCACCAGATCGTAACGGCTGCGGCAGTAGTGTCCCATCGCCACGGCTACCGCCGCGACGGCCAGCAGCAGGGTTAACAGCGCCGAGAGCAGCAGAAACTGCTGAGAGCGTTCAAGAGACTTGCCGAGCGCGCCCTCATCCTGCTCAAGCCCGTACCAGCGGTGCTCCGGTTTTAACTGCGGCAGAAGCCATTTGTCATACGCCTCCAGCTGCGCAGGCGTGCCGCCAAACTTATAGCGCCAGGTGACGCGGCTCCCCGGCTGGACGGCGTTGGTTTTCGCCACGTCTGCGGTGTTCATCAGCAAGCGTGGGGCGAGCTGGAACGGGTTGAAGCCGGAATCGGGTTCCTGAACCACCTCCCCGGCAATGGTCAGCGTCGCGTCCCCCACGTCAATGCTGTCACCTGTTTTCAGGTTCAGCAGCGCCATCAGTCGCGGCGCCAGCAGCACCGTACCGGGTTTCGGCTTGACGCCTGGCGGGCTGGTCTGCAGTTCACCGTACATCGGGTAGATATTATCCACGGCTTTGACGCTGGCCAGCTGCGGCGTGTCACCGGCGAAGGTCATGGTCTGGAAGCTTATCTGCTCCCCGACCTTGAGCCCCCGCTTGCGCGCTTCGTCGATCCAGCCCGGCGGGACGGCGCGCGAGCTTTGCAGCGCCCTGTCGCCCGCCATAAATTCGCGGCTTTGCTGGCTAAGCCCCTTCTCCATGCGATCGCTGACGCTGCCCAGCGCCAGCACGCAGGCCACCGCCAGGCTTAACGCCAGCCAGACGATCAGCAGCGAAGGCGAGCGCCACTCGCGCCAGAACCAGCGGGCAATCATGCTTCCTCCTGCAATTCACCGTTGACCAGCCGCAGGCGGCGATCGCAGCGGGCGGCCAACTGCGGATCGTGCGTGACCAGAATCAGCGTGGTGCCATGTTCCCGGTTGAGCGAGAACAGCAGATCGGCAATCTTATCGCCGGTTTTACGGTCCAGGTTCCCGGTGGGTTCATCGGCAAACAGCACCTCCGGGCGACCATTAAATGCGCGGGCCAGCGCCACGCGTTGCTGCTCTCCACCGGAAAGCTGCGCCGGAAGATGGTCAAGGCGTTTCCCCAGCCCCAGCTGTTCCAGCAATGCCTTCGCATGATCGCGGCTTTCACGGCTGCTTTCTCCGCGCAGCAGCGCGGGCAACTCAACATTTTCCAGCGCGTTCAGGGTGGGGATCAGCATGAAGGACTGAAACACAAAACCGATGTGACGGGCACGTAGCGCGGCACGCGCCTCTTCATCAAGCTGATGCAGCGGCTGTCCGACCAGATTAACCTCGCCGCTGCTGCCGTCGTCCAGTCCGGCCAGAATAGCCAGCAGCGTGGACTTACCGGAACCGGATTCGCCAATCAGCGCAATGGTTTCGGCAGGTTTGACAACGAGTTCAACTCCGGTGAGGATGGAAAGCTCGTGTTCCCCCTGACCGACGGACTTCTTAAGACGATGAACTTCAACAATGTTTTCCGCTGGCATTTGCCCTTCCTGTTTTTGATTCTGATGACTTTCCGCGCGGCGGCAGCGGACACGTTACTGGTTCTCGGCGACAGCCTCAGCGCAGGCTATCGTATGGCGGCCAGTGCGGCCTGGCCGGCTCTGCTCAACGAAAAATGGCAGAGCAAAACGTCTGTTATCAACGCCAGCATCAGCGGTGATACCTCGCAGCAGGGCTTGTCGCGTCTGCCGGCTTTGCTTAAACAGCATCAACCGCGATGGGTACTGGTGGAGCTGGGCGGTAACGACGGATTGCGTGGCTTCCAGCCTCAGCAAACAGAACAAACCCTGCGCACCATCCTGAAGGACATTAAAGCGGCGAACGCCCAGCCGCTGCTGATGCAAATTCGCCTGCCCGCCAACTACGGTCGTCGGTATAATGAAGCCTTTAGCGCGATCTACCCTAAGCTTGCCAACGAGTTTGATATTCCGCTGCTGCCATTTTTCATGGAAGAGGTCTATCTCAAACCCAACTGGATGCAGGATGACGGGATCCACCCCAATCGCGATGCACAGCCGTTTATTGCCGACTGGATGGCAACGCGGCTGGCTCCTTTAGTTAACCATGACTCCTGATTAAGCGGAGATCCTGACAGGTAAAGTTATGCAAAAATCGGTCTTAATTACAGGATGTTCCAGCGGAATTGGTCTTGAAAGCGCGCTCGAATTAAAGCGTCAGGGATTTCAGGTGCTGGCGGCCTGCCGTAAACCTGACGATGTGGAACGCCTCAACGGGATGGGGTTCACCAGCGTGTTGCTGGATCTGGACTCTCCGGAAAGCGTTGAACGCGCCGCCGATGAGGTGATCGCCCTTACCGGCAACCGTCTGTACGGTCTGTTCAATAATGCCGGTTACGGTCTCTATGGCCCGCTGAATACGATCTCCCGCGAACAGCTTGAACAACAGTTTTCCAGCAACTTTTTCGGTGTGCATCAGCTCACCATGCGCCTGCTTCCGGCGATGCTGCCTCACGGAGAAGGGCGTATCGTGATGACCTCCTCGGTGATGGGGCTGATTTCTACCCCCGGCCGCGGCGCGTATGCTGCCAGCAAATATGCGCTGGAAGCATGGTCGGACGCCCTGCGCATGGAGTTGCGTCACAGCGGGATTAAGGTGAGCCTGATTGAACCCGGCCCCATCCGCACCCGTTTTACGGATAACGTCAACCAGACGCAGGCGGACAAACCGGTCGAAAACCCCGGCATCGCCGCACGTTTTACTCTTGGGCCGGACGCGGTTGTCGCGAAAGTGCGCCATGCTTTTGAGAGCGATAACCCAAAAATGCGCTATCCGGTAACGCTGGTCACCCATGCCGTAGGCTGGTTAAAACGTCTGCTGCCGGGCCGGATGATGGACAAAATTTTACACGGTTGAGTTGAAGCGACGACGCTCACCCCCATGTAAATAACAAACCGATAAAAGAGAATGCCGCATGTCCGTACAGAATATCGTCAATATTACTGAAGCAAACCTGCAACAGGTCCTCGAACAGTCGATGGTTAAACCGGTACTGTTCTACTTCTGGTCAGAACGCAGCCAACACTGTCTGCAGCTGACGCCGGTCCTCGAAAGCCTTGCCGCGCAATACAATGGCCAGTTCATTCTCGCCAAACTGGACTGTGATGCAGAACCCATGGTGGCCTCTCAGTTTGGCCTGCGCGCCATCCCCACGGTCTATCTTTTCCAGAATGGACAGCCTGTTGATGGCTTCCAGGGACCGCAGCCTGAAGAGGCGATCCGCGCCCTGCTGGATAAAGTGCTGCCGCGTGAGGAGGAGCTAAAAGCGCAGGAAGCCATGGCGCTGATGCAGGAAGGTAAATACGACGAAGCCCTGCCGCTGTTGAAAGACGCCTGGCAGCTCTCTAAGCAGAACAGCCAGATTGGCCTGCTGCTGGCTGAAACGCAGATTGCCCTGCACCGCTCAGAAGATGCTGAAGCCGTGCTAAAAACGATCCCGTTGCAGGATCAGGACACCCGCTATCAGGGACTGGTGGCGCAAATTGATCTGCTGAAACAGGCGGCGGATACCCCGGAAATCCAACAACTCCAGCAGCAGGTTGCCGATAACCCGGCCGACGCAGCGCTGGCAAGCCAGCTGGCACTCCAGCTGCATCAGGTGGGTCGAAACGAAGAGGCACTGGAACTGCTGTTCAGCCACCTGCAAAACGATCTGGCGGCCGCAGACGGTCAGGCGCGGAAAATGTTCCAGGAGATCCTGGCCGCGCTGGGTACCGGCGATGCGCTGGCCTCGAAGTACCGTCGTCAGCTGTACGCGCTGCTCTACTAAAAAAAATGCCCGGTGGCGCTCACGCTTACCGGGCCTACACAAACAGGCTTAATCCGCTTTTTTTAGCTGTGTGACCACCAGCTGGTGGCGCGCGTTGTAGAACTTCCTATACGTCAGATAACAGGCAATGATGGTCGACAGGCTCGCCGTGGAGAGCAGCATAAAGGTCACCATGATCTGATATTTGATCGCTTTCACCGGATCAATGCCGGCGAAGATCAGCCCTGACATCATCCCCGGCAGACTCACCAGTCCGACCGTTTTCGCCGAATCCACTGTGGGGATCAGCGACGCGCGGATACTCTCACGAATCAGCCGCGCCGACGCCACTTTTGGCGTTGCCCCCAGGCTTAACTTCTCCTGCAGCTTCTGTTGCTCACTGCTGAAGCGCTGGCCAAGGTTGTTGTAGCACAGCCCTACCGCCACCATGGCGTTCCCGGCGATCATCCCGGAGATGGGGATCACCTGCATCGGCGTAAACTCAATAGAGCCAGATAGCACCAGCACCGCCAGCGTCAGTGCGGTCCCGGTCGTAATGGCAATAAATGACGAGACAAACGCCTTATCGATATATTTGCTGCGCTTCTGCGCATTCCACGCTGCGTTGAAGCAGATAAACAGCACCATCAGCAGCGTCAGCACCGCGTGGTTGACGTTAAAGATGTACTTCAGCACATAGCCAACGATGATGAGCTGAATCACCGCGCGGCAGATGCTCCAGAGAATATCTTTCTCCAGCCCCAGCTTTTCCCGGTAGCTCACTAAAATCGCCACCAGTACCAGCACCATCGAAAACGCCAGCGATGCGTTGGTGATGTTATGCTCACCCATGGTTTGCCTCCTGCCATTTCCCACCCTGCGGCTGCAGCGTGATGACATCATCCGCATGGGCAATTTCATTTGCGTCGTGCGTCACCCACAGCACGGCAATATTTTGTTCACTGACGTAGCGATGGATGATGTCGTTCACGTTGCGCTTGTTGGCCTCATCCAGCGCGCTGGTGATCTCGTCCAGCAGCAGCACCTTCGGTAAAAACTGCAGGTTACGAATCAGCGAAACGCGCTGCTTTTCGCCCCCGGAGAGCTCATTAATGGATTTGGTCAATGTCTCCTGCGCCAGGCCAAAGCGGGCCAGGTCAGCGATAAATTTATTCGGCTCCGGCGTTTGCTGGCGAATCTGCCACGGAAAGATCAGGTTGTCATAGACCGTTTCGCCGAACAGTGAAGGGGTCTGTACACAATAAGAGACCTGCTGGCGATAGCGTTCCGGGGAGAGGGTCGCAATATCGTGGCCCTCAAACAGAACGGTTCCCTCCGTAGGACTTAGCAGTGAAGCCACAATTTTCAGCAACGTGCTTTTGCCGCAGCCTGACGGCCCGGTGATTAATTTAAACTCGCCCGGTGAAAGGCAAAATTCGACGTGCTGAAGGATCGTATTCCCCCCAACACGAAACCCGACATCCCTGAGATGTAATATGTTTTTTTGATCGTTCATTCCGCTTCCGTTAACCGATTCTGGTAAAAATCGTCTGTAGCATAATCCTTTGTCCATTCCCAGCCTATTTTCAGAGGCGAATTTCAGCCCGATAGCCGATATACTGATGAACAATAAACATGCATTTTTACTCATCAACAGCATGCAAAACAGGAGGTTTTTATGCTTATCGTTGTTCCTGTCCTTATATTCGTTGCGCTGGTTATTGTGGGCGCCGGGGTCAAAATTGTTCCGCAGGGATATCAGTGGACCGTTGAACGCTTCGGCCGCTACACTAATACACTCCAGCCAGGTTTGAGCCTGATTGTTCCCTTCATGGACAGAATTGGTCGCAAGATCAACATGATGGAACAAGTGTTGGATATCCCCTCGCAGGAAGTTATTTCGAAGGATAACGCCAACGTCACCATCGATGCCGTCTGTTTTATTCAGGTAATTGATGCGCCCAAAGCCGCCTATGAGGTGAGCAACCTGGAGCTGGCGATTGTTAATCTGACAATGACCAACATCCGTACGGTACTCGGCTCTATGGAGCTGGACGAAATGCTCTCTCAGCGTGACAGCATCAACACCCGTCTGCTGCACATTGTTGATGAAGCGACAAACCCGTGGGGCATTAAAGTCACCCGCATTGAAATCCGGGACGTTCGCCCACCTGCGGAGCTTATCGCTTCGATGAACGCCCAGATGAAGGCAGAACGAACCAAGCGCGCCTATATTCTGGAAGCCGAAGGGGTGCGTCAGGCGGAGATCCTGAAAGCAGAAGGGGAAAAACAGTCGCAAATTCTGAAAGCGGAAGGGGATCGCCAGTCTGCCTTCTTGCAGGCAGAGGCGCGTGAACGTTCTGCCGAAGCGGAAGCCCGCGCAACCCAGATGGTATCCGAGGCCATTGCCGCCGGTGACATCCAGGCCGTGAACTACTTTGTCGCGCAAAAATATACCGATGCGCTGAAAGAGATCGGCTCGGCAAATAATAGCAAAGTGGTGATGATGCCGCTGGATGCCAGCAGCCTGATGGGCTCCATTGCCGGGATTGCTGAACTTATCAAAGACAGCGGAAACGAGCGCAAAAAATGATTGAGCTGATCGTCGCACATCCTCATGCTTTCTGGCTAAGCCTGGGTGGCTTACTGCTGGCCGCAGAGATGCTTGGTGGCAACGGTTATCTGCTCTGGAGCGGTGTGGCCGCGGTGATTACCGGGCTGCTGGTCTGGCTGCTCCCCCTGGACTGGGCGTGGCAGGGCGCGCTGTTTGCCGTGCTGACGCTGGTGGCCGCCTGGCTGTGGTGGCGCTGGCTGAACCGTCAGGTTAACGAGCAAAAACCGCTGGATACCCATCTCAATCAGCGTGGACAGCAGATCGTCGGCCAGCGCTTTACGCTTGAGACCGCGCTGGTGAACGGCCGCGGACATATGCGCGTGGGCGATAGCTCCTGGCCGGTGGTGGCCGACGATGACCTCAGCGCCGGGACGCGGGTTGAGGTCATCGCGGTGGAAGGGATTACGCTTCGGGTGAAAGCCTGCTAAGCCTGCGCCTTACGATGACAGCAGCCGGCAAGATTATCGATAATCGGGCAGTCGGCGCTGTCATCTCCCGGACAGGATTCCGCCAGCGCCAGCAGCTGCTTGCGCATCGTTTCCAGTTCCGTAATGTGCCGTTCAATCTCCGCCACTTTTTCCAGCGTCCGTTTTTTTACATCTGCGCTGTGGCGTTTTGGATCGTTGAACAGATTCACCAGCTCACCGCACTCTTCAAGGTTAAAACCCACCTGACGCGCCTGACGCAGTAAGGTCAGCTCGTCCAGATGCAGTTGCGTGTAGCTACGGTAGCCGTTTTCGCTGCGCAGCGGCGGCGTCACCAGCCCCTTCTCTTCATAAAAGCGGATTGCTTTGCTGGTCAATCCGGTTTTTTTCGCAACATCGCTGATATTCACATTTCCCCCTTGACCTTCCCCTTGATGGAAGGTTTAACCTTCATAACAGTTAGCGAAAAGCGTTACTCCGGTCAACAACTGACCAGTTCATTATACGGGAGTTTTGTTATGTCTCACACAATTGACCTGACACTGGACGGCCTCTCCTGCGGCCACTGTGTCAAACGCGTAAAAGAAAGTCTGGAACAGCGTCCTGATGTCGAAAGCGCTGACGTCACTATCGATCACGCCGCCGTCACCGGCAGCGCCAGTGCGCAAGCGCTGATTGATACCATCAAACAGGCAGGTTATGGGGCGGAGCTGAGCCACCCAAAGGCTAAACCGCTGGCAGAGTCATCATCCCCGTCGGAAGCACTGACAGCGGCCACTCCTGAGCTTCCGGCAGCTGATGATATCGATGACAGCCAACAGCTGCTGATCAACGGCATGAGCTGCGCCAGCTGCGTCTCCCGGGTGCAAAATGCCTTGCAGGCGGTACCCGGAGTCGCGCAGGCACGGGTCAATCTTGCGGAGCGTACTGCGCTGGTCATGGGCAGTGCCTCCGCCGCAGAATTAGTGCAGGCCGTTGAAAAAGCGGGCTATGGCGCAGAGGCCATCGAAGATGATGCCAAACGCCGCGAACGCCAGCAGGAAACGGCCATCGCCACCATGAAACGCTTCCGCTGGCAGGCCATTGTTGCGCTGCTGGTCGGGATCCCGGTGATGGTGTGGGGCATGATCGGTGACAACATGATGGTCACCGACGATAACCGCACGCTGTGGCTGGTCATTGGTATTATTACGCTTGGTGTAATGGTATTTGCAGGCGGTCATTTCTACTCCAGCGCCTGGAAGAGCCTGAAAAACCGCACCGCAACCATGGATACGCTGGTGGCCCTCGGCACGGGTGCGGCATGGCTCTACTCCATGAGCGTGAACGTCTGGCCACAGTGGTTCCCGATGGAAGCCCGCCATCTCTATTATGAAGCGAGCGCGATGATCATCGGCCTGATTAACCTGGGCCATATGCTGGAAGCGCGTGCCCGTCAGCGCTCCTCAAAGGCGCTGGAGCGGCTGCTGGATTTAACCCCCCCGACCGCCCGCGTGGTCACTGACGACGGAGAAAAAAGCGTTCCGCTGGCCGAGGTTCAGCCCGGTATGACGCTGCGTCTGACCACCGGTGACCGTGTTCCCGTGGACGGAGACATCACGCAGGGTGAAGCCTGGTTTGACGAAGCGATGCTCACCGGGGAACCCATTCCGCAGCAGAAATCACAGGGTGATGGCGTGCATGCCGGTACGGTGGTGCAGGACGGCAGCGTGCTGTTCACCGCCAGTGCGGTGGGAAGCCACACCACGCTGTCCCGTATTATCCGCATGGTGCGCCAGGCACAGAGCAGTAAGCCTGAAATAGGTCAGCTGGCCGATAAAATCTCCGCCATTTTTGTGCCGGTAGTAGTGGGCATCGCGCTGCTGAGCGCGGCTATCTGGTATTTCTTCGGCCCGGCGCCGCAAATTGTCTATACCCTGGTGATCGCCACCACGGTACTGATTATCGCCTGTCCTTGCGCGCTCGGCCTTGCGACGCCGATGTCGATTATCTCCGGTGTGGGTCGCGCCGCCGAGTTTGGCGTGCTGGTGCGTGATGCCGACGCCCTGCAACGCGCCAGCACTCTCGACACGCTGGTCTTTGATAAAACCGGTACCCTGACCGAAGGTAAACCGCAGGTTGTATCCGTGCATACCTCAGGCTTCGCGGAGGCTGACGCGCTGCGTCTCGCCGCGGCCCTGGAACAAGGCTCCAGCCACCCGCTGGCGCGAGCCATCATTGAGAAAGCCGGTGAGGCCAGCCTGCCGCAGGTGAACAACTTCCGCACCCTGCGCGGATTAGGCGTCAGCGGTGAGGCCGAAGGGCACACACTGCTGCTGGGTAACCAGGCCCTGATGAATGAAAACGGCATAGCAACTTCAGCGCTGGAAAGTGAACTGAATGCCCAGGCATCACAGGGCGCAACCCCTGTCCTGCTTGCGGTGGACGGTCATATTGCGGCCCTGCTGGCCGTGCGCGATCCGTTACGTCAGGACAGTGTGGATGCCTTACAACGACTGCACCGCGCGGGCTACCGCCTGGTGATGTTAACCGGGGATAACCCAACCACGGCCAACGCCATCGCCAGAGAGGCGGGGATCGATGAAGTCATTGCCGGTGTCCTGCCGGACGGCAAAGCCGACGCCATTAAAACGCTGCAACAACAGGGGCGCCAGGTCGCGATGGTTGGCGACGGTATTAACGATGCGCCGGCGCTGGCACAGGCAGAGGTGGGGATTGCCATGGGAAGCGGGAGCGACGTTGCCATTGAGACGGCAGCTATCACACTGATGCGACACAGCCTGATGGGTGTTGCCGATGCGCTGGCGATTTCGAAAGCCACGTTGCGCAACATGAAGCAGAACCTGCTGGGTGCGTTTATCTATAACTCGCTCGGTATCCCGATTGCTGCCGGCATTCTGTGGCCCCTGACCGGTACGCTGCTTAACCCGGTGGTCGCAGGTGCAGCGATGGCGCTCTCCTCCATTACCGTGGTGAGTAACGCCAACCGTCTGCTGCGCTTTAAACCGAAAGCGTAATACATTGTAGGCCGGGGAAGCGCAGCGCCACCCGGCTTTTTTGCCTGATGGCGCTGCGCTTATCAGGCTTACGAAATGTGCCGACGTTCACCTGTTGCGCCGCCCTTCCCCACGCGTTAGCATGAACCTTTCCGTTTATGGAGCGCGTATGAGTCTGTTTCGCCGTATAAAAACATCGTTTCGCGCCCTCTTCCCCCGCCGTTATACCTGGCCCGGAATGGATATTTCGCTCCCCGGCGGTCAGCATCTGCACCTGGTGGGCAGCATACATATGGGCACGCAGGATATGTCCCCGCTGCCCTCTGGTCTGTTATCCCTCCTGAAGCAGGCCGATGCGCTGGTGGTTGAGGCGGATATTTCAGGCCACGAGTCTCCCTTTGCCGGGCTGGAGAGCGATCTCACTCTGGCCGACCGTCTGGACGAGGCTCAGCTCGCCGAACTGACGCGCGTGGCGGATGAAACCGGCGTTTCGCTCTCGATGCTGGACACCCTGCCGCTCTGGCAGATTGCCATGATATTACAGGCGACGCAGGCGCAGCGTCTGGGTCTGCGCGGTGATTACGGTATTGATTACCAGCTGCTGAATGCGGCCCGGGCACGCCGTCTGCCGATCATTGAGCTGGAAGGTACCGATAGCCAGATTGCCCTCCTTCGCCAGTTGCCTGATGACGGTCTCATTCTTCTTGATGATACGCTGACGCACTGGCATACCAACGCCCGTCTGCTGCAAACCATGATTGGCTGGTGGCTGGATGCCCCGCCTGCTGAGGGGAAATTAACGCTGCCGTCGACGTTCAGTGAATCGCTGTATGATGTGCTGATGAACGCACGCAATGCGGCATGGCGGCAGACGCTGCATGCGTTACCTGCGGGGCATTACGTGGTTGCGGTGGGGGCATTACATTTGTACGGAGAAGGGAATTTGCCGTCGCTGCTGAAATAAAAAAATGGCCAATATTTCTATTGGCCCGTCAAAGAGGAATTTCATCGTTTTTATTATGCCGAAGGAGACCTTCGGTTGAGCCGATTGTCGCTCAAAGTGACCATCACTGCCAATACTATTGCGCAAGATGGTGCTATTTTTTAGACAAACGTCAGGCGTATGCTGTCAGCATGAATTGTCTGTCGTAAGAAGGATAGCTATGACTCCCGCCGTTAAATTACTCGAAAAAAACAAAATTTCTTTCCGGATCCACACTTACGATCACGATCCGAACGAAACCAATTTTGGTGATGAAGTGGTGCGCAAACTGGGGCTGAACGCCGACCAGGTCTATAAAACGCTGCTGGTGGCCGTGAATGGCGATATGAAGCATCTCGCTGTCGCGGTCACGCCCGTGGCTGGGCAACTGGATCTGAAGAAAGTGGCCAAAGCGCTGGGAGCGAAAAAGGTAGATATGGCAGACCCAATGGTTGCGCAACGCACCACGGGTTATCTGGTGGGCGGGATCAGCCCGCTCGGGCAGAAAAAACGCCTGCCAACGCTGATTGACGCCCCTTCGCAGGAATTTGAAACCATCTATATTTCCGGCGGCAAGCGCGGGCTGGATATCGAACTGGCCGCAGGCGATCTGGCCAAAATGCTGGATGCGAAGTTTGCGGATATTGCGCGCAGGGATTAAAAGAAAAAGCCGGGTGGCGGCTGCGAGGTAAAAGCAAAACGGTAACAGACGTTACCGTTTTTTGTGTTCGCGCCCTCTCCCGATGGGAGAGGGTTGGGGTGAGGGCATCAGGCCGCACAACGTTACTGCCAGCTCACCTCGCCTTTCGGCTCATACGCATTCACGTCGATCGGTGAATTCTGCTCGATAAACTGCTTCAGAACCTCGGCATCAATAAAGCCGGTATTCACATAGCCCGGTTTATTATCGATGTGCGGATAACCGTCGCCGCCGGTGGCGTTAAAGCTTAAGGTTGCCAGACGGTAGGTTTTCGCGGGATCAACCGGCTCACCCTTGATTTTGAGATCGTTGAGCTTGCCGCCTTTGGCCACAAAGCTGACGTTAGCGAACTGCGGATAAGCGCCGGAGTCCGGCTTCATCTGCGCCACGGCGGTAAGGTACTCAATCACCTCTTTCCCGCTCATATCGGCATAAACCACCACGTTGCCAAACGGCTGCACCTTCAGCACATCTTTATAGGTGATATTCCCGCCTTCGATGGAATCACGGATCCCGCCGCCGCTCATCACACCAAAATCAGCGCCGGTGCGCGCGATTTGTGCCGCCAGCACCAGGTGACCCATATTGGTCTGTACGAAACGGACTTTGCTGCGGTCCCCTTCCAGACGCCCGTTCAGCGTACCGATTTTCACGTCCAGCTGCGCTTTGCCTTTATTCTGGAACGGGGTTAACAGGGAGAGCATCTGTGGGTTCTCGGGGATCTCCGGGGTGTAGAGCACGCGCTCACTTTTCCCGTCCGGGTAGGTCACTTTTTTCTTCAGGTTGACCGGGATGAGCTGATAATGCACCAGTTTCATCTCGCCGTTACGGAACTCAAAGTCGGCACGGCCAACGTATTTACCCCACTCGTGCGCCTGCACAATCCAGATCCCGTTCTGACGGTCTGGTGCACACGGCGTGCCGGGAACATAATCCACCTGCTTTTTATTCTCCGAGGCCATGCACACCGGATCTTGTGAGTGACCACCCACAATCATTGCCAGCGAGCCCGCAGGGAGGCTGCGCGCCATTTCAACGTCGCCCGGTGCGTTAGAACCATGCTCGCCGTTGTCGTAATGTCCCATATGGGTGGTGGCGATGATCACGTCCGGTTTTTCATTTTGCTGCAACTCCTGAATCACCAGCTTCGCTTCGTCTGCCGGTTTACGGAATTCGATATCGGTAAAGAACTCCGGGTTGCCAATTTTTGCCGTATCGTCCGTGGTGAGGCCAATCACCGCGATTTTCAGATCCTGACGCTTAAACAGCGCCCACGGTTTAAACAGGCGTTCACCGGTGCTTTTCTGATAGATATTGGCGGAGAGGAACGGGAATTTGGACCATTTTTCCTGCTGGCGCAGCACGCTCAGCGGGTTATCAAACTCATGGTTTCCGACGGCCATCGCATCGTAACCGATTAAATTCATACCGCGAAAATCAGGCTCAGCATCCTGTAAATCGGACTCCGGCACGCCGGTATTGATATCGCCCCCCGATAACAGCAGCACGCTGCCCCCTTCGGCGGCAACCTCTTTACGAATGCCATCCACCAGCGTTTTTTGCGCGGAGAGACCATATTCGCCGTACTCGCTGCGCCAGAAATGGCCGTGGTGATCGTTGGTATGCAGGATCGTAATTTTATACGTTTTGTCTTTTTCATACGCTTGTGCGGGCAGGCTTGCCAGACCCCAGGCGGCGAGCAGCGCCAACGCGACGCCATGCTTCATTAACTTCATCTTCTCTCTCCCTGACCAATAGACAAACGCAAAAATTACAGTGAGTAACAAGAATAGACAAATAAGTTTTCATAATTGCGACTTTCTTCAAATGTCGCTGGCAGGTATGTTAGTTGGATAATAATTACCCCCTGCATTTTTCATCACTAACGACGTGGTATTTATGGCAATCAGTGAATCAACCCAGCCCGTTTCGGGCGCGCCGGCGTCGCCGCCACCCTCGCGCACCTCATTTAAAGTCTTAGGCGCTATTAGCCTCTCCCATCTGCTCAACGACATGATCCAGTCGCTGATCCTGGCGATTTACCCGCTGCTGCAATCCGAGTTTTCATTAACCTTCGTGCAGATCGGGATGATCACCCTGACCTTCCAGCTGGCCTCTTCGCTACTGCAACCTATCGTCGGTTACTGGACGGATAAATATCCGATGCCGTGGTCGCTGCCGATTGGCATGTGCTTCACCCTGAGCGGGCTGGTGCTGCTGGCTATGGCGGGAAGTTTTGAAGCGGTGCTGCTTGCCGCCGCACTGGTGGGAACCGGCTCGTCGGTCTTCCATCCGGAGTCCTCCCGCGTGGCACGTATGGCCTCCGGCGGGCGCCACGGGCTGGCGCAATCACTCTTCCAGGTGGGCGGTAATTTTGGCAGTTCCCTCGGCCCACTGCTGGCGGCAGTGATCATCGCCCCCTACGGCAAGGGTAACGTCGCCTGGTTTGTGCTGGCCGCCCTGCTGGCGATCGTTGTGCTCGCCCAGATCAGCCGCTGGTATGCCGCACAGCACCGCGTAAACAAAGGCAAACCAAAAGTGAAGGTTATCAATCCCCTTCCACGCAATAAGGTGATCCTGGCCGTGTCCGTGCTGCTGGTGCTGATTTTCTCGAAATATTTCTATATGGCGAGCATCAGCAGCTATTACACCTTTTACCTGATGCAAAAATTCGGATTATCGGTACAAAACGCGCAGTTCCATCTGTTTGCTTTCCTGTTTGCCGTCGCAGCAGGGACGGTGATTGGCGGGCCAGTCGGGGATAAAATTGGCCGTAAATATGTTATTTGGGGCTCTATCCTTGGCGTTGCCCCTTTTACCCTTATTTTGCCTTACGCCAGCCTTGAATGGACGGGCATTTTAACGGTGATTATTGGTTTTATTCTGGCTTCGGCGTTCTCGGCTATCCTGGTATATGCGCAGGAGTTGTTACCGGGGCGCATTGGTATGGTTTCCGGGCTCTTCTTTGGTTTCGCCTTTGGCATGGGCGGCCTTGGTGCAGCCGTGTTAGGCATGGTTGCCGACCACACCAGTATCTTCCTGGTTTATAAAATCTGCGCTTTCCTGCCACTTCTGGGGATGTTGACCATATTCCTGCCTGATAATCGTCATAAAGCGTAATTTCATGGCTGCCAAAGTGTAACTTTGGCAGCCTGATGCCCTCATGGCATAAGGCTTTCCTGTTCATCCCTTCTCTGAATTTACCAAAACCTGCCTTTTCTGAGGCATATTGCCGTTTTATTCAAACTTCAACAATTATTCATAAACACAAGGGTAAAAATTGTCATAAACTATTACTCGGTTTTTGGTTTTCACCAAAATGGAACACCCACAACGAAAGGAGACGGAATGCACCACGCCACACCGCTTATCACCACCATTGTTGGTGGACTTGTGCTCGCTTTTATTCTCGGCATGATTGCCAATAAACTGCGTATTTCCCCTCTTGTGGGCTATCTGTTAGCCGGGGTACTGGCGGGACCGTTTACGCCTGGCTTCGTTGCGGATACCAAACTGGCACCTGAACTGGCGGAACTGGGCGTGATTCTGCTGATGTTTGGCGTGGGGCTGCATTTTTCCCTGAAGGACCTGATGGCGGTAAAGTCGATCGCCATACCGGGAGCGATCGCCCAGATAGGGGTGGCAACGCTGCTGGGCATGGCGCTTTCGGCCGTACTGGGCTGGTCGTTAATGACCGGCATCGTATTTGGGCTGTGTCTCTCAACCGCCAGTACCGTGGTGCTGCTGCGCGCGCTTGAAGAGAGGCAGTTGATAGACAGCCAGCGCGGACAAATCGCAATCGGCTGGCTGATTGTTGAAGATCTGGTAATGGTGCTGACGCTGGTTCTGCTCCCTGCCGTCGCCGGAATGATGGAAAAAGACACCCTCGGCTTTGCCTCACTGGCGCTGGATATGAGCATCACCATCGGAAAAGTGGTGGCGTTTATCGCCATCATGATGCTGGTAGGCCGCCGTCTGGTGCCGTGGATCATGTCGCGCAGCGCGGCCACCGGCTCGCGTGAACTGTTCACCCTTTCCGTCCTTGCGCTGGCGCTGGGGATTGCCTTTGGTGCGGTGGAGCTCTTTGACGTCTCCTTTGCCCTTGGCGCGTTCTTCGCCGGGATGGTGCTGAACGAATCCGAACTGAGCCACCGAGCGGCGCACGACACCCTCCCCCTGCGTGATGCCTTCGCGGTGCTGTTCTTTGTCTCCGTCGGGATGCTGTTTGATCCGATGATTCTGGTTCAGCAGCCGCTGGCCGTACTGGGGACGCTGGCGATTATCATCTTTGGTAAGTCGGTCGCCGCCTTTTTCCTGGTGCGAATGTTCGGCCACTCGCCGCGTACCGCTCTTACCATCGCCGCAAGCCTGGCACAGATTGGTGAGTTCGCCTTTATTCTGGCGGGTCTGGGGATGGCGCTGAACCTGCTGCCGCAGGCCGGGCAGAACCTGGTGCTGGCGGGAGCGATCCTCTCGATTATGCTGAACCCGGTGCTGTTCGCGCTGCTGGAAAAATATCTCGATAAAACCGAAACCCTTGAAGAGCAGACGCTCGAAGAGGCCATTGAAGAAGAGAAGCAGATCCCGGTGGATATTTGCAACCACGCCCTGCTGGTCGGCTTTGGCCGCGTGGGAAGCCTGCTCGGCGAGAAGCTGATGGCGCAAGGGATCCCGCTGGTGGTGATTGAAACCTCGCGTACCCGCGTCGATGAGCTGCGCGAGCGCGGTATCCGCGCGGTGCTGGGCAATGCGGCGAACGAAGAAATTATGAACCTGGCGCATCTGGACTGCGCCCGCTGGCTGCTGCTGACCATTCCAAACGGCTACGAAGCGGGTGAGATTGTGGCCACCGCACGTGAGAAATGCCCAACGATTGAGATCATTGCCCGCGCTCATTACGACGACGAGGTGGATTACATCACCGAACGGGGTGCGAATCAGGTGGTGATGGGTGAGCGCGAAATTGCGAATACGATGCTGGCGCTGCTGGCGAAGCCGCCGGTTGAAGAAGAGGTGACGGGCTAGCTTGTGCGGCCTGGTCCCCTCACCCCAGCCCTCTCCCCACAGGGGCGAGGGTGTTTGAGTTCCCTCTCCCCTGTGGGGAGAGGGTTAGGGTGAGGGGTTTTCTTTTACCTGTCCCAGTACGCCTCTTCGAGGCTGTCTTCCCTTTCCGGCAGGCCACGCGTTAAGCGCGGGGAGTGCTGGTTCAGCACCTGATAACTGACGCGGTTCGCGTATTTACACACCTGCGCCAGCGACGAATAGGTGAGCCAGCTGAACTTATGTTTGCTGGAATTCGGCACGTTGGTTTTGTGGTAGGCATTGGCGGTGATGTCATGCAGCAGCGCCGCCAGCGCACCGTCGCCCGCACCGTTGGTGTTCATGATCTTCTCCGGGCCGCCCATGTACGGGGCGATGTGCGAGTAGATCCGCAGCGGATTAACACAGTCTTTATAACGCATGCCACGGCTGAACTCATACTGGTTGAACTCGGCGATGGCGCCAGGCAGTAGCGGATGCTGGGTTTTGCGTTTGCTCTCTTCTTCCGTGAAGCCTGCCATATACAGCCCTACCGGTCCGGCGGTGCAGAGCACCAGATCCACCCAGTCCAGCGCTTTATCGGAGGCCAGCAGCGGATCGCTCTCGCCGGTGAGAGCCTCAGCTTCTTCTTCGTTCATCGCCAGAATCGAGACATGCTCTTTCAGGAAGGCCTGCCACCACTCCGGGTTGTCGGCAATCACAAATTTCGTTCCCAGCGTCAGGACCACCGGCACATCGTACTTTTTCGCGTACTCAATCGCCTTCATGGTGGCTTCCGGCATCGGCTCGCCCGGCTTGCAGCGCACCAGGTAGGAGGTGAGCACCAGCGCCGACGCGCCCGCAATCACCTCTTCGGGAATACTCTCGGCACGCAGCTTGTTCATGTGGCCAGGGCTAATGGCAAAGGTACGCTCGCCGGATTCACCGATCAGCGTAAAGCAGCGGCCAATGGGGCCGTCGACACCCTGCAGATAGTTAAGATCGGTACGGCTGGAGGTATTGCACAGATAACGGTAGGCGTAGCCACCAATTTCGATGTTGCTGCACATCACGCCGAGCAGCACTGAGCGGTCGTCTGCCAGAACGGAGTAGTTGTGCATGGTATTGCCGATAGTGCCACCGGCAAACTGATGGGTGATCAGGTTGTCACGCACCAGCTCCTGATAGAGCGCCTCAGCAACGTCGTCTTCAATTACCAGCGAGTGGCCGGCGCTCAGACCGTAACGGGCGACAAACGCATCATCCACTTTCGCTTCAATGTCCACCAGCGTCTGATCGATACCGACGACCCATGCCGCGCTGGTTTCATTTTCAGGCTGGATTTGCTGCAGGAGCGGATCGCGGGCATCAACAGGGAAGTAGTGTTTGGATTTGCGTTTACCGGGAAATTTCATGGTCTGAACTGTGCATAGAATATGGGCCGGGAATGGTAGCACAAACCCGGCCCAGAGTGCGATCAGCGGCTGTTGGTCACCAGTGAGACCATCATGTCGATATGTTCCGGAGCGTCATTAAGTGCCGGAATGTACTCGTACTTCTCACCGCCAGCCTCAAGGAAAAACTCCCGGTTTTGCACCGCGATCTCCTCCAGCGTTTCCAGGCAATCGGCCGAGAAGCCCGGCGACATTACCTGAATATGCTTCACGCCTTTCTCGCCGAGCATTTTGAGGGTTTCATCCGTATACGGTGTCAACCACGGCTCGCGACCAAAGCGCGACTGGAAAGTCATCATCACCTTCTCCGGCGGCAGGCCGAGCGCGGACACCAGCTCACGCGTGGTATCGCGACAGCGCTGCGGATAATCATCCCCTTCGTTAGCGAAACGCTGCGGAATGCCGTGATAGGACAACAGCAGCAGATCCGGCTCGCCGTGTTTTTCAAACGACGCGCGGGCACTGCTGGCAAGCGCTTTGATATAGAGTTCGTTATCGGCGTAGTCGCGTATAAAGGTCACGCCCGGAATGCGGCGGCGGGTCGCCAGAATGCGGGCCAGTTCGTCCCACACCGCAGCGACTGTCGAGCAGGAGTACTGCGGGTAGAGTGCCAGCACCACAATGTGCTCAACCCCCTGCGCCAGCAGCGCGTCGACCGCACTTTCCAGAGACGGTTTGCCATAGCTCATGCCGAGTGCGACAGGCATATCCGGCAGGCGGGCAGCCAGCGCTTTCTCCTGACGACGGCTGTAGACCATCAGCGGCGAGCCCTCTTCCATCCAGACAGACTGATAGAGTTTGGCGACGCGCGGTGAACGAATGGGCAGAATCACGCCACGCAGTAATGGCCACCACAGCAGTCTTGGGGTATCCACAACGCGCGTGTCGCTTAAAAATTGTCGCAGATAGCGTTTTACCGCTTCTGGCGTAGGTGCTTCTGGGGTGCCCAGATTGGCAAGCAGGATGCCGGTTTTCGCCTGACTCATTCACGCCTCTTAACCATTTGAATGGTTGTCAATTGTAGCGGAAATGCGTTTAAACGGAACCCATTGCTGTAATAGGTAAGATGAGAAATATTCTCACCCGGGGCCCCGGGTGAGAGCAGTGCGATTAGCCGAGGATTTTTTCCAGCTCTGCACGAACGTCAGCCACGGCTTTGGTGCCGTCAACTTTCGCGTATTTGGTGTTACCCGCCTGCGCTTCTTTGGTGTAGTAGCCGATCAGCGGCGCAGTCATCTGATGGTATTCCACCAGGCGCTTACGCACGGTCTCTTCCTGATCGTCTTTACGGGTGGTCAGCTCTTCGCCGGTTACGTCGTCTTTACCTTCAACCTTAGGTGGGTTGAATTTAATGTGGTAAACGCGGCCAGAAGCAGCGTGCACGCGACGACCAACGATACGGTCAACGATCAGCTCGTCTGGTACGTCGAACTCCAGCACGTAGTCTACGTTGATGCCCGCTTCTTTCATGGCGTCAGCCTGAGGAATGGTGCGTGGGAAGCCGTCCAGCAGGAAACCGTTACGGCAGTCTTCCTGAGCAATGCGCTCTTTGACCAGAGCGATAACCAGCTCGTCGGTCACCAGTTTGCCAGCGTCCATGATGTCTTTCGCTTGTTTACCCAGCTCAGAGCCAGATTTAACAGCGGCGCGCAGCATATCACCGGTGGAGATTTGCGGAATACCGTATTTCTCCATGATGAACTGAGCCTGAGTTCCTTTACCCGCGCCCGGAGCGCCAAGCAGAATAATACGCATTGCGAAAATCCCCTCAAAAGTCGATTCAATTTTTCAAAAGCGCTAAACAATACCACCAGAACGGATGCGGCTCAAGGAAGGCGGGAGGGCTGAAACGGTTAATGGGGGGAGATTATTTGGGGGAGTGCGGGCTGGTGCCCTCACCCCGGCCCTCTCCCACGGGGAGAGGGAGAAGACCAGGGGAGGCGTGGTCAATTACGCCAGCAGCAGCGCATTCACACGTTTAATGAAGAGGTTAGGATCTTCCAGCGTGCCGCGCTCGGCCAGCAGAGACTGATCCAGCAGCAGTTCAACCCACTCAGCAAAGCGGGTTTCGTCCTGGGTATCCGCCGCGCGTTTCACCAGCGGGTGATCCGGGTTGAGCTCGAAGATATATTTCACTTCTGGCATCGCCTGACCTGCCGCGGCGAACAGTTTCGCCATCTGGGTACCCATTTCGTCCGCATCGGTAGTCACAATCGCCGGCGTATCGGTCAGACGGTGGGTGAAGCGCACCTCTTTCACACGGTCGCCCAGCAGGGTTTTCACGCGCTCGACGAACGGCTCCAGCGCCTTCTCGGCTTCTTTCGCGCTTTCATCCACTTCATCCGCCAGCTTGTCGATGGATTCATCGGCTTTGGCAACAGACTGGAATGGCTTACCGTCGAACTCGGTCAGGTAGTTCATCATCCACTCGTCGATGCGGTCAGAAAGCAGCAGCACTTCGATGCCTTTCTTACGCAGCAGCTCCAGGTGCGGGCTGCTCTTCGCCGCGGCGTAGCTGTCGGCGGTGATGTAGTAGATCTTCTCCTGCCATTCTTTCATGCGGGAAACGTACTCTTCCAGCGACACGGTCTGCGCGGAGGAGTCAGTGTGCGTAGAGGCAAAGCGCAGCAGTTTGGCGATCGCTTCTACGTTCGCGGTGTCTTCCGCCGGGCCTTCTTTCAGCACCAGGCCAAACTGCTTCCAGAAGGTCTGGTATTTTTCCGCGTCGTCTTTCGCCAGTTTTTCCAGCATCTGCAGCGTACGTTTGGTCAGCGCGTTACGCAGGTTGCGGGTCACGGTGCTGTCCTGCAGAATTTCACGGGAGACGTTCAGCGGCAGATCGTTGGAATCTATCAGGCCACGGACAAAGCGCAGGTAGTTCGGCATGAACTGCTCGGCGTCGTCCATGATGAAGACACGCTGAACGTAAAGCTTCAGACCGTGCTTGTGATCGCGGTTCCACATATCCCACGGTGCCTGCGACGGGATATACAGCAGGCTGGTGTACTCCTGCTTACCTTCCACACGGTTATGGCTCCAGGTCAGCGGATCGGTAAAGTCGTGGGCGATGTGTTTGTAGAACTCGTTGTATTCGTCGTCCTTGATTTCAGCCTTATTGCGCGTCCACAGTGCCTGCGCCTTGTTGATTTTCTCCCAGGAGACCACGGTTTCACCGTCTTTCTCTTCCTGTTTTTCAATCTCAACCGGCAGGGCAATGTGGTCGGAATATTTGCTGATGATGGAGCGCACGCGCCAGTCGTTCAGGAAATCGTCTTCGCCTTCACGCAGGTGCAGGGTGATTTCGGTGCCGCGATCCGCTTTGGTGATGTCATCAACGGTGTATTCACCTTCACCTTTGGATTCCCAGAACACGCCGTTTTCCGCGCTGTCGCCCGCCGCACGTGTACGCACGGTCACTTTGTCCGCCACGATAAACGCCGAATAGAAGCCCACACCGAACTGGCCGATCAGCTGGCTGTCTTTCGCCTGGTCAGAGCCCATTGATTCCAGGAACGCTTTGGTCCCGGATTTGGCGATAGTCCCGAGGTGGTCGATCACCTCGTCGCGGTTCATGCCGATGCCGTTATCGGCGATGGTCAGGGTACGGTTCTCTTTATTGAAAGAGACGCGCACACGCAGCTCGCCGTCGCCTTCATACAGATCCGGGTTAGACAGCGCGCGGAAACGCAGCTTGTCCGCCGCATCGGAGGCGTTGGAAATCAGCTCACGCAGGAAGATTTCTTTGTTGGAATACAGGGAATGGATCATCAGGTGCAGAAGCTGTTTTACTTCTGACTGGAAACCACGGGTTTCTTGTCCTTTCATCTAAGTCGACCTCAACAATGCCATTTAATGGGGTTGTAAAACGTTGAGGGAGAGATGGGGATAAGCAGGGAAATTTTCAAGCGGAGGCTGCGAATGCCGCCTCCGTTTGGTCAGAAAATAATCTTGTGACGTCCGGCCAGAGAGTGCGACAGCGTGGTGCCGTCCACCATCTCCAGCTCGCCGCCAACCGGCACGCCGTGAGCGATACGGCTGGCGTCAACGCCGTACTGCGCGCACAGCTCGGCGATGTAGTTGGCGGTTGCCTCCCCTTCCACCGTGGGGTTGGTGGCGAGGATCACCTCTTTGATGGTCTCGGACTCCAGACGCTGTTCAAGGCGATCAAGACCGATATCATCCGGGCCAATACCGTCCAGCGGGGAGAGATGCCCCATCAGCACGAAATAGCGGCCAGAGAACTGCCCGGTTTGTTCGATGGCATAGATGTCCGCCGGACTCTCCACCACGCAAATCTGACCGTTCTCCTGACGACGCGGATTCGAGCAAATATTACAGACGTCCTGCTCGGTAAAAGTACGGCAATCCGCACAGTGACCAATTTCTGACATGGCGCGGGTCAGAGCCTGCGCCAGGCGCATCCCGCCGCTGCGGTCGCGCTGCAATAGCGTAAACGCCATACGCTGCGCCGACTTCGGGCCTACGCCCGGCAGGCAGCGCAACGCTTCCATTAACTGCGTGAGCAGCGGACTGGTTTGCATCAGAACGGCATCTTGAAGCCCGGCGGCAGTTGCATACCGCTGGATACAGAGGCCATTTTCTCTTTCTGGGTTTCGTCGATACGGCGAGCGGCATCGTTGAACGCGGCTGCAACCAGATCTTCCAGCATCTCTTTGTCGTCTTCGAGCAGGCTTGGATCGATTTCAACGCGGCGGCAGTTATGCGCACCGTTGATGGTCACCTTGACCAGACCGGCACCGGATTCACCCGTGACTTCCAGCTGAGCGATCTCTTCCTGCACCTTCTGCATTTTTTCCTGCATCTGCTGAGCCTGCTTCATCAGGCCACCCAGACCGCCTTTTCCACCAAACATAGGCTTCTCTCTCTTTCACGTTTAACGATGACAACCGTAAGTCAGACTCACGATCAAATGGGGCGAATACTCTCTTCATCCAGATCGGCGTCGAAGAACCGGCGCAGGGTCTGGATGTTGTTATCCGCAATAATCGACTCACGCGCCTGCGCGAGTTTCTCTTCATAAATGGCCTGGCGCCACTCCAGTGGCGTTCGCACCGCCGGATTATCATCTTCAATGATAGTCAATTCAACCGGTGCACCCTGTAATGTGGCCAGCGCCTCCGCCAGCGCTTTTTGTGCGCCGGGGGAGTTCAGGTGCCGTTGACCGGGACGCAGATGCAGACGCACCTGATTACCGTCCTGCTCTTTCCAGGCATTCAGCGCGACCTGCTCGACCAGCTTAGGCAGTTGCAGTTTACTGACCTCCGCGGCCCAGGCGTCACGCGCGATAGACTCTTCCGCGAGCTTCGCGGAAAGCTCCGGTGTTTTTTCATGCTCCAGCGCTTTCTTCAGCGCTTTTGGCGTGGCGACCTCTTTCTTCACCTCTTCGACGATGGTCGTCGACTTCCAGCGGTAAGCCTCTTCTTTCACCGGGGCTTTTTGCTCGAGCGCGGACGGTGCCGGGCGCGCCTGTACGCGCTCCGTTACCGAGGCCAGTCGTTCAAGCGCGGCGTTGTTTACCGGCCGCGCTCTTCCTGGCGCTGCCGGTTCACTCTTTTTTGGTTTGGTTGCTCCCTGCGCTCGCTGCAACTGGCTGCGGGCGGCAAGCACCGAACTGGTGGCATCCGACAGCGGTACATTTTGCGGCGGCGCTGCCGGCTGTGCTGGCACCTGCTGCGGGGACATCACTGCCGTTGGAGCGGTCGGGGCGAATGACTGCCGGGGCACTTCAGGCTCTGGCAGCGGCATACGCGGGTGGAACGCCAGCGCACGCAGCAGCGTCATTTCAACGCCCATTCTAGGATCCGGCGCAAACGGCAGCTCTTTACGGCCAATCAGCAAGGTCTGGTAATAAAGCTGTACGTCAGCAGGCGGCACGGTACGGGCAAGCTCACGCATCCGCTGTTCAATGGCCGCCATATCCGCCCCCATCGCTGACGGAGAGAGCTGAAGCATCGCTACACGGTGCAGCAGGCTAAGCATCTCGACCAGTAGGGCTTCCCACTCGACGCCACGGGCTGCAGCGGCATTCACCAGCGACATGACGCGCTCACCGTTCGCGGCGATCGTGGCTTCAATCAGGGACAGCGCCTGGTCGTCATCCAGCGTGCCGAGCATGGTGCTGACCGCCTCCGTCGACAGTTTACCGTCACCGCTGGCAATGGCTTGATCCGTCAGACTGAGCGCATCGCGCAGGCTGCCGTCCGCTGCACGGGCCAGCAGTTGCAGGGCGCGCGGCTCGTGGACAATCTTCTCTTCGTCGAGAATGTGTTCCAGCTGAGTACGGATCTGTTCAACGTCCAGCGCCTTCAGATGGAACTGCAAACAGCGCGACAGAATCGTCACCGGCAGCTTTTGCGGATCGGTGGTCGCCAGCAGGAATTTCACATGCGCAGGCGGCTCTTCCAACGTTTTCAGCAGGGCGTTGAAGCTGTGACGTGACAGCATGTGCACTTCATCGATCAGATAGACCTTGAAGCGGCCACGCGCCGGGGCGTACTGCACGTTATCCAACAGGTCACGGGTATCTTCAACTTTGGTGCGCGAGGCGGCGTCGATCTCGATCAGATCGACAAAGCGCCCCTGCTCGATCTCACGGCAGTTGTCACACACGCCACACGGCGTGGCGGTGATCCCGGTTTCGCAGTTCAGACCTTTTGCCAGCAAACGGGCAATAGAGGTTTTACCGACGCCGCGGGTACCGGAGAAGAGATAGGCGTGATGGATACGACCTAGCGACAAGCCGTTCGCCAGGGCCGTCAGCACATGTTCCTGACCGACAACGTCGGCAAAGGTTTGTGGTCGCCATTTACGGGCTAACACCTGATAACTCATGGGCAGGCTCTGCAACGCTGGAAGGTGAATTAATGGAGGGGAATGCTATCACAACCTCACCCATTGAGCGAGGTTGTGAGAAACGGGATTAATGACCCGGGAAAGGCACCAGGCTGTAGCTGGTAATACCCTGTTTTTCCAGGCGCTGTTCGCCGCCCAGATCGAACAGATTGATGATGAAGGCCGCATCGGTCACTTCACCACCCAGGCGACGAATCAGCTTCACGGTCGCTTCGATAGTGCCACCGGTTGCCAGCAGATCGTCCACCACCAGCACTTTGTCGCCAGGCTTAATGGCATCAACGTGGATTTCCAGCTGATCGGTGCCGTATTCCAGCTCATAGCTCTCCGCGATGGTTTCACGCGGCAGTTTGCGCGGCTTACGCACTGGCACAAAACCTACGCCCATTGCCAGCGCCACCGGTGCGCCAAACAGGAAGCCACGGGCTTCGGTACCTACTACTTTGGTGATCCCGGCGTTTTTATAACGCTCTACCAGCAGTTCAATGCTGAGCGCGTACGCTTTCGGGTCTTCCAGCAAGCTGGTGACATCACGGAAAAGAATGCCAGGTTTTGGATAGTCCTGGATGCTTTTAATGCTGTTTTTCAGATATTCAAGCTGCTGTGCAGTTGCGGTCATCGGTTTGTGCCTAAATGAAACAATGTTACTCACAGCGCGCAAAGAGGCGGTAAAGGTAACAATTGTTTAACCTTTAACCAGGCGCGCCTGTGCTCGAAAACGGTCGAATTTACTGGCTGCGCGCAATAATTGCAACAGCCATTATAAGGCTTCAGTGCTTTTGTTGCTTTTCATCAACCACGGGGATCCGCCACATGAAGATAAGCAGGCAGGTCAGGATAACCAGCAGCAGGATCCGCACCCACATCATTTTCACCAGCCATAATGAAATGGCGAAGGTGATGAGGATGACTGCAATCGCACGCGGCTTTGCGCCAGGCGGCATGGCCCGGTGTTTCTGCCAGTGGCGCAGATAGCCGCCAAACCACGAGCGATACAGCAGCCAGTGATGAAAACGCGGGGATGAGCGGGCAAAACACCAGGCTGCCAGCAGAATAAACGGCGTCGTGGGCAAAAGTGGCAAAACCACGCCCAGGGTGCCTAACACTACCGCCAGCCAGCCAATGATGATTAAAATAGTACGCTGCATAATGCGAATCGTTATCAAACTGAACGGCTACTTTACCACTGGAGCGCGCCTTGAAAATAGCCCTGCTTTTAGAGACGCTGCAAAATCAGCTCGTTGCCCTGCGCACCCAGGCGTCACCGTTGATGCAGCATGCGACGCTCAAACCGCGCTTTGACCGGCAGTTATTTCATACGCGTAGTACGCTGATGAAAGACTATCTTGATGAGGCGCAGACCAACCTCGACGAACTGCGACAGTCCGTGAATGACGGTAAACATGAGCAGGTGGCCTGGCTTGCGGAGCATCTCACCAGTCAGATCACCGCCCTGCACCGGGAGATCGCAGCCTGGCCCCTGCGTACCTGGGATAGCGCGTCGCCCGGCCTCGGTAAATGGCAGCGCAAACGGCTGGAGCACCAGGAGTTTGAACGCCGTCTGTTTGAGATGAAGCGCGAGCGGGAAGCACGTCTGAACAACAGTGAAACACTGGAAGAGCAGCAGTTATTGATGCGTGAAATCGACGCGCTGGATGGACGTCTTGTCCGCTGCCGTCAGGCGCTGGATGAGATCGAACGCGTCATTGAACGCCTGACCCGTTAAAAGGAGCCACACATGTCGCTGGAAAATGCCCCCGATGAGGTCAAACTGGCCGTCGATTTGATTATGCTGCTGGAGAATCATGAGATCCCGGCTGAGACGGTGCTGAAGGCACTGGAGATTGTGCGGCGGGATTTTGAGGGAAAGGTGAAGGCCGGTTGCCCTCACCCTAACCCTCTTCCACAGGGAGAGGGAAAATAGTTCAGGCGGGAGTCGGATCGTCACCCTTAATCTCACGCTTCACTTCCGTATGCTCGTCACCTTTCTCGTTATGCAGGTGAACCTCAAGCTGGTTGAAAGCAATATTGATATTGTTTTCACGGCACAGACGATCGATGGAGCGGTTCAGTTCATCCACGGTGTAGCTGCGATCGCGAAGCTCACGCACGTATAAACGCAGCTCGTGATCCAGCGTGCTCGCCCCGAAGGTGGTGAAGAAGACGTCTGGCGCCGGCTCGTGCATAACCTTTGGATGCTCTTTTGCGGCCTTCAGCAATACCTCTTTCACCTTATCCAGATCCGAACCGTAGGCTACGCCGAGGCGGATCACCACACGCGTCGTCGTATCAGAGAGCGACCAGTTGATCAAACGCTCGGTCACGAACGCTTTGTTCGGGATGATCACCTCTTTGCGATCGAAGTCGGTAATGGTGGTCGCACGAATGCGGATCTTGCTGACGGTACCGGAGAAGGTCCCGATGGTCACCGTATCGCCAATTCGCACCGGACGTTCGAACAGGATGATCAGGCCGGAAACGAAGTTACCGAAAATCTCCTGCAGGCCAAAACCGAGACCCACAGAGAGCGCTGCCGCCAGCCACTGCAGTTTGTCCCATGACACGCCCAGCGAGCCGAAGACCGTCATCGCCCCGACAATAATAATGACGTAGTTGAGGATGGTGGTAATGGCATAGGACGCCCCCTGACGCAGGTTCAGGCGCGACAGCACCAGCACCTCCAGCAGACCCGGCAGGTTTCGAATCAGCGCCCAGGCCACCATCGACGACACCACCGCAAACAGCAGGCTGCCCATGGTGACGCTCTTCATCACCGCAGCGCCTGCTTCGGTCCCGCTGTACTGCCAGAGGGTGATACTGTCGAGATAGGCAAAGACGGTAATCAAATCAGACCAGATGGCCCAGAACATCACCGCGAACAGGGCAATCATCACCAGCATGGTGATACGCAGCGTCTGCTGGTTAACCTGCTCCAGCGCGATGGTCGGCTCTTCCTGCGGCTCCGCGCCTTCGGCGCCCTCTTTCACCTGATGCTGACGACGCGCAATGGCGCGGCGATAAGCGATACGGCGAGCCGCCACGCTCAAGCCGCGCAGCACGGTCTGGTAGAGCAGGTTCCAGACAATCACCAGATAGACGGTTTCTATCCAGCGGCCGGACAGACGCAGCGTGGTGTAGAAGTAGCCCGTCGCCGTGAGCACCATCAGCGCCAGCGGAATGATTGCCAACACCGTGACGGTGGCGAGGCGCAGGTTGTGGGACTCTTTATCACGCCAGCTATCGCGGCACATCGGCCACATCAGGATGGCAATCAACAGCAGGTTCAGCAGAATGACCAGCTGACCCAGAACGTCATCCATCAGATGCAGCGGAGAAAGCTCGGAAACCACCGACCAGAAGTGCAGCGGCAGGAGCGCCAGGCTGATGCGGACAATCTGACGACGCCAGTGGCTGGTCAGTTGCTGTGGCATATTGAAGTGACGCACCGCCACGCCGTCTTTTTCCAGCACCTTCCAGCACAGACCAAACACCAGCCAGAACAGGGCCAGCTTTTTACTGAAGGCCCACAGCAAATCGCTGACGTTGAGCTGCATGGTGAGCAGGATCAGGCCAACCGCCAGGATGATCAGGCACACCGGCAGCGCGCGAATGAGATCGATCAGAATCGCTTTTGGCGTATGCAACTGGCTGTCATTTCGCAGTTGCCCCACTTCTGAGGCCAGCTTCGCCTGATAGTTCTTCAGCCATCCCAGACGCCAGCGGATCACGCCCGCAATCAGCAGCAGCGGTAATCCCGCCAGGAAGGCAATCATCACCGCGGGCCAGGCTTTCTCCCAGTTCCCGGTGATTTTCATGCTTTTAATCTGCGTTTTCAGCGTTTCGGGGAAGGATTTAACCCAGTCCCAGTCCATCGGTTTGTTGCTGTTAACCCAGAAAATCTGCTGGGTCAAAATCTCCTGCAGACTTTTAGAAACGCTCACCAGCTGCTGCTGGTTGATCTGCAGGTTAATCGCCATCATCAGCTGGTTACCCAGCTGTTTATTGAGCTGGTCAAGCAGCTCGCGGCGCATATCCACCACCTGCAACAGCGCGTCGTGCACTTCCGGGTTCACTTCACTGGAGTGACCCTCTTCTATTTTGGCGACAAAGGTATCGCTCTGGAAAAGGGCATCGCGCTGCTGGTTGACGTCAAACTGTTCCAGACGTAAATCCGCAATGCGGTTGGTCATGTCCTCCAGCTCGTCGGCAGAGGGCAGCGTCTGCTGTTGCTGGTAAAGAATGCGTGACAGCAGAAGGCTGCCTTTCAGCACCGCAATTTGCTCTTTGATGTTACGTTCCGCCTGGAGCGCGCGGTCCAGCCAGTTTTTAACTTTAATGTTCTGTTGAACCAGCGAGTTACCGTTTTCGGTCGCCTGAATCAGGCGCTCGCTCAGCTGATGGTTCGCATCGAGCTCCTGCTTCACCAGCGGATTGGCCTGGATGCGGGCGGTTTCGTCCGGCGATACCGCCTCCTGGGCGGTTTTTTCCGTCAGCGTCAGGCGCTTGCTGTTCACCGCCTCCTGCAACAGCTGAAGCTGGTGTTCCAGACGGTTAATGTTAGCGGTCACGTAATCACGCTGTTTTTGTAGCGTGTCCTGCAGCACCGTATTCCCTTCCAGGCTTTTACGCTGCTGTTCAATTTGCGCATTCAGTAACGACTGCTGAACCAGCAGCAGCGTTTGCTGCGTCGGGCGCAGCGTGCCTTCACCCACCGTGGTGCCGTTCAGGCGGTTACGGATTTGCTGCAGCTGCTGAGACGCGGCGTACATTGCGTTTTGTACGCGCTCGGGCTGAGTCTGCAAAGAGACAAGCTGACTGTTGTAGGTGGCGAGATCCGACTGTGCGGTTTGCAGGTCGTCGAGCAGCTGTGCGACGCGTGACTCCAGCTGACGCAGCGACAGCGTTGCCAGCGTTTTGCGCGTTTCGTCGTCGTTATCCACGTCGCTCAGGGCATTTAGCGAATCCGTTGCTTTACGCATGTTTTCAGGCGCCTGCGCCACCTTCTGACGAAGCTGGGTAGTTTCCGCTTTAACGCGATCGATTTTATCCAGTGATTCCAGCGTTTCCGTCAGATCCTGCTGAACGAGTTTGTCCTGCGGCGTGAGATCTTTTTGTTTATTCAGGGCGTCGAGCTGCGACTGAACATCAGCACGTGATGGAATGTCATTGCCGTTATCGGCGCGGGCCCAGGAAAGCGGTGCCGTTGCGAAGAAAAACAGCGTCGCGAAGAGTAGTACAAGAACAGGATGTTGCGAGCGATTGGTGTGCAGCATAGTCGTGAGTGATGTCAGAAGATGACCGAAAATAGTCCGGCGTGCAGAATATCACGCTCGCCTGAAGCAGAATAGCGCGAACGTGAGCCTCTGAGATAAATCCTGGAAATGGCTCAGGCAGTGAGCGAAGGCGCGTCGCTGCGCAGCGTCGGGCAGAGCTGTAGCATTTCCAGTAAAATCGCCACGTAGCTGCGGGCTTCCGCTTTTAAGTCAAAGGATTGCGGGGCAAAAAGCCAGTTTTCCATCAGGCCCGAAATGTAGCTGCGCATCAGAATAGCCGCCCGGCGGGTCAGGAGATTGGCCGGTAGCAGTTTAGCCTGCATGCACTGGTTCAGGTTCTGTTCAATGCGATCATAGCTTTCCAGGCTAAGGCTGCGCTGCGCCTGCTGCACAACAGCCATCTCTCCCACAAACTCACATTTATGGAAAATAATTTCCATCATTAACCGACGGCGCTCTTCAACTACCGTCGCTTCAAGGATATATACTAATATTTCTCTTAATACTGAGAGTGGATCGTCAGGGAATTTTGCCCGATACTCACTCTCGAGATCGCTAATGCTGGACTCTGAAAGCTCCCAGATTTCACTGAACAGATCTGACTTGTCTTTAAAATGCCAGTAAATCGCTCCCCGCGTAACGCCAGCGGCCTGAGCAATCTGTGCCAGCGAGGTTGACGAAACACCTTGCTGAGAAAATAAGCGGATTGCCACATCCAGAATGTGTTGTCGGGTTTCAAGCGCTTGTTGTTTGGTTTTTCGTGCCATAAGTGGGTGAATTTACAGGCGTCAGATTTACATACATTTGTGAATGTATGTACCATAGCATGACGATAATATAAACGCAGCAATGGGTTTTTGGACTCAGGACCATTGATCAATTTGAAATCGGACACTCGAGGTTTACATATGAACAAAAACAGAGGGTTAACGCCTCTGGCGGTCGTTCTGATGCTCTCAGGCAGCTTAGCGCTTACAGGATGTGACGACAAACAGGCTCAACAAGGAGCGCAGCAGATGCCAGAAGTTGGCGTTGTGACGCTCAAATCCGAACCTCTTCAGATCACCACCGAATTGCCTGGCCGCACAAGTGCTTATCGCATTGCAGAAGTTCGTCCTCAGGTGAGCGGCATTATCCTGAAACGTAACTTTACCGAAGGCGGCGATGTGCAAGCCGGTGAGTCTCTTTATCAGATTGATCCCGCAACGTATCAGGCGTCGTATGAAAGCGCGAAAGGCGACCTGGCGAAAGCGGAAGCGGCGGCCAAAATCTCTCAGCTGACGTTGAATCGTTACAAAAAACTGCTCGGTACGCAGTACATCAGCCAACAGGACTACGACACAGCCCTGGCGGATGCACAGCAGGCTAACGCGGCCGTTGTGGCAGCAAAAGCAGCTGTCGAAACCGCGCGCATCAACCTGGCCTATACCAAAGTGACCTCCCCTATCAGCGGTCGTATTGGTAAGTCCTCCGTGACCGAAGGGGCGCTGGTACAAAACGGTCAGGCCACAGCGATGGCAACCGTGCAGCAGCTTGATCCGATCTACGTTGACGTGACGCAGTCCAGCAACGATTTCCTGCGACTGAAACAAGAGCTGGCAAACGGCACCCTGAAGCAGGAGAACGGTAAAGCCAAAGTGGAGCTGGTCACTAACGACGGCATCAAATATCCACAGGCGGGCACGCTGGAATTCTCTGATGTGACGGTCGACCAGACCACCGGTTCCATCACCTTACGTGCGATCTTCCCGAACCCTGACCACACCCTGTTGCCAGGTATGTTCGTTCGCGCACGTCTGGAAGAAGGCACTAACCCAACCGCACTTCTGGTTCCACAGCAGGGTGTGACCCGTACGCCACGCGGCGATGCGAGCGCACTGGTTGTTGGCGCTGGTGACAAAGTCGAAATGCGCAATATCACTGCTACGCAGGCGATTGGCGATAAATGGCTGGTGACGGACGGTCTGAAAGATGGCGATCGCGTGATTGTTACTGGTTTGCAAAAAGTTCGTCCTGGCGCGCAGGTTAAAGCACAGGAAGTGAAGTCTGACGATAAACAACAAGCTTCGGCCGCTGGCCAGTCAGAACAAACCAAGTCTTAACTTAAACAGGAGCCGTTAAGACATGCCTAATTTCTTTATCGATCGCCCCATATTCGCATGGGTGATCGCCATTATTATCATGCTGGCCGGGGGACTTGCGATCCTGAAGCTGCCTGTTGCGCAATATCCGACCATTGCGCCACCGGCGGTGACGATCTCCGCAACCTACCCGGGGGCGGATGCGAAAACGGTGCAGGATACCGTTACGCAGGTTATCGAACAGAACATGAACGGTATCGATAACCTGATGTACATGTCCTCAAACAGTGACTCCACCGGTACGGTTCAGATCACCCTGACCTTCGAGTCTGGTACTGATGCTGACATCGCGCAGGTTCAGGTGCAGAACAAACTGCAGCTGGCGATGCCGCTGCTGCCGCAGGAAGTACAACAGCAGGGTGTGAGCGTCGAGAAATCGTCCAGTAGCTTCCTGATGGTTGTTGGCGTTATCAACACCAACGGCACCATGACGCAGGAGGATATTTCCGACTACGTGGGCGCCAACATGAAGGACGCCATCAGCCGTACTTCAGGTGTGGGTGACGTTCAGCTGTTTGGTTCCCAGTACGCGATGCGTATCTGGATGGACCCGAACAAACTGAACAACTTCCAGCTGACGCCGGTTGACGTCATCAACGCCATTAAAGCACAGAACGCCCAGGTTGCAGCCGGTCAGTTAGGCGGTACGCCGCCGGTGAAAGGCCAGCAGCTTAACGCGTCCATCATCGCGCAAACCCGTCTGACCTCCGCCGATGAATTCAGCAAAATTCTGCTGAAAGTGAATCAGGACGGTTCGCAGGTTCGCCTGCGTGACGTGGCAAAAGTGGAGTTGGGTGGCGAAAACTACGACATCATTGCGAAGTTTAACGGCAAACCGGCTTCCGGTCTGGGTATCAAACTGGCGACCGGTGCTAACGCCCTGGACACCGCAACGGCTATCCGTGCAGAACTGAAGAAGATGGAACCGTTCTTCCCGTCAGGTCTGAAGATCGTTTATCCGTATGACACCACGCCATTCGTTAAAATTTCGATTCACGAAGTGGTTAAAACCCTGGTAGAAGCGATCATCCTGGTCTTCCTGGTGATGTATCTGTTCCTGCAGAACTTCCGCGCGACGCTGATTCCAACCATCGCCGTACCGGTCGTCTTGCTCGGAACCTTCGCCATACTGGCAATATTTGGCTACTCGATAAACACCCTGACGATGTTCGGGATGGTGCTCGCCATCGGCTTGCTGGTGGATGACGCCATCGTGGTCGTAGAAAACGTCGAGCGCGTCATGGCGGAAGAAGGTCTGCCGCCGAAGGAAGCAACCCGTAAATCCATGGGCCAGATCCAGGGCGCGCTCGTCGGTATCGCGATGGTGCTGTCCGCCGTATTTATTCCGATGGCCTTCTTCGGGGGCTCTACCGGTGCGATTTACCGTCAGTTCTCCATCACTATCGTTTCTGCGATGGCGCTGTCGGTGCTGGTGGCGCTGATCCTGACGCCTGCGCTGTGTGCAACCATGCTGAAACCGATTCAGAAAGGTGGTCACGGCGAGCACAAAGGGTTCTTCGGCTGGTTTAACCGCATGTTTGATAAGAGTACGCACCACTATACCGACAGCGTAGGGAACATTCTGCGCAGCACCGGTCGTTATCTGCTGCTCTATATCATCATCGTGGTGGGCATGGCCTATCTGTTCGTTCGTCTGCCAAGCTCGTTCCTGCCAGATGAAGACCAGGGCGTATTCCTGACGATGGCGCAGCTTCCGGCGGGTGCATCGCAAGAACGTACCCAGAAAGTGCTGGATGAAGTGACGGACTACTACCTCACCAAAGAAAAAGCGAACGTTGAATCCGTGTTTGCGGTTAACGGCTTTGGCTTTGCGGGTCGTGGCCAGAACACCGGTATCGCCTTCGTTTCACTGAAAGACTGGTCTGAACGTCCGGGCGAAGAGAACAAGGTTGAAGCGATCACCGGCCGTGCAATGGGCACCTTCTCGCAGATTAAAGATGCGATGGTCTTCGCCTTTAACCTGCCAGCGATCGTTGAACTGGGTACGGCGACCGGTTTCGACTTCCAGCTGATTGACCAGGGCGGTCTGGGCCACGAGAAACTGACTCAGGCGCGTAACCAGCTGTTTGGCGAAGTGGCTAAACACCCTGACCTGCTGGTCGGCGTGCGTCCTAACGGCCTGGAAGATACGCCGCAGTACAAGATCGACATCGACCAGGAGAAAGCGCAGGCGCTGGGTGTATCCATCAGCGACATCAATACTACACTGGGCGCAGCCTGGGGCGGTAGCTACGTTAACGACTTCATCGACCGCGGCCGTGTGAAGAAAGTGTACGTGATGTCTGAAGCGCAATACCGTATGTTGCCGAACGATATCAACAACTGGTACGTTCGCGGCAGCGATGGCCAGATGGTGCCGTTCTCAGCCTTCTCGACGTCGCGCTGGGAATACGGTTCACCGCGTCTGGAACGTTATAACGGGCTGCCATCCATGGAAATTCTGGGGCAAGCCGCGCCGGGTCGAAGCACCGGTGAAGCCATGAACCTGATGGAAGAGTTAGCCAGCAAACTGCCTGCGGGTATTGGCTATGACTGGACCGGTATGTCCTATCAGGAACGTCTGTCCGGTAACCAGGCCCCTGCTCTGTACGCCATTTCACTGATTGTGGTGTTCCTGTGTCTGGCGGCACTGTATGAGAGCTGGTCAATTCCGTTCTCCGTTATGCTGGTGGTGCCATTGGGGGTTATCGGTGCGCTGCTGGCCGCAACGTTCCGTGGGCTGACCAACGACGTGTACTTCCAGGTAGGCCTGCTGACAACCATTGGCTTGTCGGCGAAGAACGCGATACTTATCGTCGAATTCGCCAAAGATCTGATGGAGAAAGAAGGTAAAGGCCTGATCGAAGCCACGCTTGAAGCTGTTCGTATGCGTCTGCGTCCTATTCTGATGACCTCACTGGCATTTATCCTCGGGGTACTGCCGCTGGTTATCAGCTCTGGTGCGGGTTCCGGCGCACAGAACGCGGTAGGTACCGGGGTAATGGGCGGTATGATCACCGCGACCGTACTGGCTATCTTCTTCGTACCGGTGTTCTTTGTGGTGGTTCGCCGCCGCTTCAGCCGGAAGAATGAAGATATTGAACACAGTCATTCGGTAGAACCTCACTGATACCGGTTTCACATGATAAAAAGGCCGCATTAGCGGCCTTTTTCATTTCTGAAAAAAATCATAAAATACGCTTATTGTCGTTTTATTTATTTTATGCCATGTTTAAAAGGCATATCATAATTAGCAGAAAACTTAATGGGCGAACTCAGGATTGTTTTAATTCCATTTCGCCGCTTAACTTATTAGGAATATTCCTAATAACAAGTCCATACAAAGAAAATTCTGAATCCGGACTTTTTCCGCGTGTTTACGCTAAATCAATGAAACGTAAGGAAGCGAAAAAAAACCAGCGTTAATTTGGATAAAAGTGTTCATCTTAGGATGTACTATTGCGTAAACGCTCGCAGACTCTGATTTTAATTGTAATTTTTCGTAATAGCGCGGTGAAATCCTGATCAGAGTGGCTTATAGTTAGAGTGAACAGGAGCACAGCACCCGTAGAGCTAAGTAGGTTGTATCCATCCCGACAATGATGTTCGGTGAGTAAGAAATCACTCAGAAGGGGATGCGCTATGGACGAGTACTCGCCAAAAAGGCATGATATCGCGCAGTTGAAATTTCTCTGCGAATCCTTGTACCATGACTGCCTTGCCAATCTTGATGAAAGTAATCATGGCTGGGTGAACGATCCAACATCGGCCATCAATTTGCAATTGAATGAGTTGATAGAGCATATCGCGACCTTCGCACTTAATTATAAAATTAAGTACAATGACGATAATAAACTGATTGAGCAAATTGACGAATACCTGGATGACACCTTTATGTTGTTCAGCAGCTACGGCATTAACGCGCAGGATTTGCAGAAATGGCGTAAATCTGGAAACCGGCTATTCCGCTGTTTCGTCAACGTGAGCAGAGCTAACCCGGTTAGCCTTTCCTGTTAAAATTATTACAATGACTAAGGTGAATTTATGTCTGATAAACCACTCACAAAAACCGATTATTTGATGCGCTTACGACGTTGTCAGTCAATTGACACACTCGAACGCGTGATTGAAAAAAATAAATACGAGCTTTCTGATAATGAACTGACCGTATTTTATTCAGCCGCTGACCATCGCCTTGCCGAGCTGACCATGAATAAACTGTATGACAAAATCCCGCCTTCTGTGTGGAAATTTGTCCGTTAATTGTTGCAGTGTGTCTGTAGAGGTTCTACGCCACTCTCTTAGTTGTTTATACCTTTCGAATTACGATCCCGGTGTTAAAGCCAGGTCTCCGTGTAAAACGTGATCATTAGCAACAATGTTGTGACTTTAGTCACACGCGCTTTTCGGGAACGTTCCCTTCCTGGCTTATCCCGATTACCCTGCGGTAATCGAACCCAGAGAGGCATCCTATGAGCGTAGAAAAACAGAAAATGATTGCGGGTGAACATTACCGTCCTGGTGATGAAACATTACGGGCCGACCGACTGCGCGCCCGCCATCTGGTTCACCGCTATAACCACTCCGCCCCCGATGAGAAAACAGAACGCCAGAAGATTCTGGCGGAACTGCTGGGGCAAAGTGAAGGGGCTTATATTGAGCCAGCTTTCCGTTGTGACTATGGCTATAACATTTTCCTGGGCAAAGAATTTTACGCTAACTTCGACTGCGTGATGCTCGATGTCTGCCCTATTCATATTGGTGATAACTGTATGCTTGCGCCAGGCGTGCATATTTATACGGCCACCCACCCGCTGGATGCCGAAGAACGCAACAGCGGAGTGGAATACGGTAAACCCGTGCGCATTGGCAATAATGTCTGGATCGGCGGACGAGCGGTGATTAACCCGGGCGTCACGGTGGGAGATAATGTGGTGATTGCCTCCGGCGCTGTGGTGACAAAAGATGTCCCGGCCAATGCCGTCGTCGGGGGTAATCCGGCGAAAATTATCAAAATGCTGTGAGGATGTGGGGAGTCAACTGTTATGGTCTTTCAGCACATAACTGTTACTTTTTTCAGTCAAATGGCTCCCCTAAAATAGGCAGATCCCCTGTATTCAACAATCATGAAGGCAAAAAATGACCGAAATACAGCGCCTGCTTACCGCCACCATCGACGATCTCAACATCCGCGAAAAGCGCGATAATCGCCCGCGCTTTAGCATTAGCTTTATTCGCAAACATCCAGGCCTGTTTGTCGCAATGTATGCCGCCTGGCTGGCAACGCTGATTGTCATGCTGAAATCCGAAACGCTGGTGGACTCCGTCTGGCTGCTTGTGGTGCTGTTTGTGGTATTTAACGCGTTTTTCTTTTTTGATGTGCATCCGCGCTATCGTTATGAAGATATCGACGTGCTCGATTTCCGGGTCTGCTATAACGGCGAGTGGTACAACACCCGTTTTGTCCCGCCGGAGCTGATCGACAGCATTCTGCACTCCCCTGCGGTAGAAACCGAACAAAAAGAGAAACTGCAAAAAATGGTCTCAACCAAAGGCCAGCTCTCTTTCTATGATGTCTTTACCCTTTCCCGCCCTGCTGTTGCGTGATCAGTATCTGTATGCGTCGGATAGCCGACGCATACAGTGAAGCGGATGTGTTCCCGTAGCCTAATACCAGACCGCTCTGCCCCTGTTTTGTATCAAGGTAATACCCGCTCAATGCCGCCGGAGCCAGCTGATACGCCCTGGCCTGTTCCACCAGTTGCCTGTCGTCGATTCCGTCAATCGCCACCGTCAGATGCATGCCCCCTTCCCCCGCCAGAATCCGGTGTGGTACATGAAGCTCCGCATTCAGAGCCTCACGCAACTGCCGGTAGCGTTTACGATAGAGACGACGCATGGCTGCCAAATGGCGCGCATAGTGGCCCTCTTCAATGAACAGCGCCAGGGTACGCTGCTCGGCGCGATGCCCACCGCGCAATAACGAACCGATGGCCGGGCGTGCCGCTTTCGCCAGCGCCGGGGGGAAAACCATAAACCCCATTCTGAGCGACGGGAATAACGTTTTGCTGAATGTTCCCAGATAAACAACGGGCGCATGGTTAATCATTCCCAGCATCGCCGGTACCGGCTCACCGCTATAACGAAACTCGCTGTCGTAATCATCCTCGATAATCCAGGCGTTATGTTGTCGCGCCACATCCAGTAACGCCAGACGCCGCCGCGCGCTGAGGACACTTCCGTACGGAAACTGATGTGAAGGTGAAGTAAAAATAAGCGAAGGGGACGGCGCCTCTGTTCCTTCCCAGCACATGCCCTCTCCATCAACCGGTATTCCCGTTATGGATAAACCCGCTTTCACAAAGGCGCTTTTTGCGCCGGCATAGCCGGGATCTTCCACCCAGGCAACATCGCCCGGCTCACTCAACAGCAGGGTGCAGAGGTTCACACCTTCCAGTGCGCCTTCGGTGATCACAATCTGGCTGGCGTCGCAGTCAATCCCACGGGAAAGCGCAAGGTGGCGGGCAATGGCCGCCCGCAAAGCAGGTTCCCCGGCGGGATCGCCGTAGCCCAACAGGGTACTTCCCTCCTCCCGCAACACGCGATCGTACAGGCGCCGCCAGAGCGGCAAGGGAAAATAGTTGATGGCCGGTGTCCCCGGCGTAAAGGCCAGAACCGGCGTGCTACGCGGTACAGGGGCAGGCAGTGCGCTAACCCGCCCGGCAAGCGCAACCGCGGGCGCCGGTAAATCCTGCGCGAGCTGACGGGCCGCCAGCGGTGCCACCCGCGTTCCCTGGCGGCTACGCAACAGATACCCTTCGAGGGTGAGCTGTTCCAGTGCCCCATTAACGGTGTTTCGGGAAAGGGAAAGGTGCCCGGCCAGCGTCCTGGAACCAGACAGGCGACTACCGGACTGTAACCTGCCGGACAATATGTACTCCCGCAATGAAAGATAAAGCGTGCGCTGCAGCGTCTCTTGTCCGCGGTTTTTCAGCGCCGTATTCAGCAAGGTATACAGTTCATCGCCTGGAATATTCATCGCCCCTCCTCGTGGTACCACCAAAACATAGCCTGTTGGTCCTTTTTAAGGAACCACTTCTTCACTAGTCTGGAACTCTTTACAACGTCACGGAGATGAAGATGAATACTTTCAATCAGTTTGGGCAGCCGGTGGGCGAAGCGCTAATCGACTGGCAGCCCCGTCAGCACCCTTCCCGGGTGGTCCTTCAGGGCCGCTACTGCTGGCTTGAGCCGCTGCAGGTGGAGCATGCCGGTGCGCTGTTTGCCGCTTATTCGCTCGCCGGGGATACCCGAAGCTGGACATGGCTTCTGCGTGAACCCGATGCCACGGCAGGAGAATTTGCCGCATGGGTGGCAAGCGTGAGTGAATTATCAGACCCGATACACTTTACCGTCTTCGATAATCAGACCCGCTCCCCGGTGGGAACCCTGGCCCTGATGCGTATCGACCCTAAAAATGGCGTTGTGGAGGTGGGACATGTTCATTTTTCCCCGCTGTTGAGCCGCACGCCAATGTCTACCGAAGCGCAGTTTCTGCTGATGCAATACGTGTTCGATACTCTGGGCTACCGGCGTTATGAGTGGAAGTGCAACAGCCTGAACGAGCCTTCCCGCAAGGCTGCGCTGCGTCTGGGCTTTTTGTTTGAGGGGCGTTTTCGCCAGGCGCTGGTCACCAAAGGCCATAACCGGGATACGGACTGGTTTTCGATTATCGACAAAGAGTGGCCAGCGCTGGCGAGCGCCTTTGAAAGCTGGCTTGCCACCGACAATTTTACTGCCGATGGCAAACAGAAAAGATCCCTGGAAAGCTGGCGTGAAACGGGCGTCTAGCGTCTTTTTTTACGTCCCTGCACCGCTTTAAAGCGCGGGTTTGATTTGCAAATCACATACAGGCGTCCCTTACGTTTGACTATCTGGCAATCCGGGTGACGCTGTTTCGCACTCCGCAACGAGTTAAGTACCTGCATGATCACCCCCGCTTCGCATTAAGAAAGCCGCCAAAACGTTTACGGAAGCGCGCCGCGCTGCCATCCGTCGAGAAGGTTTTCTGTTTGCCGGTATAAAACGGATGCGATTTTGAAGAGACCTCGACGGTGATGTAAGGATAGGTTTCACCGTCGAGTTCAATTTCGCGGTCAGTCTTGATGGTTGAACCAACTTTAAAGTATTCATTGGCACTGGTGTCGTGAAACACCACGGTGCGATAGGCTGGATGGATATTGGGTTTCATCGTGAATCACTCATGTTTTGTTATAACATAACAAAATAATATCCAGGCTCTGCGGTAAAAACAACCCCCGAGAGTGCATCACATTTCCGACGATATTTTTTGATTTCGCTGCTGCGGAACGAAAACCATGACGCTCACGTGCTATAACTATATCATTTCGCGGTAAAAACTTTCTCCTCTGGCAAGCGTCTCAGTGCCCTGGAGTGGGCATATGAGGAAGGACACGGCAGCATGAAAACCCGACATCTGGTCAGCCTGGTGACTGGCATACTGATCTTTTCTGTGCTGATACCGATTTGCCTCAGTATCTGGCTGGCGCATCGCCAGGCGGAAGAAAAATTTGTCGATGCGCTGGACAGCTATGCCTCACGCGTGCTGTTGCGTACGGACAGGGTTGTTGGGCAGGCCAAGGAAGCGCTCACGCAACTGCAGACCTTTAAAGGCCCTCCGTGTAGCCATTTGCATTTACGGGAAATGCGCCGGATCGCCTTCTCGTGGCTCTATGTTCAGGAAGTGATCTACACCGATAACCTTAAACCGCTGTGCTCGTCGCTGGAACAGGTCAGCAAAGCGACTGCGTTCCCGCCGCCCATGCGCATTACGGAAGATGGCTATAGCGCGTGGCTTACGAGGCCAAATGAACTCGGTTTCAACCGCAACATGGCCGTGCTGGGGCAAGGACATTATCTTGTACTGGTCGATCCCGCCTCGCTGGTGGATGTGATCCCCTTCGCCGATATTTCTATCGATGCCGCCCTGGTAGCGAACGCAACACATCTCGTGTTCTCCAGCAGCAGCAAACTGGATCCGCACATCCGCGACATGATTAAAGATCAGGAGATGGTCAGTGTTGAGTACAACGGTGCAATGTACGTCATGAAGCCCGTACCGGAGCTGGGAATAAACGTTGTTGCATGGGCTGCGCTGAAACCGCTGGCGGAAACCTGGCACCGGCAGCTCCTTTTCTGGCTGCCGTTTGGCATGCTGATAAGCCTGCTTGCCGCCCTGTTTGTTCTGCGGATATTGCGTCGCATCCAGTCACCGCGTAACCGCCTGCTTGATGCCATCAATAACCGCGAATTCGAGGTTCACTACCAGCCTATTGTGGCGCTCTGTAGCGGGAAAATAGTGGGCGCAGAGGCGCTAACGCGCTGGCCTCAGCCTGACGGGAGTAGCCTGTCGCCTGACAGTTTCGTCCCGCTGGCGGAACAAACGGGGCTTATCTCGCGCCTCACGCATCTGGTGATCGAAAAAGTGTTCGAGGATATGGGCAACTGGCTGCATCTCCATGCCGATCAGCATATCTCCGTCAACCTCGCGCCTGCAGATTTAACCTCCGGCAAGCTGCCGCCGCTTCTGAGCCAGCTACTCAATAAATGGCAAGTCCGCCCGGAACAAATAGCGCTTGAATTAACCGAACGCGGCTTTGCCGATCCCAAAATCAGCGCACCGGCCATCGCCGCTTTTCGCCGTTCGGGCCACGCCATTTACATCGATGATTTTGGCACGGGCTATTCCAGCCTGAGCTATCTGCAGGATCTGGACGTCGACACGCTGAAAATTGATAAGTCGTTCGTGGATGCGCTGGAGTACAAAAACGTAACGCCACACATTATAGAAATGGCGAAATCACTGAAGCTGGCGATGGTTGCTGAGGGAGTGGAAACCGCAGGGCAGCTCGCCTGGCTGCACCGTCACGGCGTGCAATACGGGCAAGGCTGGTACTACAGTAAGGCGCTGCCAAAAGCGGAATTTATGGCATGGGCAGAAAATAACCTTAACGCCCCTTCTACTTCAGATAAGATTTGATCACCTGTAAAACCACGCCAAGATCGGCCTCACGCTGATCTTCCTCAGGCTCTTTGACGACGTGATCGGTTAAATGGCCTTCGATCACCTGCAGCATCATGCCATTCACCGCACCGCGGATCGCGGCCAGCTGCTGTAATACCTCAGCACACTCATGCTCGTCGTTACTGAGCATTTTTTCCAGCGCGGTGCTCTGCCCCTGAATTTTCTTCAGGCGAGTCAATAACATCTTCTTGTGACGAACCGTATGTGACATCTCTGCATCCTTCTTCTTCTGGCGGATAAAGCATAACACGCCCTACTCCCCCTGAGTATTTTTCTACTGGGGGGTAGTATTCAACTACTGGGGGGGAGTACTATCTGCGCACCTTTTCCAGAGCGGATTTTGTAATGAACGATTTTGCTTCTCTTCTGCAACAGGGCAACGCATGGCTATTCATTCCCAGCGCGATCCTGCTCGGTGCCCTGCATGGTCTTGAGCCGGGCCACTCTAAAACAATGATGGCAGCCTTTATTGTGGCGATCCGTGGCACGCTGAAACAGGCGGTATTGTTGGGGCTGGCGGCCACGCTTTCCCATACCGCGGTGGTCTGGATCATTGCCATGGCGGGATTATGGTTTGGTCGCGGCTGGGATGCGCAAACCTCTGAACCCTGGTTCCAGCTTATCTCTGGGGTATTGATCGTTTTGATCGCGCTGTGGATGGCGTGGCGTACCTGGAAGGAGAATCAGCCGCACGATCATCATCACCACCATGACCATGACCATGACCATGACCATGACCATGACCATGACCACCATCATGATCATCACCACCATGAACATCAACTGGTTGCAGAGGAGTGGCAAGACGCCCACCAGCGCGCCCATGCGCAGGATATCAATCGTCGTTTTAACGGACAAAACGTCACCACCGGGCAAATTGCGATGTTTGGGCTGACCGGCGGGTTGATCCCCTGCCCGGCGTCAATCACCGTCCTGCTGATCTGTCTGCAGCTCAAGCACTTTGCCCTGGGCGCCACGCTGGTATTTAGCTTCAGTATTGGTCTGGCGTTAACTCTGGTGGCATCGGGCGCGATTGCCGCGTTAAGCCTTAAACATGCCACAAAACGCTGGCCGGGGTTCAGCGAGTTTTCTCGCAAAGCACCGTGGTTCTCTGCGGCACTGATTATCCTGGTGGGGGGTTACATGATCCTGCACGGGTTAGGCGGTATCCTGGCCTGAACCAGGCGGCCAACGCGTGGCCGCCACCGAAGGTCAGTTGAGGTTCTGACGCCAGCTAAAGCGATAGCGAAGCTGACGATTTTGCAGGATGAATTCCGGCGAGACGCTGGGGCTCCAGGAGTCATCTCCACCCACGCCCATATGGAACGCATCAAGATTGAGCCAATACCCCGGCTCGTCACGCAGCAGATGGTGATGGGTTGTCTCACGCAGCTGTTGCTGGCTGTAGCGGCTCACAGAGAAATGGAACTGCCCGTTCAACTGATGCGTCCCCAGCACCAGTTCACGGGTATCGCACCGCAAGCCGTTTTCCGTCGGGAAGATGTACGGCGTATGCATTGCCTGCAGCGGCAACGTCCAGCGCCCCTGCTGTGCTGCCAGCTTTCTGTCCGGGTAGTTTTCATGCGGCCCCAGCCCCAGCCAGTGAACGGCTTCCGGCGGCCGGGCAAGATGCATGCTCAGGCCAATACGCGCAGGCTCCGGAATATCAGACGCAACCTCTACCTCAACCTCACCGTGCAGCACACCCTGATCGTCCACCCGCCAGACTTTACGGCTCAGGAACAGCGCTTTGCCGAGATGTTCCCAGGCATGCAACGTCGTGACTACCGCCTCGCGGGCATGCTGCTCTCCTTCACAACGCAGCAACCGCGGGGTGATGTCGTACATCCCCGCCGCCTTCCAGCGCTCCACCCATGCATTTGGATCGATACGCGTGGCCTCGCTGACCCCGATATCATTGTCCAGCGGCGCGCGGGTAAAGTTATCCGTCAGCGGCGAGAGCAGCGTTTCAACGCCATTGTTCAGCCACTGCGTCAGGTGTCCTGAGGTACGGTCAACTATCCATCGCTGCTGCTGGTGCGTCAGGGTCAGCATCTCATCGGTTTGCGTCAGTACCGGCGGCACACCCACCGGTGCGGGCGGGGCGATAAACAACGGTGCCGGGAGTGGCCATTGATCCCACGCGCAGCGATGGTTTTCCGGTGACCACGGCGTCGCCTTCAGCTGGTACACCTCTACATTCAGCCAGACCTCGCCCGGCTCCGCCGTCAGCGCGGGCAGCGAGATGTCCAGACGCTGAGTCTCCTGAGGCGCGATGGAGAGCGTAACCTCCCCCTTAGCCAGCACCGTTCCGTCACGGGTCACCGACCATCTGAGCAGCTCGTTATCCGTATGACGGAACAGGTAATCGCTTTGCACGTCCACCACCAGCGGAGAAGTGCTTACCCGCGTAAAGGTAAAGAACTGCTGCGCACGCTGAGCCTCATACAGTGCCGGGTGCGGCGTGCGATCGGGGAATACCAGCCCGTTAAGGCAGAACTGTCGGTCATTGGGTGTATCACCAAAATCGCCGCCGTAGGCCCAGAATGGGGTGCCATTTTCATCTTTCTTCGTCAGCGCCTGGTCGACCCAGTCCCAGACAAATCCTCCCTGCAGACGCGGATGGCTACGAAACGCCTGCCAGTATCTGGCGAAGCCACCAAAGCTGTTGCCCATTGCGTGGGCGTATTCGCAGAGGATCAGCGGTCGGGTTTCATCCGGCATCCCGATCCATTTTTTAATGGACCATTTCGGCACCGCCGGGAACGGCTGATCCTGATCAACACGGGCATACATCGGACAAATGATATCGGTCGCCGCCGTGTTCGCCCCACCGCCTTCATATTGAACCGGGCGCGTCGGATCGGCGGTTTTTAGCCAGCGATACAGCGCGTCGTGGTTTGCACCATGACCAGACTCATTGCCCAGCGACCAGATGATAATGGACGGATGATTACGATCGCGTTGCACCATGCGGGTCACGCGCTCGCTCATGGCGGGCAGCCAGCGGGGATCGTCAGCGAGACGACTCATCGGCACCATGCCGTGGGTTTCGATATTGGCCTCGTCAACCACATACAGGCCATAGCGATCGCAAAGCCGGTACCACAGAGGATGGTTCGGGTAGTGCGAGCAGCGCACGGCGTTGAAGTTGTGCTGCTTCATGATTTCGATATCGCGACGCATCGTCGCTTCGTCCATCACCTGGCCGTTTTCCGGGTGATGTTCATGCCGGTTGACCCCGCGGATGAGCAGTGGCTTGCCGTTGAGCTTCAGCAGGCCATTGCTGATTTCAACGCGGCGGAAGCCCACATCACAGGCTTCAATCTCCAGCACCTCACCCTGCGGGTCCAGCAGCGCGATCGTCAGCCGATAAAGCGCTGGGGTCTCAGCACTCCATAAGGCGGGTGACGCAACCGGGATCGCCACCGTCAACCGCTCGGCCCAGTTGCCGCGTTCATCCACAATGGCCGAGCCTGGCTGCCGGGTGGCGCTGGCACAGCGTTCACCGTTGCGCCAGAGCGTTATTGCCACCTCGCACTCCGCAAAGTGAGCGCCCGCCAGGGCGACATCAACCTTCAGCACGGCGCGATCCAGCTCCGCATTGAGGTCGGTGACCACCTGATAATCCGCGATGTACGTCTCCGGCTTATGCAGCAGCGACACATCGCGGATAATCCCGCTCATGCGCCACATGTCCTGATCTTCCAGATAGCTTCCGTCGCACCAGCGCAAAACCATCACGGCCAGGCGGTTCTGGCCAGCACGCAATACGCCCGAGAGATCGAATTCGGCCGGCAGACGGCTGTCCTGGGAATACCCCACCCACTGACCGTTGCACCAGAGATGAAACGCCGAGTTCACGCCATCAAAGATAATGCGGGTTTGCCCGCCCTCGAGCCACGCGTCCTCCACCTCAAATGTGAGCGAGTAACAACCGACCGGATTCTCTGCCGGAACAAAGGGCGGATTGACGGGAATGGGATAGGTGACGTTGGTGTAAACAGGTGTATCAAACCCCTGCATCTGCCAGTTTGACGGCACCGGCATCGCAACGGCATCCGGGCAATCTTCGCCTGTCCATGCCTGCGGAACCTGCTCAGGTGCAGAAAAGAAGCTAAATCGCCACTCCCCATTCAGGGAACGTCGGCTGATGGATGCCGCGTCCTCTCTGGCGGCGTGTTCATTACGCCAGCTATGAAATGGCGCATGCGCCGCCAGCCGGTTCCACTGGGTGACGCCGGGATTTTCCCAGTCCCGACGGGCCAGAAGTGCGCTGAGAGTCAGCGAGACAGTATTGGACATGTTTTCCTCTTTGAGAAGCGCTCACAATTTTACTCAACATGCCCTGGCAAACTGCCGCGGTAAAGCGTGGGATCGCCGTGTAGCGAGTCAGATCACAAAAGTGTTACTGGCGAGCAAGTTGCTCTGCCAGCAGGGCCAGGCTTCTGAGCTGCTGCGCAAGATCCTCACGATCGGCCTGCTGCGGGGTGCGACGAGCACTGGATTGTCGGCTAATCAACGTGACGGGCAACTGAACCTGCCAGCAGGCTTCATGGCGGGCGGGAGCCAGCAGCCACTCCACACTTTGTTCACCTGCCTCGCGAAATGCCTGACGGATGGTGGTAAGCGGAGGTGAAAACCAGGCGCTGTCGGCGGTATCGTCAAACCCCACTATCGATATCTGGCCCGGGATCGTCACCCCTTTTTCCGCGCAGGCCCGCATCACCCCCAGCGCCATTTGATCGTTAGCCACCAGAATGGCATCCGGTAACGTTGCAGCAGACAACAGCGCATGCCCCTTCTCATAACCGCAGGCTGCGCTCCAGTCGCCGTAGGCCACCGCCGCCGCCTCAAGGCCAGCTTCCGCCAGCGCGGCTTTCCATGCCGCCAGACGGGCACGAGCGGAAACAGAGCTTTCCGGCCCGCTCAGCAATGCAATACGCTGATGCCCGAGCGACAGCAAATGTTCAACGCCCAGACGAGCGCCCTGTTCAGCATTAAACACCAGGCTGTTGACCGCTGCCGACGGAGAGACATCCAGAAACAGCACCGGCACGGGCGACGCCAGTGCCTTGAGTTGTTCGGCATGGGGATCGTCAAGCGGCACGTTCACCAGCAGGGCTTCCACGCGCTGCGCCAGCAGCTCCTGAAGCGCGGCCTGGCACTGTTGCGGATGTTCCACCATTGAGATCAGTACGCTCGCCCCCTTTTCTACCGCCCGGGATTTGACCGCAGAGACAATTTGCGAAGGCGCGTGCAGCGCCAGATCGGTAGTGATCAGTCCCAGCGTACGGATGCGCTTGCCCGCCAGCTGCTGCGCGCCACGGTTAGGAACATAGTGCAGCTCCGCCATGGCCTGCTGCACCTTTTCCCGTGTCCGGGCAGAAACATGCTCCGCGTCGTTAATCACACGGGAAACGGTTTGATAAGACACCCCCGCAAGGAGGGCAACATCATAGAGGGTAATGGCTTTCATGCGTTCCGGCCTGGTGTTAACAGAGCCGTCTATTGTGGCACAGCGCGGCCATTAATACCTGTGAGCGCTTCGCAAAATTAAACAACCCGCTCTGGCTGAGGAACGTTATCCGTACGCGGCTTCTGACGGAACCACGGCAAACAGAGCTGGATAAGCGGGCCGATGGTCAGGGCATACAGTACCGTCCCGACGCCAAACGTTCCGCCAAGGACGCAGCCAATCAGCAGAACACTCACTTCAATTGAGGTTCGAACGCTGCGGATTGACCACCCCAGCCGGGCGTGAATGCCGGTCATCAGTCCATCGCGTGGGCCCGCCCCGAACCCGGCACCGATATACATACCGGTTGCTATCGCGTTCAGCACAATGCCCCCAACCAGCAGAGCAATCCGAATGGGGAGAAGATCCAGCTCGGGGATAAGGGCCATCGAGGCATCCGCCGCCAGGCCAATACAGACTACGTTACTGAGCGTTCCCAGCCCAGGCATCTGACGCAGCGGGATCCAGAGCAGCAGCACCGCGGCACCGGTCAAAATAATCACCGTACCGATGGTCATCCCCAGTTGTAATCCCACCCCAAGGTGAAACACATCCCATGGGTCAACCCCCAGATCCGAACGAATAAACATCGCGGTTGAAAGCCCGTACAGGCCTAAACCAACGTACAGTTGCAGCAGACGACGTACCATTTTAGCTTCTCCAGTGAACCAGGCTTTCATCTTGTTCGAAAATGGCACTATGATTAATGTCCAGTTTTCAAATAGTGGACTGCATATGTCATCACGCCGTTTCGGAAGTCAGTCGCTGGTTCGCCTTTTGGGCCACTGGCAACAAACCCCGTCCCGAACCCCACTCTGGCGACAGCTGGCCGACGCGTTGCGCCTGCTGATCCTAGACGGCAGGCTGGCGTTGAGCACGCGCCTGCCCGGTGAACGTGAACTGGCCACGGCGTTAGATGTAAGCCGGACGACCATCAGCAGCGCGCTGGCCCATCTGCGAGAGGAAGGGTATCTGGAGAGCCGCCACGGCAGCGGTTCACGCGTGATCCTGCCCGATACCCGTGCCATACCGACGCTTTCAGCGGCAAGCGCAGCGCTGGATCTCTCCACTGCCGCCCTGAATGCCGGGCCAGAGATCCACCAGGCTTACACCTGGGCGCTCACCGCAATCACCCAGCATCTTACGCTGACCGGTTACGATCAGCTCGGCCTGGCGGCTCTGCGCGACGCCATTGCCGCTCGCTATACCGCACGCGGGCTGCCGACCCGCGCAGACGAAGTGATGGTGGTCAATGGTGCCGTCAGCGGTTTTGCGCTGGTACTGCGGATGATGGCCGGCCCGGGCGATCGCGTCGTGGTCGATCATCCCACCTATCCGCTGGCGATTGCAGCCATCCAGGGGGCATCGTGTCGGCCGGTGGGCGTGTCGCTGCCGGAAAGCGGCTGGGATACGGATGGCTTTGCCGCCACACTTGCGCAGACAGCACCGCGCCTGGCGTACCTGATGCCGGATTTTCACAATCCAACAGGGCGATGCATGGATATCGCCACCCGTCAGGCAATAACCGACATTGCCGCTCGCACCCGTACCACGCTGGTGGTCGATGAAACGATGGTCGATCTCTGGTTTGAAGCACCGCCCCCGCCGCCGCTGGCGTCGTTTAATTCGCAGGCTACGGTGATCACCCTGGGTTCGGCGGGAAAAAGTTTCTGGGGTGGGCTGCGCCTCGGCTGGATCCGCGCCTCGTCGCGCACCATTGCCACACTTGCCCAGACGCGGGATACGCTGGATTTAGGCTCGCCGCTGCTGGAACAGCTGGCCACGCTGTGGCTTATTAACAATAGCGAGACATTTCTGCCTGCGCGCCGGAAAATACTGAAGGAGCGACGCGACCGCTGCGGTGAACTGCTGCGCGAACATTTTCCCCAGTGGCGGTTTCAGGAGGCGGAAGGCGGGCTATCCTACTGGATCGAGCTGCCGGGCATGCTGGCGACACAACTCGCCGCACGTGCAGAGATGTTGGGGATTAATCTTGGAACCGGCACACGCTTTGGGTTATCGGGTGCGTTTGACCGCTACTTACGCGTGCCCTTCTCGCTCGAGTCGACAGAGCTTGAGCAGGCGTTGCTACGAATCAAACCGGTTTGGCTCGCATTAAATAAAACCGCACCGTCGGTAAAACGCAGTCTTGTTTAATATAAAAGTTTGAAGTGGATCATAAAATAAAAACTGCTGACTGTCATACGGCAGTCAGCAGTTTTCACCATTCAGGAATCAGTGCTGAGGAGGAATAGGAAAACCTTTCAGTGAAATAACAAAACTTTCACCGTCTTTCTTTATTTTTGCGCCGGTATCACACCAGTCAGACGCAATACGAAAGAACTCATCACTTCCTACATTCCAGCCAAGACGGACATGCTTCACGTAGCCTGAACGCAACAGATCGCAGGCTTCTTTGTAGTCACTGGCGGTCGATAGTTGTTGTTTCATTTTCTCTTCTTCAGAAGTTTACGTAGAGCTTTGATTTCTTTAGGAGTAAAAGGCGTTACACTCTCTTCTTCCGTATGCTGATTATCAATATCCTCTTCCGATACTCCCACCTCGTCTGCGGCTTCAAATGCCAGCAGCAGCAACTTCTCTGTGGTCACGCTTAAGTTTTCGTTATTCACTTCCGCATAGTGGCGAAGTCTTTCTTTTAGCGCTTCGTCAATCTTAACGTTTAATACCGCAGTAGCCATGATTGTCACTTCCCTTCGGAATAAGTGCTTTATTTAATACACGATGTTAACAATGTAATCCAGATATATATTTTTAACTTATGACAGAAAAAAGACGCCCAGAAATAAAATGACAGTCTATTATTACAGGTTTATGACAGTAATATTTCAGCGCGATGAAATATATATTACACCACGAATTAAAACCTTGTTAATTCTGTGGAATAGCCATGCCGGAAGGAAGTAAAAAAACGGGGAGATGTTGCCAGAAGCACAAATGGGTGGGGGCCCTGCCAGCTACATCCCGGCACACACGTCGTCTGCCCTGGCTGCTTCCTTCCGGACCTGACCTGGTGAACAGAGTAGCGTTGCGGGAGAACCAACAGAGCCCCCATTGTGAGCGTTGTTACCCAACGCGCTGGCGCATTATCCCTGTGCTAACGGTCAATTGCAAGCTGCCAGCAACCGGATGGTGGTTTCTTGCGCAAACAGGCACAGCAATCGGCGCAATCTTCGTTTAACATGGCACTTCACTCATCCCCACAGGTGTACTGATGGACGAACACGACTCCTTTCCACAGCGAGTGTGGCAAATTGTGGCCTCCATTCCGGAAGGCTACGTGACAACCTATGGTGACGTCGCACGTCTTGCCGGCTCCCCCCGCGCGGCGCGTCAGGTGGGTGGCGTGCTAAAACGACTCCCTGAAGGCAGTACATTACCCTGGCATCGGGTTGTGAATCGTCATGGTGCCATCTCGCTCACCGGGCCGGATTTGCAGCGCCAGAGACAGGCATTACTTTCAGAAGGGATACAGGTGTCCGGGTCAGGGCAGATTGATTTGCAGAAGTATCGCTGGGTGTATTGACCCCCTCCCCCGAAGGAGAGGGGAACACATTACAGCTGAGTCGGTGGGGTAGGTACAGACGGTTGGTTCGTCTGTGGTGCAATCGGCACTTCGGTTTGCTGCACCGGCACCAGGTTCAGGTCGATTTTCGTCCCACCGTTGTTAATGGCTTCCTGAACCGTATCGGTAATAAACACCAGCTTACCGTTGATGGTTACCGCAGCGCTCAGAAGGATACGGGCGTTCGGCTGTACGTCTGCCGGGTTATACGGCAGCACGAAGCTAAACGGTGCCTGCTTACCTTCGGTACGTACAGCACGCTGGGCCACTACTTTCGACGGCGCGTCGGCCAGAGAAGCATCAGACAGCGTGACCGTTAATACCGCATCCGGTGGTAAAGCGACTCGCTGTTTGATCCAGATAGTACCGGAAACATTAGGTTGCTGAATGGATTGCTGTGAGAGTGTATTAATCCCATTTGGATCTGCTGCTGGCACCGGCACCTGGGCGCTCTTACCTGCACAGGCGGACAACGCCACCGCAATAGCTACACCACTTAGCATGGGCACGAGTTTCATTGAAGTCTCCTTATCATCAATGCACCAGCGGGATCGATCCCATCCGATGTCGTTTCAAACACATATCGTATTCAAGTGTGGCACAGATCACTGATTAATGCCTAAATTCTCCCTGATATTCAGATAATTCTACCCGTCGGACCACTTTCATTTCTGCGTTATACTCTGCCTATCTTTCGCCACGGCGTTTATTGAGGACAACTATGAGTCAGGCACTGAACAATCTGCTGACATTACTGAATCTGGAAAAAATTGAGGAAGGACTCTTTCGCGGACAGAGCGAAGATTTGGGCTTGCGTCAGGTCTTCGGCGGGCAGGTCGTCGGACAGGCACTGTACGCTGCCAAGGAGACCGTCCCGGCAGACCGTCTGGTGCACTCCTTTCACAGCTATTTTCTGCGTCCTGGCGATAGCGCAAAACCCATTGTGTACGACGTGGAAGTGCTGCGTGACGGCAACAGCTTTAGCGCGCGCCGCGTGGCAGCCATTCAGAATGGCAAGCCCATCTTTTACATGACCGCCTCTTTCCAGGCACCGGAACCGGGTTATGAGCACCAGAAAGCTATGCCAGCGGCACCGTCGCCGGACGATCTCAAATCGGAGACCGATATCGCCCGCGCGCTGGCCCACTTGCTGCCACCGCAGGTCAAAGAGAAGTTCCTTTGTGATAAACCTCTGGAGATCCGCCCGGTCGAATTCCATAACCCGATGAAAGGCCATACGGCCGAGCCAAAACGCCAGGTCTGGATCCGCGCCAACGGCACCGTACCAGAGGATTTCCGCGTTCATCAGTATCTGCTGGGCTATGCGTCAGATTTTAACTTCCTGCCGGTTGCACTGCAGCCGCACGGCGTGGGGTTCCTTGAAAAAGGGATGCAGGTTGCGACGATCGATCACTCGATGTGGTTCCATCGTCCATTTAACATGAATGACTGGCTGCTCTACAGCGTGGAAAGCACCTCGGCGTCCAGCGCTCGCGGGTTTGTACGTGGAGAGTTTTATACGCAGGACGGCGTGCTGGTCGCCTCTACGGTGCAGGAAGGGGTGATGCGTAATCGCGGGTGATGATGCCCTCACCCTGGCCCTCTCCCACGGGGAGAGGGAATAAACACTAAAAACGGCAATCAGGGATTGCCGTTTTGCTTTTGCCTTGTGCGGCCTGATGCCCTCACCCTGGCCCTCTCCCACGGGGAGAGGGAATAAACACTAAAAACGGCAATCGAGATTGCCGTTTTGCTGTTTATTATGCGTTATACGCATTCTCGCCGTGGCTGTTGACGTCGAGACCTTCACGCTCCTGCTCTTCCGGTACGCGCAGACCCACAGTCATGTCCGCCAGTTTGTAGCCAATGAAGGCCACCACAGCAGACCACACAACGGTAATGGCGATACTTTCCAGCTGTACCAGCACCTGGTGAACCATGTCAACGCCCTCAGCGTAACCCACTCCGCCCAGCGATTTCGCGGCGAAGATACCGGTCATGATACATCCGACGATACCGCACACGCCGTGCACGCCAAAGACATCGCAAGGGTCATCCACGCGCAGAAGACGTTTCAGCGCTGTCACACCCCACAGACCCGCCAGACCTGACACCAGACCGACAAGCAGCGCACCACCGACACCGACGTAACCACATGCTGGGGTGATCCCCACCAGACCGGCAATGGCACCCGAGCACGCGCCCAGCAGAGAAGGTTTACCGCGAACCGCCCACTCACCAAACACCCATGAGAGGATTGCACCCGCCGTGGCCACCACGGTATTCACGAAGGCCAGCGCAGCGATTTCGTTAGCAGCGCTCGCAGAGCCGGCGTTGAAGCCGAACCAGCCAAAATAGAGGATTGCTGTACCGGTAAAGACCATCGGCAGGTTGTGTGGTTTGAACGCTTCTTTGCCAAAGCCCACGCGTTTGCCAATCAGGTATGCACCCACCAGACCCGCTACCGCGGCGTTGATGTGAACAACGGTGCCGCCTGCGAAATCCAGCGCGCCGTGCGACGCCAGCAGACCGCCACCCCAGACCATGTGTGCAATCGGCACATAGGAGAGCGTCAGCCAGACCACCACAAAGATCAGAACGGCAGAGAAGCGAATACGCTCAGCCAGCGCACCCACAATCAGCCCCACGGTGATACAGGCGAACGATCCCTGGAACGCAACGTGGATGTACTGATAGAAACTGCCCATCACCGCGGTCAGTTCAATATTTTTCAACATGGCCCAGTTGAAGTTGCCGAAGAAGGCGTTACCTTCACCGAAGGCCAGAGAGTAGCCGTAGACCACCCACAGCACGCAAACCAGCGCGAACGTCACGGCAACCTGCGTCAGCATGGAGAGAACGTTTTTGCCACGGATCAGGCCGCCGTAAAACAGCGCGATGCCCGGAATAGACATGAACAGCACCAGCGCGGTGCTGATCATCATAAAGGCGTTATCGGCTTTGTCTGCCACCGCAGGAGCAGCCATTGCCAGGCCCGGCAGCAGTGCCAGCGAACCCAGACCCGTTTTGATTGTTGCTATCTTCATTTTCTCGATCCCTATCACTGTGTGCCAGGAGTTACTTACAGTGCCGCTTCGTCAGATTCGCCGGTACGGATGCGAATGACGCGCTGCAGTTCGGCAACGAAAATTTTGCCGTCGCCAATTTTGCCGGTATAGGCCGCTTTGCTGATCACATCGATGACTTCATCAAGCTGGTCATCAGCAATCGCGACATCAATTTTTACTTTTGGCAGGAAATTAACGCTGTATTCCGCCCCGCGATAAAGCTCGGCATGACCCTTCTGACGACCGAAGCCTTTCACTTCGGTGACAGTCAGTCCCTGAATACCCATTGAAGACAACGCTTCACGCACGTCTTCGAGTTTGAATGGTTTGATTACCACCGTAACCAGCTTCATAGATCCCCTCCAGTCAGAATTCGGTAATGGCCGCAGCTAACACGCAGGAGACATTGCAAGGGGTGTGCCAGAAATGAAAACGGAAGGGAAAAGCGGTGCAATGCGCGTTAAAAGACCATTCATGGTCAACAGGTGAAAAAAAACGCACCATGGCAGTGCATGGCGCGTTTCGGTTTTGCACCAACAGCGGTGACTGTTAGCACGTTGCCTGTTTTTGGTGCATCAGGCGCTAAGCGACTCTTCCTCCCGGACGCTGGCCGCCAGCTCTTCACCCGCCAGTTGCAGCTGATACATCTGCCAGTAGCGGCCTTTCGCCTCCAGGAGCGCCCGGTGCGTACCGCGTTCAACGGCCTGCCCGCGATGCAGCACCAGAATGGTATCTGCGTCGACAATCGTTGAAAGACGGTGCGCGATAACCACCAGCGTCGTGTGATCGCGCACGGCGGCCAGTGCCTGCTGGATAGCCTGTTCAGTACCGGAGTCGATGCTGGCCGTCGCTTCATCCAGAATCAGCACCTGTGGCGTTTCAATCAGCACACGCGCCAGCGCCAGAAGCTGTTTTTGCCCGACAGAAAGATTATTCCCCTGCTCGCCCAGCCGGGTGTTGATTCCGTCGCTGAATCCGCGTGCCAGCTCAGCGAGCTGCACTTTTTCCAGCACTGCCCAGACCTGCTCCTCGGTATAATCACGCCCCAGGGTCACGTTGGCGTAAAAGGTATCGGCCAGCACGACCGGGTCTTGCTGCACCATCGCTACGCCTTTACGCAATACGCTGTGGCTGAGCGACGCCAGCGGACGTCCATCCAGACGAATTTCGCCTTTCGTTAACGGGTAGTAGCCCATCAACAGGCTGGCAAGCGTACTCTTGCCGCTGCCGGTATGCCCCACCAGCGCCACAAAGCCGCGCGACGGCACATCAAGATTGATGTCCTGCAACACCAGCCTGTCTTCACGGTAGGCAAACGAGACATGGTCAAACGTAATCGCCCCGCTTTGCAGCGGTGCTGTATCCTCACCATAGGTCTGACGCGGTCTGTCCATCAGTTCAAAGACGCGCTCGCCGGCAACCACTGCCTGCTGCAACATGGATTGTTGGGTTGTGAGTTCAATCAGCGGCTCGTTCAGGCGTCCCAGATAGCTGATAAAAGCATACAGAACCCCCACTTCAATCGTTCCGCCCGGACTCAGGCCAAAGAGCATCAGCAGGCCACAAAGCACCAGCGCCGAGAAGAGGCTCAGCAGCGGACGCAGCAGGAAACCATCAAGGCGCAGCGTCTGCATACGCGCCATATAGTGCGAACGGCTGGCTTCGCCCATGCGTTCGCCAAAGCGAGCCTGCTGGCGGAACTGCTGGATGACGCTCATGCCGTTGATCACTTCGTTGAAGCCATCGTTAATATCGGCCAGGTAGGTCCGCACCCGACGTACAATGGGCGTGCTGTAGCGCTGATAGATCACCATCACAATCAGCACTGCCGGGAAAATCGCGATCGCCACCAGCGCCATACGCCAGTCAAGGCTGAACATCGCCACCAGCATGGCGCCAATCAGCGCGGCACTGCGCAGCACGGTCGCCACGACCGTCACGTACAGATCGCGGATCACCTCGGTATCGTTGGTCACCCGCGAAATCACCTGCCCGACCGGCTGGATATCAAACTCGCTCAGCGGCTGGCGCAGCGCAGCATCCATAACGTCGGTACGCAGCTTCTGAACCACACCCACCGCCGCCCGGTTAAAGAGTAGCGACTGCGCATAGTGCAGGCCAGCCGCTGCCAGCTGTAGCCCCACATAGGCCACGCCTAACCCCGCCACCAGCCCCAGCGGCAAATAGCTTTTCGCAACCATATTGTCGATGAAATAACTGATGAGCAGCGGACCGCTCACTTCTGCAATCGCCGCAATCCACAGCAGCACGACGGCAAGAGCAAGGGGTTTTCGCCATGGCGAACCGTAGGCCAGCAGGCGTTTTAGCGTCGGCCACTGCGTTTTTGATTTACGCATTAGCGTCCTCCTCTTCCTGTTCCGGGGCATCGTCGAGTGCCGCTTCAAGCTGCTGATAGCGATACATATCGCGATACCAGCCCGGTTGCTCCGCAAGCTGGTCATGCTGCCCGCGCTGGGCAATGTGCCCGTGCTGCAACACCAGAATTTCACTGGCTTCCGTCAGCGCTGACAAACGGTGGGCACTGATGATCACCGTCCGTCCGTCGCTCCACTGGCGAAGGTTATGCAGGATCTGGTGCTCGGTTCGACCATCCACAGCAGAAAGCGCATCATCCAGGATCAGGATTTCAGCATTGAGCAGCAGCGCACGGGCAATGGAAATTCGCTGTTTTTGCCCGCCAGAGAGCATAACGCCACGTTCACCCACCTCCGTTTCATACCCCTGAGGCAGACGCAAAATATCGTCATGTACGCTGGCTAAGCGCGCCACATGCTCAATCTCTTCCTGCGTGGCCGATGGACAGCCAAGGGCTATGTTGTTCGCCACGGTGTCAGAAAAGAGAAACGGCGTCTGGCTGACCACGGCCAGTCGGCGACGCCAGTCGTCAAGTTGCAGTGTCGTGAGGGGAAGATTGTGGAAACGAATATCCCCCTGCGTGACATCAAAGTGACGCTGGAGCAGCGAAAGAACGGTACTTTTGCCGGATCCCGTCGGGCCACAGATCCCGAGCATTTGCCCCGGTTGCAGCGTAAAGCTGACGTTTTCCAGCACCGGATGTTCCGTCTGCGGATAAACAAACGTACGGATGTTGACGTTCATCACCCCACGCCCTTCCGGTACCGGTTCGGTACCGTCGTTGACCACTGGCGCTTCAGACAACATGTCGCGAATGCGGCTATAGGCGGCACTGCCGCGCTCCACGATGTTAAACATCCAGGCCAGCGCCAGCATCGGCCAAATCATCAGCCCCAGGTACATGGCAAAACTGGTTAACTGCCCCAGGGTCAAGGTGCCCTGCACCACCATCCAGCTCCCGCCACCGACGGCCAACAGGTTGGCCATGCCAATAGCGATATAGATGGTCGGATCAAAGCGCGCATCAATACGCGCAACACGCATGTTTTTTGCGCCGGTGTCTGCGGCATCGGCCGCAAACAGGGCAGATTGCCGATCCTCCAGACCAAAGGCTTTGATCATGCGGATGCTGGTCATACTCTCCTGCGTGCGATCGTTTAGTGACGAAAACGCCGCCTGCGCCAGCTTGAAACGTTCGTGCAGTTGTTCGCCATAACGGTTGATCGCCAGCGCCATCAGCGGCATCGGCAGCAATGCCAGCAGGGTAAGTTGCCAGCTGATCTGAGTGGACATCACAATCAGAACCGCGCAGCCCATCACCAGCGAATCCACCAGCGTTAACACCCCTTCCCCGGCTGCGAACACCACGCGATCGACGTCGTTGGTGGCGCGGGCGATGAGATCCCCGGTGCGATGGCGCAGGTAAAACTCGGGGTGCTGGCGACTCAGCTGACGGTAAAAATCCTCGCGCAGCTCAACGGCCAGCTGATAGGACGCGCCAAACAGCAGCACGCGCCAGACGTAACGCAGCAAATAGACGATGACGGCCGTCAGCACCAGCGTGCCAACCCACATCAACACCCGTGCGGTGGTGTAATGCTGTTCCGTAACGCCATCCACGACGTAGCCCACCACCTTCGGCGGGATCAGCTGCAAAATGGCAATGATGATAAGCAGGAGAACTGCGCCGAGGTAGCGCTGCCACTCCCGACGAAAGTACCAGCTTAGTTGGGCAAATAATCGCACGCGGTTTGTTCCTGAAGGTATTTTATGGAGTTATTCAATGGGTAACGCTGTGGTGTATTTAATCTGTTCCATGGCGAAGCTTGAGGTGACGTCCGACAAGCCCGGTACGCTATTCACCAGCCGCTTGTAGAAATCATCATAGCGCTTCATGTCTGCCACCTGGACACGCATCAGATAATCGTACTCCCCGGCCATACGCCAGAAGCCGAGGACCTCCGGCATGTCAGAGACCTGGTTTACGAAGCGGCAATACCATTCGCTGCTGTGATGCTGCGTTTTTATCAGGACAAAGGCCGTCAGGCCCAGCCCCAGTTTTTCGGGATCTAATAACGCGACACGCCCCAGCAGAATGCCGTCATCTTCCAGCTTCTTGAGGCGCTTCCAGCACGGTGTGGTGGTCAGATTAACGGCATCTGCCAGCGCCTGCAAAGAGAGGGTGCAGTCACTTTGCAGCAATGAAAGCAGCTTGCGGTCAATTTTATCTAGCATACCCACCTCACAGAGAAAATTTTTCTCCCTTCATTCTATTTTAAAGGCCAGATAGCAACAATTTTTTCTGTGCTTTTCGCTATGCTGGGCACAAAATGACAAACGGATAATTACGATGAATAGCAATTGGGTTAAACATGCCATCAGCGAAATCAATGCCGACTACCAGCGCTCGGCCGACACCCATTTAATCCGCCTCGCCCTGCCGGGGTTTGCGGGGATTCAGCTGTATCTGAAAGATGAAAGCACCCATCCTACGGGGAGCCTGAAGCATCGTCTGGCGCGTTCGCTGTTCCTGTATGGCTTGTGTAACGGCTGGATTAAAGAAGGCACGACAATTATTGAATCGTCATCCGGTTCAACCGCCGTCTCCGAAGCCTATTTCGCCCGCCTGCTGGGCCTGCCGTTTATCGCCGTCATGCCCTCCTGCACCGCGAAACGCAAAATCGAACAGATCGAATTTTATGGCGGACGCTGCCACTTTGTAGAAAGCGCCTGCGAAATTTACGCCGCCTCGGAAATGCTGGCCCGTGAGCTGAACGGCCACTATATGGATCAGTTCACCTTCGCCGAGCGTGCAACCGACTGGCGTGGCAATAACAATATAGCGGACAGTATTTTCCGCCAGATGACTCATGAGCCTCATCCGGTTCCGTCATATATCGTCATGAGCGCCGGTACGGGCGGAACCTCGGCCACCATTGGCCGCTATATCCGCTGTCAGGGCTACGATACGCAACTGATGGTGGTTGATCCGCAAAACTCGGTATTCCTCGACTACTGGCAAAGCCGCAATGCCGACCTGCGCAGTCCGGTGGGCAGTAAAATTGAAGGGATTGGCCGCCCGCGTGTTGAGCCGTCGTTCATTCCTGATGTGGTGGATGAAATGCTCCGCGTACCGGATGCCGCCAGCGTCGCGACGGCGCACTGGCTGGAGACGCAGCTGGGCCGCAAGGTGGGTGCCTCTACCGGTACCAATATGTGGGGCGCGCTGCAGCTGGCAGCACGCATGCGTGAAGAGGGCCGCACGGGCTCTATCGTCACGCTGCTGTGCGACAGCGGGGAGCGCTACCTGGAAACCTATTACAACGCGGAGTGGGTGCAGGCAAACATCGGCGATATTGCGCCGTGGCAAGCGCAAATTGCACAGCTGGTGAAATAAAAAAAAGCCAGACCGAAGTCTGGCTTGCTGGAAGGGTCTCACTATTCGGGGGAATATGGGAGGGTGTTGTTGTCCAGCCAATGTGTTAAAAAATGGGACACCGCTTCATTACGGCAGTGTCCGATAACCGGCAGATGAGGAAGCGCAGAGATCAGCTGCGGCATAGCATTCCCCATAATCAAACCGCGCCCGACGCTGCCCAGCATCTCGCGGTCGTTCATGGCGTCACCAAACGCCATACACTCCTGCAGCGTCAAGCCCAGGTGGTCGCTCAGGACCGCCAGGGCAGAACCTTTGTTACACCCCACCGGCAACACTTCCAGACAATCCACCGCCGAAAAGGTCAGATGGGCCCGGTCGCCTAACGCCTCATTCAACTGAATACGTAAGCGGCAGAGATCGTCGTGATCGCCACAAAAACAGATCTTGGTCACCGCGTGGGCAGGTATGCGGCGCAGATCCATCAGCTGATAACGAAAACCGCTGTAGACATGCGCATGGAGAAGTTGAGGGATTTCACGCCCGGTAAACCAGCCGTTATCGTTAAAGACATGAACGCTGGCCTGGGTATCCCAGGTACTGTGCAGCACGATATCCGCCACTTCCGGGTTGAGATCCTGACGGTGCAGCACCTCCCCTTCGACCGAATGAATTCGTGTTCCGTTGCCGGTAATCAGAAATGCATCCAGGGAAAATGCGCCCAGCAGATGGCGCATCTCCAGCACATGACGGCCAGTGGCAAACGTCAGGGTTACATCACGCTCACGCAGGCGCTTAAGGGTGTTCAGGGTTTTCTCCCCTAAACGGTGATCCGGCATTAACAACGTGCCGTCCATATCAAATGCAGCGAGCCGAGCCATCATAACTCCCGAAATGTGATGCGATTAACTTGTGCATCAGTATTGCGTGAGATATACGGAAGTAATAGTGAATAGATGAGAATTATTGTTCCGGGTTTATTATGCGCCAGCTCAACCGCCTCAAACAGTATCAGCGCCTGTGGCAGCCCTCCGAAGGGGCACCGCAGCAGGTCACCATTGCGGAGCTCGCCAGCCGCTGTTTTTGCAGCGAGCGGCATGTTCGCACCCTGCTGCGTCAGGCGCAGGAGGCTGGCTGGCTGAACTGGCATGCGCAGTCTGGTCGCGGCAAGCGCGGCGAGCTCAGGTTTTATGTCAGCCCGGAATCACTGCGCAATACAATGATGGAAGAAGCGCTGAAGCATGGGCAGCAGCATAACGCCCTGGAGCTGGCCCAGCTTGCGCCGGAAGAGTTGCGGGAGTTGCTGCATCCCTTTTTGGGCGGACAGTGGCAAAACGATACGCCGACGCTGCGCATTCCCTATTACCGCTCGCTGGATGCCCTACAGCCTGGCTTTTTACCCGGCCGGGCGGAGCAGCACCTGGCAGGCCAGGTTTTCTCCGGGCTGACGCGCTTTAACGGTAACAGCAGCGAACCAACAGGCGATCTTGCCCATCACTGGGAAGTCACGGATGGCGGCCTGCGCTGGCATTTTTATATCCGCTCGACCCTGCACTGGCATAATGGCGACAAAATTGAGACAGCGCAGTTGCAGCGGAGCCTGAAGGCCCTGCTTATGCTGCCAGCCCTGCGCAAACTGTTCCAGAGCGTATTAGATATGGAGGTCACTCACCCGCAATGCCTGACGTTTACCCTGCATCAACCGGACTACTGGTTGCCCCATCGTCTGGCGACCTACTGTAGCCGTCTGGCCCACCCTGATCAGCCCATGACGGGCAGCGGCCCTTTCAGGCTGAGCGTGTTTGATTCCGAGCTGGTGCGTCTGGAAAGCCACGAGCAGTACCATCTTAGCCACCCGCTGATCAAGGCGATTGAATACTGGATCACGCCGACGCTATTCGATTACGGACTGGGGACCAGCTGTCGTCATCCGGTGCAGATTGCCATTGGCGAGCCTGATGAACTGGAGAGCCTGCGGCTGGTAAGTAACAGCACCAGCCTGGGCTTCTGTTATCTCACCCTGAAACAGAGCGACCGGATGAGTGAACTGCAGGCTAGACGGCTAATTAATATCATCCATCTCTCAACGCTGCTGCATACGCTCCCGCTGAACGAAGGGTTGATTACCCCAACAGAAGAGCTGCTTCCAGGCATGCCTATTCCCCGGTGGCCGGATTTAACGCACGTTCTTTTACCGGCAGCGTTAACCCTCGTCTACCATTTGCCCGTTGAGTTACACACCATGGCAAACCAGCTAAAACAGTACCTTGCGCAGCAGGGCTGCGAACTGACCGTTATCTTTCACGATGCGAAGACGTGGGACGGGTGTCCGCAGCTTGCCGATGCGGACATGATGATGGGAGACAGGCTGATTGGCGAAGCGCCGGAGTACACACTTGAACAGTGGCTTCGGTGCGATACCCTCTGGCCGCATCTGCTAAGCGCGCCGCAAGTTGCGCATCTGCAAGCCACGCTGGATGCCGTACAGACTCAGGCCGATGAGCAGGCAAGACACGCTGGCCTGAGGGCCATCTTTACCCGGCTGATGGATAATGCGGTGCTGACGCCGCTGTTTAACTACCAGTATCAAATTAGCGCGCCACCGGGGGTAAACGGAATACGACTGAATACCCGTGGCTGGTTTGATTTCACTGAAGCCTGGCTTCCAGCCCCCCGGTCGTGAAGAAGCTGGTCGTCGCCGAAGTCAGACGGTAACATAATGTTTTTACCGTAACTGTCGAGATGATTTATGAAACGTGCCGTCGTCGTGTTCAGCGGAGGACAAGATTCCACTACCTGCCTGGTTCAGGCGCTTCACCAGTACGATGAAGTGCATTGTGTCACTTTCGATTATGGCCAGCGCCATCGCGCTGAAATCGACGTTGCCCGCGAACTGGCGTTGAAACTGGGCGCACGCGCGCATAAGGTGCTGGACGTCACACTGTTAAACGAACTGGCCGTCAGCAGCCTCACCCGCGACAGTATTCCTGTTCCTGATTACACACCTGACGCCAGCGGTATTCCCAATACCTTTGTGCCGGGCCGTAATATTCTTTTTCTGACCCTGACGGCCATTTACGCCTACCAGGTGCAAGCCGAAGCGGTGATCACCGGCGTTTGCGAAACCGACTTCTCCGGTTACCCGGACTGCCGCGACGAGTTTGTAAAAGCGCTTAATCATGCGGTAAATCTGGGGATGGCCAAGGAGACGCGCTTTGAAACGCCGCTAATGTGGCTTGATAAAGCGGAAACCTGGGCACTGGCGGACTACTGGGGCAAGCTGGATCTGGTTCGCAGCGAAACCCTGACCTGCTACAACGGCATTAAGGGCGACGGATGTGGCCAGTGCGCCGCCTGTAACCTGCGTGCCAATGGCTTGAATCACTACCTGGCAGATAAAGCCGGTGTGATGGCCGCGATGCAGAAAAAAACCGGGCTGAAATAGGGTTATTTGACCGTGCTGTCGAACAGTTTTACACCGGCAGCACGCGTGACTTTCATTAGCGTAGTCAACGTTGGATTGCCATTATCAGACAAGGTTCGGTATAGCTGCTGACGGGAAAGACCTGCTTTGGCAGCAATTTCACCTATACCGCCGCGGGATTCGATGACCTGGCGGAGTGCAATGAGATAGGCAGGGATCCCCTGATCCTCATAAATTTCTTCCAGTGCTATTTGCAGGTAAAGTTGAGCATAGGAAGGATTCTCACGAAGCATTTTTACAACCGCATCGTGATGGTTAACAGAACTTGAATAGTGTCGTTTAGAAGTGCTCATCTGTTTTTCCTTTAGATAGATGATCTTTCAAGAAATCTACCGCCTGTTTAACATCTTGTTTTTGACTCTTCTTGTCACCACCGATGAGTAACAACAAGACCCTCTGATGCTCTACGGCAAAATAGATCCTGTAACCGGGACCACTATCAATTCGCATCTCCCAAACACCTTCTCTAAGGTATTTGTAATCACCAAAATTATGCTTTATTGCACGGTTAATACGCATAAGGATCCGTAAAACGGTCTCCGGATCCTTTCTACGCATCCTGGTTATCCACTCCTCAAACGGCACTTTGCCGTCACGGGTCCGATAACGCTCAACAACATAGTCCCTGTCCATTATTCTATCCCTGGAAAAACACTTTGTCTTTTATAAAAGACAAAAAATCACACGATCATCAACTCCAGCTTTTCCCGCAACTCCCCTTCCAGCGGCAGTGCTTTCTGCGTTTTCAGATCGATACAAACGAAGGTGATCAGCGCATCGGCTACCACCTGCCCTTCCGGATCCAGCGTCACGACCTGACTGAGCACGCCGCTCTTCCCGTTTAGCTGTTGTACCTGGCTGGTCACTGTAAGCACATCCCCCAGCACGGCCGGGCGACGGTAGTTGATATTGATGTTGACGACCACGAACGCGATGTTGTGCGCGGTCAGCCATTGGAAGCTTTCGCTGTTTTCCAGCCCATCCCAGCGCGCCTCTTCAAGAAATTCGAGATAGCGGGCGTTATTCACGTGCTGGTAAACATCAAGATGAAAACCGCGTACTTTGATTTTTGTCTGCATAGCGCAATAGCCTTTACTGTTGTTATAGGATAAGAGGTCAAGACTGGTATGACCTCTTTATCCTGGCAAACTTTTGCTGCTGTGCAAGTAAAACTGAAATTACAACGTCAGGTGTGAGAGGTTGCGCTCAACCAGTGAACTGCCCATCCCCGGAACCTGCCTGAGGTCGTCAACCGTTTTAAACGGGCCGTACTCTTCACGGTAGCTGACGATAGCCTGCGCTTTTTTTAGCCCTACGCCGTTCATCACGCGGGCGAGATCTTCAGCCGAGGCCGTATTAATGCTGACGCGTGTACCGTCGTCCTCTGTGCTTTTTCCAGGTTCAGCGGCTTTGGTTTGAGCAGATGCCTGTGCAGCGGGGTCAGTTTTACTCTGTACAGACTGCGTTTTGGCTGCGGGGGCCGCCGCCAGTGCGCCTGCGCTCATTCCGGTGGCGGCAATAGCCAGTGTGATTAGCAGTGCTTTGATTCCACATTTCATGCTGTTATCTCCTTGTTTGTTGACAGCCATGTCACCATAGCCGTCAGCCAAAGGAGGCTCAAATATGCATTTACAGAAATGGAAAAGGCCGCGAAAGCGGCCTTCAGGGTTTGCAGAGCGTTACGAAAATCTGCGAGCAGATACGTAATTATTGCTGCTGAGTGATGGCATCGCCCAGCTTGATTTTGGCTTCTTTACGCAGGTTGCTCATCATCGCTTCGAAAGCAATCTGGGCATTGTTCTGGGTGATACCCTGAACCATTGCTTTCTTTTGCGCTTCTGGCATGGTGCCGGCTTTCACTTCATCCAGCGCCAGCAGAACGACGTTCCCCTGCATGTCGGTTGTTGTCCCGAAGCTCGGTTTGTCTTTCGCTGGCAGGCTCAGACCAAACACAGCCTGGCTGATTGGGTCCTGACCGGTACGGCTCAGCGTTTTCGCGTCACCGAAGCTCAGACCCGCCGCTTTCAGGGCGTCTTCTTTACCGGCTTTCAGGTCAGCCAGGATCTTCTCAGCATCCAGTTTTGCCTGCTGTTCCGCTTTGCTATGTTTAACCTGCGCCACAACCTGATCTTTCACTTCCGCCAGCGGTTTTACCGCTTCAGGCTTGTGCTCGCTCACGCGCAGAACAAACGCACGGTCACCGTCAACGGTAATGATATCGGAGTTGCTGCCCGGCGTACCGTTCTCGCCCACCAGACCACCGTTAAAGATGGCATCCGAAACCGGTTTGAAGTTCAGATCTTCCGGCAGGTTGTCTCGGCCAAACCAGCCGGTCTCAACCGCTTTCACGCCAGCAGCCTGCTCTGCACCGGCCAGAGATTCGTTGTCGTTGCTCGCCGCATCGCTCACTTTCTGCTGCAGGGCATAGTACGCATCGAGCGCTTTTTCCTGCTTCACTTTGGCGGCGATATCATCACGCACCTCAGCCAGTGGTTTGGTTTTAGCGGCTTCGATATCATCCAGACGCGCAACCAGGAAACCAACGGACGATTTAATCACACCCGACAGCTGGCCCTTGTCTTTCAGACCGGCATTTTTCAGCTCATCCGGCGTAGTCGCCGCTTCCAGCCAGCCCATATCGCCGCCATTTTTGGCAGAGATGATGTCGGTGGATTTTGCTTTCGCAACGGTGGCGAAATCTGCGCCTTTGTTCAGCTCATCCAGCACCGCTTTGGCATCGGCTTCGGTTTTGGTCTGAATCACGCTGTAGCGGTTACGCTGCGGCTGAGTGAACTGATCCTGATGCTGATCGTAGTAAGACTGGATTTCTGCATCAGTCGCGGTTTCCTGCAACGCAGCAGCATCCAGCTTGATATAGCTCACGCGGAACTGCTCAGGTGCAACAAAGCTGTTTTTATTCTGCTCGTACCAGGCGTTAACCTCTGCGTCGCTCACCTGCTGCTTCGCCGCGAGCGCATTCACATCAATGGTCGCCTGACGCACAACACGCTGCTGTGCCACCAGGGCTGCCAGTTCGTCAGTTTCACCTTTGAGCATGAAATCAGTACCAACCACCGCATTGATGAGCTGTTGCGTCGTCAGCTGGTTACGCAGCGCCTGCGCGTATTGATCGGCCGTCATGCCCATCTGATTCACAATGCTGTTATAGCGAGCGTTGTCGAACTTGCCGTTAGACTGGAAAGCCTGAGTCGAGAAGATGGCTTTTTTAACCTGCTCATCGCTGATACCCAGCCCCAGTTTTTTGGCATATTGATCGAGGAGCGCTTCGTCAATCAGGCGATTCAGCGTCTGCTGGCGCAGGGTTTTCATGTATCCTTCGTTCGCAGCCAGCTCAGAGAATTGGTCGCCCAGCTGTTGCTGCATACGGTTACGTTCACCGGCAAACGCGTTCTCGAACTGACCGCGGCTGATTTCCTGGCCGTTCACTTTTGCGGCATAGTTTGCGCCACCGCCGATAAGGTAACTGCTCACGCCGGTCAATATGAACGACACGATAATGATACCGAAAATAATCTTGAGCACGAGACTGTTAGCAGCCGTGCGTAAGCTGTCCATCATGGTGTAACAACACTCCGCTGTAGGTGACTGGTTACCTGACGCTAACGGAAAATCCTGACCGTCGCGCGTAAAGGCGTATTGTGACAAGAAAACGGGGCGATTGTCAGCCCACAACTCGCATAAACTCGCACAAATCAGGTCTGGACAAATAAAAAAGGCACATCAAATGATGCGCCCTTGTACTTTTCGGCTTCCCTGAAACGGGAAAGCAATCAGTTTACTGCGTCTTTCAGCGCTTTACCTGCACGGAAACCCGGCACTTTAGCGGCAGCAATGGTGATCTCTTTACCGGTCTGAGGGTTGCGGCCAGTACGGGCAGCACGCTCTTTAACAGCAAAAGTACCGAAGCCTACCAGTGCAACGTCGTCCCCAGCCTGCAGAGATTCAGTAACAGAAGCAATTAATGCATCTAACGCACGTCCAGCTGCAGCTTTAGAAATATCAGCACCAGCAGCAATTTTGTCAATCAGTTGAGATTTATTCACTGTTCTCTTCCTCTCTTTATAATTTATATCGCGCCTGAATCCTTCACAACGCGACCGCGCAGCAGTTATATCAGGCCTGCCATGACCTTACAACACCCGTTGTTGATGGCTGACCTAATCAGCAATCTAAATTAGCTATACAAAAAAAGGCTGGCAAGTGCGAAATGACTTACCAGCCTTGTTTTTATTGACGCTCTTTGCGCGAGGTCACTATTTTGCGGTCACAACCTGCATTCCGGAGGGTTCATTCTGCAATGCGAGAGTAAGAACCTCCTCAATTCGCTTAACAGGATGGATCTGCAGATCGGCAATCACGTTGTCCGGAATCTCTTCCAGATCGCGTTTATTTTCGTAAGGAATCAATACGGTTTTGATCCCACCACGATGTGCCGCCAGCAGTTTTTCTTTTAACCCACCAATTGGCAGAACCTGACCACGCAGGGTAATTTCACCGGTCATTGCGACATCAGCACGCACCGGGTTCCCTGTGAGACAGGAGACCAGCGCGGTACACATCGCGATACCGGCGCTTGGGCCATCTTTCGGCGTTGCCCCTTCCGGGACGTGAACGTGGATGTCACGTTTTTCGTAGAAATCCGGGTTGATCCCCAGTTTCTCCGCACGTGCGCGAACCACAGTCAAGGCCGCCTGGATGGACTCCTGCATGACTTCACCCAAAGAACCGGTGTAGGTCAGCTTACCTTTACCTGGCACACAGGCGGTTTCGATGGTCAGCAGATCGCCGCCCACTTCCGTCCATGCCAGACCGGTGACCTGACCCACGCGGTTTTCGTTGTCCGCACGGCCATAGTCGAAACGCTGAACGCCCAGATAGGCATGCAGATTGTCGCCGTTAATGGTGATGTGCTTCAGGCTCTTATCCAGCAGCAGCTGTTTCACCGCTTTACGGCACAGTTTCGAGATTTCACGCTCAAGGCTACGCACGCCCGCTTCGCGAGTGTAGTAGCGAATGATGCCGATAATCGCGCTGTCCTCGACGGTCAGTTCGTTGGCTTTCAGTGCGTTACGCTCAATCTGTTTCGGCAGCAGATGCTGCTTCGCAATATTCAGCTTCTCGTCTTCGGTATAACCAGACAGACGGATCACTTCCATACGATCCAGCAGCGGAGCCGGAATGTTCATGGAGTTGGAGGTCGCCACGAACATCACATCGCTCAGATCGTAGTCCACTTCCAGGTAGTGATCGCTGAACGCCACGTTCTGTTCTGGATCAAGCACTTCCAGCAGAGCCGAGGCCGGATCGCCACGCATATCCGACGACATTTTGTCGATCTCATCGAGCAGGAACAGTGGGTTTTTAACCCCTACTTTCGCCATCTTCTGGATCAATTTACCCGGCATAGAACCGATGTAGGTACGACGGTGGCCGCGGATTTCCGCTTCGTCGCGTACGCCACCCAGCGCCATACGGATATATTTACGTCCGGTCGCTTTCGCAATGGACTGGCCCAGAGAGGTTTTACCTACCCCTGGCGGTCCAACCAGACAGAGGATTGGGCCTTTCAGTTTGTTTACACGGCTTTGTACCGCAAGGTACTCAAGGATGCGGTCTTTAACACGCTCCAGGCCGTAGTGGTCGGTATCCAGGATCTCCTGCGCCTGACGCAGGTCTTTTTTGACCTTGCTGCGGGCATTCCACGGCACCTGAACCATCCACTCGATGTAGCCACGCACCACCGTCGCTTCAGCCGACATCGGAGACATCATTTTCAGCTTCTGCAGTTCAGCTTCCGCTTTCTCTTTGGCCTCTTTCGGCATTTTTGCCGCGTCGATCTTACGCTTCAGCGCTTCGTTTTCGTCCGGCGCGTCGTCCATCTCGCCGAGTTCTTTCTGAATGGCTTTCATTTGCTCATTCAGATAGTACTCACGCTGCGATTTTTCCATCTGCTTTTTCACGCGGTTGCGAATACGCTTCTCAACCTGCAGCAGATCGATTTCAGACTCCATCATCGCCATCAGATATTCCAGACGTTCGTTAACGTCGGACATCTCCAGCACGGACTGTTTGTCCGCCAGCTTCAGCGGCATATGCGCTGCGATGGTGTCCGCCAGACGTGCGGGATCGTCGATGCTGTTCAGCGACGTCAGCACTTCTGGTGGAATTTTCTTGTTCAGCTTGATATAGCCTTCAAACTGGCTAATCGCGGTGCGCACCAGCACTTCCTGCTCGCGCTCATCAAGCTGAGGCGAATCAAGGTACTCTGCCTTGGCAGAGAAATGTTCGCCATTGTCAGACAGGGTGGTAATACGCGCACGCTGCAGGCCTTCTACCAGCACCTTAACGGTGCCGTCAGGCAGCTTCAGCATCTGCAAAATAGAGGCCACGGTCCCGACGGTGAAAAGATCGTTTACACCCGGCTCATCCGTCGAAGCTTCCTTCTGCGCAACCAACATGATTTTTTTATCATGATCCATGGCGGCTTCGAGGCAACGGATAGATTTTTCCCGCCCTACAAATAAGGGTATGACCATGTGCGGATAAACCACCACATCGCGCAACGGCAATACGGGGATTTCAATGCGTTCAGAACGCTCAGGATTCATAGAGCTCTCTCTTAGTTTAGTGTCCGCCAGGTAAACTGGTCATGTAACAGTGCTTCACACAACCATTAACATGTAATCCAGTATATGGGGATGTTTCCCACACATTCAACGCCATGAATACGGAAAAAGTAAAGGGGAGATAAAATCCCCCCTTTTTGATTAACTGCTTGTATGATTTGGTGAATTATTCGCCAGATGCCTGCTGCGCTTCCGGTTTCCCGTAAATCAGCAGCGGCTTGCTTTGACCACCGATAACGGACTCGTCGATAACCACTTTTTCGACATCTTCCATGGAAGGCAGGTCGTACATGGTATCAAGCAGCGCCGCTTCAACGATGGAACGCAGACCACGGGCACCGGTTTTACGGATCATCGCTTTCTTCGCAATCGCATCCAGCGCTTCATCACGGAATTCCAGCTCAACGCCTTCCAGGTTAAACAGCGCCTGATACTGCTTGGTCAGCGCGTTTTTCGGCTCTTTCAGGATCTGGATCAGGGCTTCTTCACTCAGTTCATTCAGCGTAGCCACAACCGGCAGACGCCCAATGAATTCTGGGATCAGACCAAACTTGATCAGATCTTCTGGTTCAACCTGAGACAGCAGTTCGCCTTCGTTCGCTTTCTCGGATTTGGCCTTCACCGTTGCGCCAAAACCAATGCCGGAGCCGGTTTCAACACGGTGGGAGATAACTTTATCCAGACCGGCGAAAGCACCGCCACAAATGAACAGGATCTTGGAGGTATCAACCTGCAGGAACTCCTGCTGCGGATGTTTACGGCCACCCTGCGGGGGCACTGCGGCAACGGTCCCTTCGATCAGCTTCAGCAATGCCTGCTGTACACCTTCCCCTGATACGTCACGGGTGATAGACGGGTTGTCTGATTTACGGGAGATCTTGTCGATCTCATCGATATAGACGATCCCGCGCTGGGCTTTCTGTATGTCGTAATCGCACTTCTGAAGCAGTTTCTGGATGATGTTTTCCACATCTTCACCCACGTAACCGGCCTCGGTCAGGGTGGTGGCATCCGCCATGGTGAACGGCACATCCAGCAGGCGTGCGAGCGTTTCAGCCAGCAGCGTTTTACCGGAACCGGTTGGGCCGATCAGCAGAATGTTACTTTTACCCAGCTCTACGCCATTGCTGGTATCACCGTTACGCAGGCGTTTGTAGTGGTTATATACCGCTACCGCCAGCACTTTCTTAGCCTGCTCCTGACCGATGACATAGTCGTCCAGATGATGACGAATTTCATGCGGTGTCGGCAGCGCGCTACGCTCGCGGTGAGGCGCTACTTCTTTAATCTCTTCGCGAATGATGTCATTACATAAATCAACACATTCGTCGCAGATATACACGGACGGCCCGGCAATCAGTTTACGCACTTCATGCTGGCTTTTGCCGCAAAAAGAGCAGTACAGCAGTTTGCCCGAACCATCTTTGCGTTTATCTGTCATGAGTCCAAACCTCTTTTTAAGTTCTTTGTGCCGCACATGACGACGCAAATGCCATTTTCAGACGCAAGCTGCTCTCAAGCAGAGTGCCGCTTTACCTTAGTATAGCGGCACACTCGCGTCGCGGGCATCAATTACGATGGGTCAAAATGGAGTCGACTAAGCCGTACTCAACTGCCTCTGAAGCAGAGAGGAAGCGATCGCGCTCGGTATCGCGCTCGATCTGCTCAAGAGATTGACCCGTATGCTGCGCCATAAGTTCATTCATGCGCGCTTTTACTTTCAGAATTTCGCGGGCGTGGATTTCGATATCCGTCGCCTGCCCCTGGTAACCACCCAGCGGCTGGTGAATCATCACGCGGGAATTCGGCAGGCAGAAACGTTTGCCTTTTGCCCCTGCGGTTAACAGGAAGGCACCCATAGATGCTGCCTGACCCATACAGATAGTGCTCACATCAGGCTTGATGAATTGCATGGTGTCATAAATGGACATACCTGCCGTAATCACGCCGCCTGGGGAGTTAATGTACAGGTAAATGTCTTTTTCCGGGTTTTCCGCTTCCAGAAACAGCATCTGCGCCACGATCAGGTTAGCCATGTGGTCTTCCACCTGGCCGGTCAGAAAGATAACGCGTTCCTTGAGAAGACGGGAATAGATATCAAAAGAACGCTCACCACGTGAGGTCTGTTCAATAACCATTGGCACCAGAGCCATATGGGGTGCAAAGTTATCTCGTTCGCCACTGTATGACATTTCCGTCTCCTGGATCAAAATTGAAAACACCTGCTGTACTGATTGTAACCTTACGGACGGATTATCAGCCAGTCTCATTCATCTGATTACACACTTATGGGGTTTACATTGCCCTATTTCAAGCATAACAACCTTTTGTTGTTACGCTAACACCGAAAGGGCGTTTTAGCACCCTTCCTGGGCTATTGGTGCGATAAAAAAAACCCGTTGCCGGAAGGCAACGGGTTTTTGTTCAAACTTTAAACCTTCGGGGCGAAATTACGCCTGCTGGTTCATCAGTTCGTTGAAAGAGGTCGCTTTTTCGGTCACTTTCGCTTTCGCCAGTACCGCTTCAACAGCCTGCTCTTCCAGGGCAACATTGCGCATGTTGTCCATCAGCTCTTTGTTCTTACCGTAGAACTCGATAACTTCTGATGGATCTTCGTATGCAGAAGCCATCTCTTCGATCAGGCCTTTCACACGCTCTTCGTCAGCTTTCAGCTCGTGGGTACGAATCACTTCGCCCAGCAGCAGACCAACAACAACGCGGCGTTTTGCCTGCTCTTCGAACAGCTCGCGTGGCAGTTCCATCGCTTGCTGCTGGTTGCCACCGAAACGCTGTGCAGCCTGACGACGCAGTACGTCGATTTCGCTGTCGATCAGCGCAGCTGGAACGTCGATTTCGTTCGCCTTCACCAGGCCTTCGATAGCCTGAGATTTCACACGGTTACGCACAGCACCGTTCAGCTCGCGTTCCATGTTTTTACGTACTTCGGTACGCAGACCAGCAACAGAACCATCTTCCACGCCGAAACGCTTGATGAATTCTTCAGTCAGTTCTGGCAGTTCGCGCTCTTCCACTTTCTTCAGGTTGATGACGAACTTCGCTGCTTTACCTTTCAGGTTTTCAGCGTGGTACTCTTCAGGGAAGGTCACGTCGATGGTGAACTCTTCGCCCGCTTTGTGGCCTTTGATACCGTCTTCGAAGCCCGGGATCATACGACCCTGACCCATTGCCAGTACGAAGTCAGTCGCTTTGCCGCCTTCGAACTCTTCGCCGTCTACAGAACCGGTGAAGTCGATGGTGACGCGGTCTTCAGCGTCAACAGCGCCTTCTTTCTCTTTCCAGTTAGCCTGCTGCTTACGCAGGGTATCCAGCATGCCGTCAACATCTTCGTCGGTCACGGAAACAATCGGTTTTTCAACTTCGATAGATTCCAGACCTTTCAGCTCTACTTCCGGATACACTTCAAACTCTACAGAGTAGGTGAAGTCTTCGCCCAGTTTGTATTCGCCTGGAACGTAGTTCGGCGCACCGGCCGGATTGATCTTTTCTTTGATGATCGCATCGATAAAGTTGCGGCTCATCAGTTCACCCAGCACATCCTGACGCACGGAAGCGCCATAACGCTGAGCAACAACATTCATTGGTACTTTGCCCTTACGGAAGCCGTCAATACGTACTTTTTTTGCTACGTTGACCAGCTCGCTTTTCACAGCAGTTTCGATGCTGTCAGCAGCGATAGTAATCGTTACACGGCGGCCAAGGCCTTGAGTGGTTTCAACTGAAACTTGCATCTTGTTACCTCAAAAAAATCACAGTGCTCGGTCAACTCTGAATCTGTCTGTTTTACCGGGATGCTCTCTTAGTGCAGATTCACATTCCCTGTCGCCAGAATCATCCCGAAGACATTCAATAAGACGCGGCATTATAGCGGCATCACTTAGGTGAGTCGAGAACGGTTGGGGCATGTTGCTGCGGCTTTTTTCACACTTTAAGGCTATTTTTAGCCTTAAAATCGCACCATCCGCTCAAAACTCAGACAAAACAAAACGGCCCGAAGGCCGTTTTGAGGAAATCTGTAAGCAACATACTGGAAAAACTCCAGCGGTTGCAAATCCGATTTATCAGGCGATGGTGCCTGCACCGCGACAAGGCGGGGATGCAAAAACCGTATCCTGCAAGCCTTCCCACTCCTTAATGGTGTAGGTATGCAATGCCAGCGCATGTACGGTTGTGGAGAGTTCTTCCGTCAAGGTGCTGTAGATCAAGCGGTGTCGGTTCAGGAAACGTTCTCCCGTGAAGCGATCGCTAACCAGAACCACTTTGAAGTGGCTTTCAGAACCTGCCGGCACGTTATGACGATAGCTTTCGTCGACGACTTCGAGGAACACAGGGTTGAACGCTGCCCTTAATTTATCTTCTATCTGCTCACGTATCATCATGAAATTACTCCTCCGACAACGCCAGGATGTCACCCATCCCTTTAAATGTTAGCCGCTTTTACCGGTTCCATTACAACAAGACAACAAATATTTAGCTTTCGTCTTATTTTCTCATTCAAACGAATGAAGTTCACTGTGAGGCTCATACGTTTTGTCACACACAGGTTGAGAAAAAGGGCGAACTGGTCAGTTTTCAGACAAGGCGATGAATTTACATGCGTTGACCACTTCCCCTGGCCGTTAGCGATGTTATGATGGCGGCAATTTTTCTCTCTATATGCTTACGATTCGTTGAGAACCCGAAAATGTTAAAAAAACTCTTCTTTCCGTTGGTAGCCCTCTTTATGCTGGCAGGCTGCGCTACCCCGCCAACAACTATTGATGTCTCACCAAAAATCACGCTGCCTCAGCAAGATCCAAGCCTGATGGGCGTGACCGTGAGCATTAACGGTGCCGATCAGCGTCAGGATCAGGCCCTGGCGAAAGTGACCCGCGACAACCAGCTGGTGACGTTGACCGCTTCCCGTGACCTGCGTTTCCTGCTGCAGGAAGTGCTGGAGAAACAGATGACCTCTCGTGGTTACATGATTGGCCCAAGCGGCGCGGTTGATCTGCAGATCATCGTTAACAACCTGTACGCTGACGTTTCCCAGGGTAACGTGCGCTACAACATCTCCACCAAAGCGGACATCGCCATCATCGCTACCGCGAAGAACGGCAACAAGATGACCAAAAACTATCGTGCCAGCTACTCCGTAGAAGGTGCTTTCCAGGCCTCTAACCAGAACATTGCTAACGCCGTAAACAGCGTGCTGACCGATACCATCGCCGATATGGCGCAGGACACCAGCATTCACGACTTTATCAAGCAAAACGCGCGTTAATCCTGCTGACTGACCCGGTGTTTTACCGGGTCAGTTTTTAAGAACATGGCCAGTCATTACTTACGCATTTTCCAGCAACCCAAATCAGCCATTCTGCTGATCCTTGGCTTTGCCTCCGGTTTACCCCTCGCGCTCACTTCCGGCACGTTGCAGGCCTGGATGACGGTTGAGAATATCGATCTCAAAACCATTGGCTTCTTCTCGCTCGTCGGCCAGGCGTATGTCTTTAAGTTCCTGTGGTCGCCGGTGATGGATCGCTACACCCCGCCGTTCCTGGGCCGTCGTCGTGGCTGGCTGGTAATGACGCAGGTCCTGCTGTTGCTGGCCATTGCCGCCATGGGATTCCTTGAGCCGTCGACACAGCTTCGCTGGATGGCGGGGCTTGCGGTGGTGATCGCCTTCTGTTCCGCGTCACAGGATATCGTGTTTGATGCCTGGAAAACGGACGTGTTACCCGCAGAAGAGCGTGGAGCCGGTGCGGCCATCAGCGTGCTGGGCTATCGCCTCGGCATGCTGGTATCTGGTGGGCTGGCGCTGTGGCTGGCTGACCGCTATCTGGGCTGGCAGGGCATGTACTGGCTGATGGCCGCCCTGCTGATCCCGTGCATTATTGCCACCCTCCTCGCCCCTGAACCGAGCGACGTGATCCCGGTCCCCCGTTCTCTGGAGCAGGCCGTTGCCGAACCGCTGCGTGATTTCTTTGGCCGCAACAATGCCTGGCTGATCCTGCTGCTCATCGTCCTTTATAAGCTGGGTGATGCCTTCGCGATGAGCCTGACCACCACGTTCCTGATCCGCGGCGTCGGGTTCGATGCCGGTGAAGTGGGAGTGGTTAACAAAACCCTCGGGCTGTTTGCCACTATCGTCGGCGCACTTTACGGCGGGGTGTTGATGCAGCGCCTGACCCTGTTCCGGGCGTTGCTGATCTTCGGCATTCTGCAGGGGGCGTCTAACGCGGGTTACTGGCTGCTGTCGATTACCGATAAACATATGATTAGCATGGCGGCAGCAGTGTTCTTTGAGAACCTGTGTGGCGGAATGGGTACCGCGGCGTTTGTCGCCCTGCTGATGACGCTGTGCAACAAGTCGTTTTCTGCAACGCAGTTCGCCCTGCTCTCGGCGCTTTCTGCCGTGGGCCGCGTATATGTGGGGCCGATTGCCGGTTGGTTTGTTGAAGCGCACGGTTGGCCAACGTTTTATCTCTTCTCCGTGGTTGCAGCCGTGCCAGGCATTTTATTGTTGCTGGTCTGCCGCCAGACGCTGGAATATACCCAGCGAACAGAACACTTTATGCCGCGAACGGAATATCAGCGCGCCTACCGTTTTGCGCTACGCCTGTTAATGGTGGGATGTCTGGCGCTGGGGTTATGGCTCGTGGTGCTCATTATCAATGCCACTACCCCCCTGGAGCTTCCTCTTGAAGCCCTTCTCCTTGATGTCGGCGCCCTGCTGGCGGTCGTCGGGATCCTGCTCGGTGGGCTGCTCGATTTTCTGGCTCTGCGTAAAACGCAGACAACCTGAAGATAAAAGCGAAAGGTTATTTCCCGTTGTAATCACCGGCCGAAATTATAACGGTGAAATAACCGACAAACGCTAAAAAAAATATTTGTTGTTTTGTGCGGGATAGGATTCGGAAATTATTGGAGCCATTTCTTTCAGGCTATTTTTCATTAAACGATTCAGCTTGGGAAAGATTGAATTTTCGTCTTTAAATTGTCTTTTTATTGATAATTAATTGTTAATTTTTTGTTTATTTTTAACAATGGTTATACCAATTGCCCCTTTTAGAGTATGCTTGGGGGTCCTTTCGTTATAAAGCCCATGCCATGCGGCTTCGGTCATAAAAACCGACATAATTTGCAACACTTGTGACATGTGCGGCAGAACCCGGTAACACCTTCCTGACACAGGCCTAATGATGTTTACAGTAATGTAACCTTCCCGTAAAATGCCCCCACACTTTAAACGCCACCAGACTCCCGTGGAATTGAGGTCGTTAAATGAGACTCAGGAAATACAATAAAAGTTTGGGATGGTTGTCATTATTCGCAGGCACTGTATTACTCAGTGGCTGCGATTCTGCACTACTTGACCCCAAAGGACAGATTGGACTGGAACAACGTTCACTGATACTGACGGCATTTGGCCTGATGTTGATTGTGGTTATTCCAGCCATTTTGATGGCTGTTGGTTTCGCCTGGAAGTATCGTGCGAGCAATAAAGATGCGAAGTATAGCCCTAACTGGTCACACTCCAATAAAGTGGAAGCTGTGGTCTGGACGGTTCCTATTCTGATCATCCTGTTCCTCGCTGTGCTGACCTGGAAAACCACTCACGCACTTGAGCCAAGCAAACCGCTGGTTCACGATGAAAAACCAATTACCATTGAAGTGGTCTCCATGGACTGGAAATGGTTCTTCATCTATCCAGAGCAGGGCATTGCTACCGTGAATGAAATCGCCTTCCCGGCGAACACTCCGGTTCAGTTCAAAGTGACCTCCAACTCCGTAATGAACTCCTTCTTCATCCCACGTCTGGGTAGCCAGATTTACGCGATGGCCGGTATGCAGACCAACCTGCACCTGATCGCGAATGAAGCAGGCACCTATGATGGTATCTCCGCCAGCTATAGCGGCCCGGGCTTCTCAGGTATGAAGTTCAAAGCTATTGCGACGCCGGACCGTGCCGCTTTCGACCAATGGGTTGCAAAAGCGAAGCAGTCTCCAAACACCATGTCTGACATGGCGGCGTTCGAAAAAGTGGCTGCACCTAGCGAATACAACAAGGTGGAGTACTTCTCTAACGTGAAACCTGATTTGTTCAAAGACGTTATTGGCAAATTTATGGATCACGGCAAGAGCATGGACATGACCCAGCCTGAAGGCGAGCATAGCGCGCATGAAGGTATGGAAGGCATGGACATGAGCCACGCGGAAACCGCTCACTAAGGGGCCGAGGAAGAAAATGTTCGGAAAATTGACACTGGATGCAGTGCCCTACCATGAACCGATTATCATGGTTACGGTGGCTGCCATTATCATCGGTGGCGCGGCCTTACTGGCCTTGATCACTTACTTCGGTAAGTGGAGCTACCTGTGGAACGAGTGGCTGACTTCGGTTGACCACAAAAAACTCGGTATCATGTACTGCATCGTCGGTATCGTCATGTTAATTCGTGGCTTTGCGGATGCGATCATGATGCGTAGCCAGCAGGCACTCGCGTCTGCGGGTGAAGCCGGCTTCCTGCCACCGCACCACTACGACCAGATCTTTACCGCTCACGGCGTTATCATGATCTTCTTCGTGGCGATGCCGCTGGTTATCGGTCTGATGAACGTTGTCGTTCCGCTGCAAATTGGCGCGCGCGACGTTGCGTTCCCGTTCCTGAACAACCTGAGCTTCTGGTTTACGGTTGTCGGCGTTATCCTGGTTAACCTGTCACTGGGCGTGGGCGAATTCGCTCAGACCGGTTGGCTGGCTTACCCACCGCTGTCAGGAATTGAATACAGTCCGGGCGTTGGCGTTGACTACTGGATTTGGGCGCTTCAGCTCTCCGGTGTCGGTACCACCCTGACCGGTATCAACTTCTTCGTGACCATCCTGAAGATGCGTGCACCTGGTATGACCATGTTCAAGATGCCGGTATTTACCTGGGCATCTCTGTGCGCCAACGTACTGATTATCGCATCCTTCCCAATTCTGACCGTCACCATCGCGCTGCTGACCCTGGACCGCTACCTGGGCACCCATTTCTTCACGAATGACATGGGTGGCAACATGATGATGTACATCAACCTGATTTGGGCCTGGGGTCACCCGGAAGTGTACATTCTGGTTCTGCCTGTCTTCGGTGTGTTCTCCGAAATCGCAGCAACCTTCTCGCGTAAACGTCTGTTTGGTTACACCTCTCTGGTGTGGGCAACCGTCTGTATTACCGTTCTGTCGTTCATCGTTTGGCTGCACCACTTCTTTACTATGGGTGCGGGCGCGAACGTAAACGCCTTCTTCGGTATTACCACCATGATTATCGCCATCCCTACCGGGGTGAAGATCTTCAACTGGCTGTTCACCATGTACCAGGGCCGTATCGTGTTCCACTCAGCGATGCTGTGGACCATCGGCTTCATCGTCACCTTCTCCGTAGGTGGGATGACCGGCGTACTGCTGGCGGTACCGGGTGCTGACTTCGTTCTGCACAACAGTCTGTTCCTGATTGCGCACTTCCATAACGTTATCATCGGTGGCGTGGTCTTCGGCTGCTTCGCTGGCGTAACCTACTGGTGGCCAAAAGCGTTCGGCTTCACGCTGAACGAGAAATGGGGTAAACGCGCGTTCTGGTTCTGGATCATTGGCTTCTTCGTAGCATTTATGCCGCTGTACGTGCTGGGCTTCATGGGTATGACCCGTCGTCTGAGCCAGCAGATCGATCCGCAGTTCCACCCAATGCTGATGGTTGCAGCGGGCGGTGCCGCGCTGATTGCCTGCGGTATCCTGTGCCAGCTGATTCAGTACTACGTGTCCATCCGTGACCGTAACCTGAACCGCGACCTGACCGGTGACCCATGGGGTGGCCGTACGCTGGAGTGGGCGACCTCTTCTCCACCTCCGTTCTATAACTTTGCCGTAGTGCCGCACATTCACGAACGTGATGCATTCTGGGAAATGAAAGAAAAAGGTGAAGCGTACAAGCAACCTGACCATTACGAAGAGATCCATATGCCGAAAAACAGCGCAGCGGGCATCGTGATTGCCGCTTTCGCAACGGTATTTGGTTTCGCAATGATCTGGCACATCTGGTGGATGGCGATTGTTGGCTTCGCTGGCATCGTAATCAGCTGGATTGTGAAGAGCTTTGACGAGGACGTGGACTACTACGTACCAGTCCGTGAAGTTGAAAAGCTGGAAAATCAGCATTTCGACGAGATTTCTAAAGCGGGGCTGAAAAATGGCAACTGATACTCTGGCGCACTCGACTGCCCACGCGCATGAACATGCGCACCACGATACAGGACCGACGAAAGTCTTCGGGTTCTGGATCTACCTGATGAGCGACTGCATTCTGTTCTGCTGTCTGTTCGCAACCTATGCCGTTCTGGTGAACGGCACAGCGGGCGGCCCGACCGGCAAGGACATTTTTGAACTGCCGTTCGTTCTGGTTGAAACCGCACTGCTGTTATTCAGCTCCATCACCTACGGCATGGCGGCTATCGCCATGTACAAAAACAACAAGAGCCAGGTTGTCTCCTGGCTGGCGTTGACCTGGTTGTTTGGTGCTGGATTCATCGGGATGGAAATCTATGAATTCCATCACCTGATTATGGAAGGCTTCGGGCCGGATCGTAGTGGCTTCCTGTCTGCGTTCTTCGCGCTGGTCGGTACCCACGGTCTGCACGTGACCTCCGGTCTGATCTGGATGGCGGTTCTGATGTTCCAGATCTCCCGTCGCGGCCTGACCAGCACTAACCGTACCCGTATCATGTGCCTGAGCCTGTTCTGGCACTTCCTGGACGTGGTGTGGATCTGTGTGTTCTCTGTTGTCTATCTGATGGGGGCGATGTAATGAGTCATTCAAACGATCATGGCGCTTCCCACGGTAGCGTAAAAACCTACATGACAGGTTTTATCCTGTCGATCATCCTGACGGTGATCCCGTTCTGGATGGTGATGAGCGGTTCTGCGTCTAAGCCGGTTATTCTGGGTGCAATCCTGGTGACCGCGGTGATTCAGATTCTGGTGCATCTGGTTTGCTTCCTGCACATGAACACCAAGTCCGATGAAGGCTGGAACATGACGGCTTTCATCTTTACCGTGATTATCATCGCTATCCTGGTAGTCGGTTCCATCTGGATTATGTGGAACCTTAACTACAACATGATGGTTCACTAAGAGCGGCGAGTATGTTTAAGCAATACCTGCAAGTAACGAAACCAGGCATCATCTTTGGCAACCTGATCTCCGTGATCGGAGGGTTCCTGCTGGCCTCCAAAGGCAGCATTGATTACACCCTCTTTATCTACACGCTGGTCGGTGTGTCACTGGTTGTTGCGTCCGGTTGTGTATTTAACAACTACATCGACATGGATATCGACAAGAAGATGGAAAGGACCAAAAATCGGGTGCTGGTGAAAGGCCTGATCGCCCCTTCCGTCTCGCTGGTGTACGCCACCTTGCTGGGTATTGCTGGCTTTATGCTGCTGTGGTTTGGTGCTAACCCGCTGGCCTGCTGGCTGGGGGTGATGGGGTTCGTGGTGTATGTGGGCGTTTACAGCCTGTATATGAAGCGTCACTCCGTCTACGGCACGCTGATTGGTTCTCTCTCCGGCGCTGCGCCGCCGGTGATTGGCTACTGCGCCGTCACGAACGAGTTCGACAGCGGTGCGCTGATCCTGCTGGCTATCTTTAGCCTGTGGCAGATGCCGCACTCCTATGCCATCGCGATTTTCCGCTTTAAGGATTATCAGGCAGCGAACATTCCGGTTCTGCCGGTCGTGAAAGGTATTTCCGTTGCCAAGAACCACATCACGCTGTACATCATCGCCTTTGCCGTGGCAACGCTGATGCTCTCGCTGGGGGGTTACGCCGGGTATAAATATCTGGCGGTGGCCGCAGCGGTAAGCGTCTGGTGGCTCGGTATGGCCCTGCGCGGTTACAAAGTGGAAGATGACAAAGTCTGGGCACGCAAACTGTTTGTGTTCTCGATTGTTGCCATCACCTCGCTGTCCGTGATGATGTCCGTGGACTTTATGGTGCCGGATTCGCATAACCTGCTGACTTACGTCTGGTAAGCCACAACAGGTGAATAAAGGGGTGCTTCGGCACCCTTTTTTATTCACTGAATCTATCAATAACGCATGTAATATTTGTTAAATAACCCTTTATTTACCCCGCCCCTTCCCCGCACTACACTATGGCCTGCTTTTGAATTGAGGTGGCAATGAACGATTATAAAATGACACCGGGCGAGCTGCGTGCGACCTGGGGTTTAGGGACTGTTTTCTCGCTACGGATGCTTGGCATGTTTATGGTCCTGCCTGTTCTGACCACATACGGCATGGCATTGCAGGGCGCCAGCGAAGCGCTGATTGGCCTGGCGATTGGTATTTATGGTCTGGCTCAGGCGGTATTCCAGATCCCGTTTGGTCTGCTCTCTGACCGCGTCGGCCGCAAGCCGCTCATTGTCGGTGGTTTGCTGGTTTTTGTGCTCGGTAGCATCATCGCCGCCCTCTCCCACTCCATCTGGGGAATTATTCTTGGCCGCGCCCTGCAGGGCTCCGGCGCGATTGCCGCCGCCGTGATGGCGCTGCTGTCGGATTTAACCCGTGAACAGAACCGTACCAAAGCGATGGCATTTATCGGCGTGAGCTTTGGCGTCACGTTTGCGATTGCGATGGTGCTCGGCCCCATTATTACCCACACGCTTGGCCTGCACGCCCTGTTCTGGATGATTGCCATGCTGGCGACCATCGGTATTGCCTTAACGCTGTGGGTGGTACCGGACAGCAAAAACCACGTCCTCAACCGTGAATCCGGGATGGTCAAAGGCTGCTTTAGCAAGGTACTGGTTGAGCCGCGCCTGTTGAAGCTTAACTTAGGCATTATGTGTCTGCACATTCTGTTGATGTCGACCTTTGTCGCCCTGCCCGGTCAGCTGGCTGCCGCAGGTTTCCCGGCGGCAGAACACTGGAAAATCTATCTGGTGACGATGGTGATTTCGTTCGTCTCGGTGGTACCGTTTATTATCTATGCCGAAGTAAAGCGCAAAATGAAGCGCGTTTTCATCGGCTGTGTGGCGGTATTGCTGATTGCCGAGATCGTGCTCTGGGGCGCTGGCCCCCACTTCTGGGAATTGATTGCCGGTGTGCAGCTCTTCTTCCTGGCGTTTAACCTGATGGAAGCCCTGCTGCCGTCACTAATCAGCAAAGAATCCCCTGCCGGTTATAAAGGCACGGCGATGGGGATTTACTCCACCAGCCAGTTCATCGGCGTGGCCATTGGCGGTGCCCTCGGCGGCTGGGTCGACGGCCTGTTTGATTCCCAAACCGTCTTCCTCGCAGGCGCACTGCTGGCGACGGTCTGGCTGCTGGTTGCCGGTACCATGAAAGAGCCGCGCTACGTCAGTAGCCTGCGGGTAGAAATTCCTGACGACGTTGAGATCAACGATGCGCTGAAACAGCGTCTTGCATCGACAGAGGGCGTGAGTGAAGTGCTTCTCGCGGCAGAAGAGCGCAGCGCGTATGTCAAAATAGACAGTAAGGTGACAAACCGCTTTGAAGTTGAACAGGCGCTGAAAGCCTGAAAAAAAGCCCGGTTAAACCGGGCTTTTTCGTTTTAATCGCGGAAGTTTTTAAACTGGAACGGTTGTCCCAGATCGCCGCCGCGCACCAGCGCCATGACGGACTGCAGATCATCACGGGATTTTCCGGTAACACGAATTTCTTCACCCTGGATCTGTGCCTGAACCTTCAGCTTGCTGTCTTTGATGAGCTTAACGATTTTCTTCTGAACCGCGCTCTCAATGCCCTGCTTCAGTTTGGCTTCAACAAACCAGGTTTTACCGCTGTGCACGAACTCTTCCGGTACATCCAGCGAGGTCCCTTCAATGCCGCGTTTTAACAGCTTGGCACGCAGAATATCGAGCAACTGGTTGACCTGGAAATCAGATTCGCTCAGCACCTTAATGGTCTTATTGGCATCGTTCAGCTCAAACGAGGCTTCAACGCCACGAAAATCGAAACGTGACTCAACTTCGCGGGTTGCGTTTTCTACGCCGTTGCGAACTTCCTGGATATCAACTTCGGAAACAATATCGAAAGATGGCATCTTTTCTTCTCCCTTCATTTTTGTTGCGTTGCATAATACCCGCTACGAGGCATAACTCAACAGAAGCTTAGCTGACGGCGCTATACTTAGGCCGTAACACCTGGCGCAGTTGCAGGTGAGGAGGAACAATGAAAATTACAGTGCTCGGATGCGGAGCCCTTGGTCAGCTCTGGCTGACCGCACTATGCAAGCACGGACACGAAGTTCAGGGCTGGCTGCGCGTACCTCAGCCCTATTGCAGTGTAAACCTGATTGGTGAAGACGGAAGTATCTTTAACGAATCCCTCATCGCGAACGATCCTGATTTCCTGGCGCATAGCGACCTGCTGCTGGTGACGCTCAAAGCGTGGCAAGTTTCAGATGCAGTAAAAGCGCTGGCCGCCCAGCTTCCCTCCACGTCGCCCGTTTTATTGCTGCATAACGGCATGGGGACGATTGATGAACTGAAAAGCATTGTGCAGCCGCTGCTGATGGCCACCACCACGCATGCCGCGCGCCGTGACAGCAATATCATTGTGCATGTGGCCAGCGGCGTCACGCATATTGGACCTGCCCGGGACCAGGATGGCGACTACAGTTATCTGGCAGACACCCTGCAAACGGTGCTTCCGGACGTGGCCTGGCACAACAACATTCGCCCTCAGCTGTGGCGTAAGCTGGCCGTTAACTGTGTGATCAATCCGCTGACGGCGCTGTGGGACTGCCCGAACGGGGAACTGAAGCACCATCCGCAGGAGGTTGCCACCCTCTGTGCCGAGGTCGCCTCGGTGATCGAGCGTGAAGGCTTACACACATCGGCGGATGATTTACGCTATTATGTCGAGCAGGTTATTGATAGTACGGCAGAAAATATCTCATCCATGTTGCAGGATGTTCGGGCGCTACGCCACACGGAAATCGACTACATCACCGGCTATCTGCTAAAACGCGCCCGCGCACACGGTATCACTGTGCCGGAAAACGCCCGCCTGTATGACCTGGTAAAACGTAAGGAGAGTGAATATGAGCGCGTCGGCACTGGTTTGCCTCGCCCCTGGTAGCGAAGAGACAGAAGCGGTCACCACCATCGATATCATGGTGCGTGGCGGCATTCAGGTCACCACCGCCAGCGTCGCCAGCGATGGCAACCTGGCTATTACCTGCTCCCGAGGAGTGAAACTCCTCGCGGATGCGCCACTGGTACAGGTGGCCGACGGGGACTATGACATCATCGTGCTGCCCGGCGGCCTGAAAGGGGCGGAGTATTTTCGCGACAGCACTCTGTTAGTCGAAACCGTCAGACAGTTTCATCTGTCGGGACGTATCGTTGCTGCCATTTGTGCCGCCGCCGGTACCGTGCTGGTTCCGCATAATATCTTTCCCATCGGTAACATGACCGGTTTCCCGGGGCTGAAAGAGACCATCCCGGAAGAGCAGTGGGTGGATAAACGCGTCGTCTGGGATCCGCGCGTCAACCTGCTCACCAGCCAGGGGCCTGGTACCGCGATAGACTTTGGCTTAAAGATTGTTGACCTGCTGGTCGGGCGGGAGAAAGCCTACGAAGTCGCCTCCACGCTGGTGATGGCGGCGGGGATTTATAACTACTATGAAGAGTAGTGCAAAGAAAAGCCGGGTGGCGGTAGGTAAAAGCAAAACGGCAACCTCAGGTTGCCGTTTTTAATGTTTGCACCCTCTCCCCTTGGGAGAGGGTCTGGGTGAGGGCATCAAGCCACACACCCCCGCAAAAAACTACGGACGATACACCTTCACATTCGCAAAGCCCTGCTCACGCAGGTACAGCGCCTGCAGGCGACTCATCACCCCACGCTCACACCACAGCAGGTATGTTTTGCTCTGGTCGAGGTCGCCAAATTTGGTGCTCAGCTTATAGAACGGCAGAGAAACCACTTCCACCCCTTCCACCTGTAGCGGCTTGTCGTCCTGCTCATCAACGGAGCGGATATCCAGAATCGCGTCGTTGGCACCGAAACCGCTCACGGTTTCAACTTCAACCACTTCCTGCTCGGTCTGCTGGGCAATCTCACGGATGTCGATGTTGGAGGCTTCTTCCACCACTTTATCCAGAATGCTGAAATCGAAGTGCTCTTCTTCCGCTTCGATCTTCGCTTTTACCGCTTTGACCGTCGGGCTCTTCGAAATCACGCCGCAGTACTCTGGCATGGTACGGGCAAAATCTTCAGTGCCGATTTCGCGCGCCAGATCGATAATGTGCTCTTTGTCGTGAGAGATCAGCGGACGCAGGATCAGGGTGTCAGAGACATTGTCGATGAGACGCAGGTTGGTCAGCGTCTGGCTGGAAACCTGACCCAGCGCTTCACCGGTGACCAGCGCCTGCACACCATAGCGTTCCGCTACTTTAGAGGCCGCACGGACCATCATACGCTTGAGGACCACGCCCATCTGACCGTCGTCCACTTTCTCCAGGATTTCGCCAACCACTGGCTCGAAGTTGATCGCCACAAAGCGCACGCGGTGCGAGCTGCCAAAGCGATTCCACAGATAGTGTGCCACCTGACGCACGCCGATTTCATGCGCCGCGCCGCCCAGATTAAAGAAGCAGTAATGCACACGGCAGCCGCGACGCATCAGCATGTAGCTGGAGACGCCAGAGTCGAAACCACCGGAAATCAGGGACAGCACATCTTCCTGGGTACCGATTGGGAAGCCGCCGATACCTTCGTAACGCCCTTTCACCAGCAGCAGGCGATCGTTTTCGATCTCCAGGTTCACGGTGACATCCGGGTTGGTCAGACGCACGCGCGCCGTTTCAACATGCTGGTTCAGACCGCCGCCAACGTAACGTTCCACCTCGATAGAGCTGAATTCGTGCTTGCCGCGACGCTTCACGCGCACGCAGAAGGTTTTGCCTTCGATCTGGTCGCGATACTGCACCAGCGCTTTTTCGAAGATGTCATGCAGGGAAGTGAACGGAACATCTTCCACTTCCAGAATATGGTGAATACCCGGAATACGGGTCAGCGCGTCGCGAATGTCCTGACGTTTGTTTTCATCTTTCGCGCGAACTTCAACGTGATCCCAGTGGCGCACCACGGCGAGGGTTTCGTCGTAGTGTTTTAAAACGTTACGAATGTTCCCGGTGAGAATTTTAATAAAGCGCAAACGCACAGATTGGCTTTTGATGGTGATTTCAGGGAACAATTTAATGATAAACTTCATGGCGGCAATGTTTCTTAGGCAAGCGTATTAAGGCTTGTAATGGAAAATAATATTACAGCCCACACCCGTGGCTGCATCCAGGCGCGCAAGTATACCACCATCGCGCCGTTCCTGTGCACATTGCGCGTTATTTGATAATTGCCCCGAGTCCGTTACCATGTCGGGGCTGAGAATATAAGAGTCAATTCACTATGCCGAAGAAGAACGACGCACCGGCCAGTTTTGAAACTGCGCTGAGTGAACTGGAGCAGATCGTCACCCGCCTTGAGAGCGGTGATTTACCGCTGGAAGAGGCGCTCAACGAATTCGAGCGTGGCGTGCAGCTGGCGCGCCAGGGGCAGGTTAAACTGCAGCAGGCCGAGCAGCGTGTGCAGATCCTGCTTTCCGATAGCGAAGACGCTAAGACAACGCCTTTCACACCGGACGCCGAGTAAATGGATTTTGCTAACGAGCTTCAGGCGCGAGTCATACGCGCCAACGACGCCCTGCGCCGTTTTATTGCGCCACAACCTTTTCAGAACACTCCACTGGTTGAAGCCATGCACTATGGTGCACTCTTGGGTGGAAAGCGCCTGCGCCCGTTCCTCGTCTACGCCACAGGCAATATGTTTGGTATCAGCGATACTACGCTGGACGCCCCGGCTGCCGCCGTTGAGTGCATCCATGCCTACTCGCTGATCCACGATGATTTACCGGCGATGGATGATGACGATCTGCGTCGCGGTCAGCCAACCTGCCATATTAAGTTTGGCGAAGCGAATGCCATCCTGGCGGGGGATGCTCTGCAAACGCTGGCATTCTCTATTCTGAGCGATGCGCCGATGGCAGAAGTCAGCGATCGCGACCGTCTGGCAATGGTTTCCGAGCTGGCGATGGCCAGCGGCGTTGCCGGCATGTGCGGTGGGCAAGCGCTGGATCTGGAGGCAGAAGGACGTCAGGTTAATCTGGAACAGCTGGAGCGTATTCACCGGCATAAAACGGGCGCACTCATTCGTGCCGCCGTTCGCCTGGGCGCACTGAGCGCGGGTGAACAGGGGCGCAAAGCCCTGCCGATTCTGGACAGATACGCAGAAAGTATCGGTCTGGCGTTCCAGGTTCAGGATGACATTCTGGATGTGGTGGGCGATACTGCAACATTGGGTAAACGTCAGGGTGCGGATCAGCAGCTTGGCAAAAGTACCTACCCCGCCCTGCTGGGTCTTGAGCAAGCCCAGCGTAAAGCCCGGGATCTGATAGAGGAAGCCCGCCAGTCGCTGAATGAACTGGCCGCGCAGTCTCTCGATACCTCGGCACTGGAAGCGCTAGCGGACTATATAATCCAGCGTGATAAATAAACACACTATCTCGATGAGCCTTTGATGAGTTTTGATATTGCCAAATACCCGACACTGGCGTTAGTTGACTCCACCCAGGAGTTGCGTCTGTTGCCGAAAGAGAACCTGCCGAAGCTGTGCGACGAGCTGCGTCGCTATCTGCTCGACAGCGTAAGCCGTTCCAGCGGACATTTCGCCTCCGGGCTTGGCACGGTCGAGCTGACCGTTGCGCTGCACTACGTCTACAACACCCCGTTCGATCAGCTCATCTGGGACGTGGGCCATCAGGCCTATCCACATAAAATTCTGACGGGTCGTCGCGATCAAATTGGCACGATCCGCCAGAAAGGCGGCCTGCATCCGTTCCCGTGGCGCGGTGAGAGTGAGTACGATGTTTTAAGCGTCGGCCACTCCTCCACCTCCATCTCTGCGGGTATCGGTATTGCCGTGGCCGCCGAAAAAGAGAACAAGCAGCGCCGCACCGTCTGCGTGATCGGCGACGGCGCCATCACCGCCGGGATGGCCTTTGAGGCCATGAACCACGCGGGCGATATCAAGCCGGACATGCTGGTTATCCTGAACGATAACGAAATGTCGATTTCCGAGAACGTCGGCGCGCTGAATAACCATCTGGCACAGCTGCTCTCCGGCAAGCTTTACTCCACGCTGCGCGAAGGCGGCAAGAAAGTCTTCTCTGGCGTACCGCCAATCAAAGAGCTGCTCAAGCGCACCGAAGAACACATCAAAGGCATGGTCGTGCCGGGCACACTCTTTGAAGAGCTGGGCTTTAACTATATCGGCCCGGTTGATGGGCACGACGTGCTGGGGCTGGTCACCACGCTCAAGAACATGCGCGACCTGAAAGGCCCGCAGTTCCTGCACATCATGACGAAGAAAGGCCGTGGTTACGAACCAGCGGAAAAAGATCCGATCACTTTCCACGCGGTACCTAAATTCGATCCGACCAGCGGTTGTTTGCCAAAAAGCAGCGGCGGTATGCCGAGCTATTCCAAAATCTTCGGCGACTGGTTATGTGAAACCGCGGCGAAAGACAACAAGCTGATGGCGATCACCCCGGCTATGCGAGAAGGTTCCGGCATGGTCGAGTTCTCCAAAAAATACCCTGACCAGTATTTTGACGTGGCGATTGCCGAGCAGCACGCAGTCACCTTCGCGGCGGGTCTGGCGATTGGTGGATACAAACCGGTGGTGGCGATCTACTCCACCTTCCTGCAACGCGCCTACGATCAGGTGATCCATGACGTTGCCATCCAGAAGCTGCCGGTGCTGTTTGCTATCGACCGCGCAGGCATCGTGGGTGCTGACGGCCAGACGCACCAGGGTGCATTCGATCTTTCGTTCCTGCGCTGCATCCCGGACATGGTTATCATGACGCCAAGTGACGAAAACGAATGTCGTCAGATGCTGTATACCGGCTATCACTACCAGGATGGTCCAAGCGCGGTTCGCTATCCACGCGGTAACGCGGTGGGCGTTGAGCTGCAACCGCTGGAAAAACTGGCGATAGGTAAAGGTCTGGTGAAACGTCGCGGTGAGAAAGTGGCAATTCTGAACTTTGGTACCCTGATGCCAGAGGCCGCTAAGGTCGCTGAAGCGCTGAATGCCACTCTGGTGGATATGCGCTTTGTGAAACCGCTCGATGAATCCCTGATCCTGGAAATGGCAGAAACCCATGAGGTGCTGGTGACGCTGGAAGAAAATGCCATCATGGGCGGCGCAGGCAGCGGCGTGAACGAGGTGCTGATGGCGAACCGTAAAGCCGTTCCGGTACTGAACCTTGGTCTGCCGGATCACTTCATTCCGCAAGGTACTCAGGACGAAGCCCGCGCGGCAATTGGCCTGGACGCCGCAGGTATTGAAGCCAAAATTCGTAGCTGGCTTGCCTGATCCTTCCCCTTTTCCGCTCCTGCTATGCTTAAACGTATTGTTTAAAAAAGCAGGAGTGGAACCATGCAATACACGACATTAGGAAAAACGGATCTTAACGTTTCCCGACTTTGCCTGGGCTGTATGACCTTTGGCGAGCCTGACCGGGGTAATCACGCCTGGACGCTGCCGGAAGAGAGCAGCCGCCCTATCATCAAACGCGCCATTGAAGGTGGCATTAACTTCTTTGACACCGCCAACAGCTACTCCGACGGCAGCAGTGAAGAGATCGTTGGCCGAGCCCTGCGCGATTTTGCGCGTCGTGATGAAATCGTCGTCGCCACCAAGGTCTATTACCCGGTGGGCGATCTGGCTGAGGGGCTCTCTCGCGCCCAGATCCTGCGTTCCATTGACGACAGCCTTCGACGCCTGAACATGGACTATGTCGACCTGCTGCAAATTCACCGCTGGGATTACAATACTCCCATTGAGGAAACGCTTGAAGCGCTCAACGATGTGGTGAAAGCCGGTAAAGCGCGCTACATCGGCGCATCGTCTATGCACGCGTCGCAGTTTGCCCAGGCGCTGGCTCTGCAGGCGCAACATGGCTGGGCGCGCTTCGTCACCATGCAGGATCACTACAACCTGATCTATCGCGAAGAAGAACGCGAGATGCTACCGCTCTGCTATCAGGAAGGCGTGGCGGTGATCCCGTGGAGCCCGCTGGCACGTGGTCGCCTGACCCGTCCGTGGGGGGAAACCACGGCCCGCCTGGTATCGGATGAAGTAGGAAAAAATCTTTATTCCAGTACAGAAGCCAGCGATGCGTTAATTGCCGAACGGTTAGCCGGGATCGCCGACGATACCGGAGCAACCCGCGCCCAGGTCGCGCTGGCATGGCTGCTGAGTAAACGCGGCGTCGCGGCACCGATTATTGGCACTTCGCGGGAAGAGCAGCTTGATGAACTGCTGAATGCGGTGGATATCACGCTGACGCCGGAGCAGATTGCCGAGCTGGAGACACCGTATCAGCAGCATCCGGTGGTAGGGTTTAAGTAATCCCTCTCCCTAACCCTCAAATACGTAAGCCGGGTAAGGCGAAGCCGCCACCCGGCAGTACAGATCGCACAACATCACCCGAAGTGATCGTACCCTTTCCAGTCCAGCGTAACGGGCGCACCATCTTTCACAAACTTCAGCCCTTCACTCTCCGGCATGATCTGGCCGATACAGGTAAACTTCGCGCCAAGATGCGCTAACGCCACGTCCAGCGTCCCACGGTTGAGCTCAGGCACGGTAAAGCACAGCTCATAATCTTCTCCACCGGAGAGCGCCCAGCGCAGCGCCTGCTCAGGCTCGACGTGTCGAAGCAGCTGCTCTGATAGCGGGAACAGATCCAGGTCAACGCGCGCGCCGACACCGCTGGCCTTCAGAATATGACCGAGGTCTGAGATTAACCCGTCCGAGAGATCGATAGCTGAGCTTGCCCTTTCGCGTAGCGCCTGGCCGTGAAGAATACGCGGCGTTGGCCGCAGATGGCGTTTGACCAGATATGCCGCGTCGTCAGTATCGTTCACGGTTAAGCGATCCTGGAGGATCGCCAGTCCCGCTGCGCTGTCGCCCGGCGTACCGGTGACGTAGATCCAGTCGCCAGGTTTCGCCCCGGAGCGTTTCAGCGCGCGTCCAGCCGGCACATAACCGTGGATCGCGAGCGTCATCGATAGCGGCCCCGCCGTGGTATCGCCGCCAATCAACTGCATGTCGTAGTAGTTAAGCTGCTCAAACAGAGCGTCACTAAAGGCTTCAAGCCAGGGTTCATCGACCTCTGGCAGCGTCAGGGCCAGCGTTAACCACGCCGGATCGGCCCCCATCGCGGCCAGATCGCTCACGTTGACCGCCAGCGCTTTATACGCCAGATCGGCAGGATCGATATCAGGTAAGAAATGGCGCCCGCACACTAAGGTGTCGGTGCTGATTGCCAGCGTCTGTTTTTCGGGAATATTGAGAAGTGCACAGTCATCGCCAATGCCGGTTTCAACATCAAGACGAGAGGTTCTGACACGGTCGAAATAACGGGCAATCAGGGAGAATTCGCCGCATGCCATACGTTATGCCTCAGCAAATAAAAGAAAAAACCGGAGCCGCACTGCCCGTCAGGCAATGCAGAGCTCCGGTTTGCGGATCACTTTTTGTGGGGACGGATCGCAGGTGCTGCTTTATCAAGAACGCCGTTTACAAACTTGTGGCTGTCTTCCGCGCCGAAGGTTTTCGCCAGTTCGATCGCTTCGTTGATGGCCACTTTGTACGGCACATCATCACGTTTAGACAGCTCAAACAGCGCAATGCGCAGCACTGCTTTTTCTACCTGACCCAGCTCTTCGAGCAGACGGGAGAGATAGGGTTTCATCAGACCATCGAGATACGCGCTATTAGTCGCCACTCCCGACAGCAGTTCACGGAAGTACAGAACGTCAACATCTTTCACGTCCTGTTCTGACAGGAACTGGTATTCAACATCAGCGATGTCGTTCTGGGACAACTGCCAGGAGTAAAGTGCCTGAACGGCACATTCACGGGCGCGGCGACGAGCAGCAGGTTTCACGGAATTCCCCTTACAAAAAAATCAGGCCTTGATGGCTTTCAATACATTGATCATTTCAAGCGCGGTGAGTGCAGCTTCTGCACCTTTGTTACCGGCTTTAGTGCCAGCACGTTCGATGGCTTGTTCAATACTTTCGGTGGTCAGCACGCCGAACGCGACAGGAATTTCAGCGTCCTGTGCAACGTGCGCCAGACCATTGCTTGCACCGCCCGCAACGTATTCGAAGTGCGCAGTGCCGCCACGAATAACGGTACCCAGCGCAATCACCGCGTCGTATTTACCGGTTTTCGCCAGCGCACCCGCTGCCAGTGGCAGTTCGTAAGCACCTGGAACCCACACAACGGTAATGTTGTCATCTTTAACCTGGCCGATACGTTTCAGGGCGTCAACCGCACCTTCCAGCAGGCTATCGTTGATGAAGTTGTTGAAACGCGCAATGGTGATGGCGACGCGAGCGTCCGGGGTAGCTACAGCAGCTTCAATAATGTTCATACTCTTCCTTTACGGGTTCATTTGGCCCCGCAGGGGGGCGGATTTTATCATAATACTTTGCGCACTGCTTCCCTATTTCAGGAGCAATTACGCTGTCGTTAAATGGAGGCAAACATCCGGACCCACCGGACGAATCTCGCTAAATTTGAGTTGTGGTGCATCGGCCAGTTTTTCAAGGCCGGGCAGCACAAACAGGCCACGCGCGTCGCTACCCAGCAGTTTAGGCGCAACGTAGACAATCAGTTCATCGACCAGACCTGCCTGGAGCAGTGCGCCTGCCAGCGTCGGGCCGGCTTCCACCCAGATGCTGTTCACCTGCTGCTTACCCAGCAGCATCATCAGCACCACGAGATCCAGATGACCGTTGTGCTCCGGCACCATAATGCTGCGCACGCTTTCCGGCCAGTCGCGTGAATCTTCCTTTGTGCGGGCAATCCAGGTTTCACCGGGCTGCTGCACAATGCGGTGTTCAGGCGTGACGCGGTTCTGGCTATCAATGACAATACGCAGCGGCTGACGCAGGTTTTCCTGCGGATACAGCGCCTGGGTATCGGCATTCAGTTCGTTCCAGCGCACGGTCATGGCCGGATCGTCCGCGAGAACCGTTTCACTGCTGGTGAGGATAGCATGGCTTTGCGCACGCAGACGTTGCACATCGCGCCTTGCCTGCGGCGAGGTGATCCACTGACTTTCGCCGTTCGCCATCGCCGTGCGGCCATCCAGTGAGGCGCCCAGCTTAAGCTGAATATACGGGAACCCGGTACGCATACGTTTCAGGAAGCCTTTGTTAATCGCTTCCGCGTCCTGCATCATCAGGCCGTGGCTAACATCGATCCCTTCCTGCTGCAGACGGTACAGACCACGTCCGGCCACCTGGGGATTAGGATCCTGCATCGCAGCGACAACGCGTGACACTCCCGCCGCAATCAGCGCTTCACAGCATGGCGGTGTGCGCCCGTGATGGCTGCACGGCTCAAGCGTCACGTAGGCCGTAGCTCCGCGCGCTTTTTCACCCGCCATACGCAGGGCATGCACCTCAGCATGGGGCTCGCCCGCGCGGTAGTGGAAACCTTCGCCCACGATCTCGCCATCTTTAACAATGACGCATCCGACGTTGGGGTTAGGATGGGTGGTAAATCGACCGCGCTGCGCCAGCTTCATGGCGCGCGCCATGTACATCTCATCCTGCATGGACTCAATCCTGTAAGCGGGCGATCTCTTCGCCAAACTCTTTGATATCTTCGAAACTGCGGTAGACAGAGGCGAAGCGGATATAGGCAACCTTATCGAGCTTTTTCAACTGCTCCATCACCAGATTGCCGATCATCTTGCTGGGCACTTCACGTTCACCCAGACCACGAAGGTAAGATTTAATGTGGTTTAACGCCATTTCCACGTCATCCGCGCTGACGGGGCGTTTTTCCAGCGCTTTGAGCATTCCGCTGCGCAGCTTCTCTTCGTTAAACGGCTCGCGCACATCGTTACTTTTTACCACGCGCGGCATGACCAGCTCTGCCACCTCAAAGGTCGTGAAACGCTCGTTACATACCAGACACTGCCGACGGCGGCGTACGGAAGACCCTTCGCCCACAAGACGAGAATCGATGACTTTGGTATCCACAGCGGAGCAGAATGGGCAATGCATACGGTATCCCTGTTATCTGGTTAACTGACTTTCATTTTACCCTGAACTGGCCTGACAACAAAGGAAGAGCTTTTTGAGACAAAGGATCTATGTCTGTCGGGATGATGCTGGCTACCATTACGGTGATCCGTTATTTCAAGGAATTAAACGCAATGACAAGACGTTACCTGAAAATTCTGCTGGTGGGGAGCCTCTTCACCCTTAGTGCCTGTGCACAGCAAACCGAAGTCCGCCAGATGAAACAGAGCGTGAATACGCTCAATACGGCAATGGACAAACTGAACAAAGAGACCGTGAAGATCACCCAGCAAAACGCGCTGAATGCAAAATCCACCAGCGGAGTATATTTGCTGCCGGGGGCCAACACCCCTGCCCGTCTCAACAGCCAGGTTGGCACGTTAAAAATGTCGCTGGTGAATGTGGCGGCAAATGCGGATGGTACTCGCGCAACATTACGCATTCAGGGTGAGTCCAACGATCCGCTGCCAGCCTTTAGCGGCACCGTCGAGTGGGGCCAGATCCAGGGCACCACCGAGAATTACCAGGAGGTGAACGTGAAGAATCAGCTCTTCACCGCCCCGGCCAGTGTTTTAGCGCCGAGTGATGTGGATATTCCGCTGCAGTTAAGCGGCCTTACGCCCGATCAGTTAGGCTTTATCCGTATTCACGACATCCAACCCGCCGCGCAGTAATCCCCCTCCTTTTGAGCGGAGTGAAATGTCACTCCGCTAACATTTACATTTCGTATGGATTGGCAACATAAATGATTGCCGCTACAATCCCGGCCGTTTAAAGTACGCAAACGTGAACGCAATCGATTACGCGTGTGAGAGATATGTGAAACAACACATATTTTTGTGAGCAAGGATTCCTATAATAGGCTCCGCAGAAACACGAAATATTTAGAAACGCAATTCGCGCATTTTCACTCCCGGAAGGGAATTTCAATCAGTGGCATGATTATGAAAAAAACATTACTCGCAGCCGGCGCCGTGCTGGCATTGTCCTCCTCTTTCACTGTTAACGCAGCGGAAAACGATAAACCACAATACCTCTCCGACTGGTGGCACCAGAGCGTTAACGTGGTCGGCAGCTACCACACCCGTTTCGGACCTCAGATCCGTAACGATACCTACCTGGAGTACGAAGCGTTCGCCAAGAAAGACTGGTTTGATTTCTACGGCTATATGGATGCACCGGTCTTCTTCGGTGGTAACACCGACGCAAAAGGTATCTGGAACCACGGTTCCCCACTGTTCATGGAGATCGAACCGCGCTTCTCTATTGATAAACTGACTGGTACCAGCCTGGCGTTTGGTCCGTTCAAAGAGTGGTATTTCGCGAACAACTATATCTACGACATGGGCCGTAACAAGTCCGGTCGCCAGAGCACCTGGTATATGGGTCTGGGTACCGACATCGACACGGGCCTGCCAATGAGCCTGTCTCTGAACGTGTACGCTAAGTATCAATGGCAGAACTACGGTGCCGCGAACGAAAACGAGTGGGATGGTTACCGTTTCAAAGTGAAATACTTTGTGCCAATCACCCAGCTGTGGGGCGGCAACCTGAGCTATATCGGCTTCACCAACTTTGACTGGGGTTCCGATCTGGGCGACAACGACTTCCGCGATCTGAACGGTAAGAAAGCGCGCACCAACGACTCCATCGCCTCCAGCCACATCCTGGCGCTGAACTACGATCACTGGCACTACTCTGTTGTTGCGCGTTACTGGCACAACGGTGGACAGTGGAACGACGACGCCAGCCTGAACTTCGGCAACGGCGACTTCAGCGTCCGTTCTACCGGTTGGGGTGGTTACCTGGTAGTGGGTTACAACTTCTAATCGTGTGATTGTTGCCGGGTGGCGCTGACGCTTACCCGGCCTACAAAACCTGTGCGGGCTGCCTCTCCCCGTGACTTGTTACTGCTTCACCTTGCGCAAAAAATCCGCCAGCGATCGGTCTGCACTCTCACTAAAGCGCCTTTCCGTAAGGACAATTTTGAGGCATCTGTCGAGACGGAAACAGCGATAGTCATCGCGCAGTTCACACCATGACGCCAGTAACCAGCGTTCTCCCCAGAAAAACAGCCCCAGCGGCTGAACCTCACGCGTTGAAAATTGCCCCGCTTCGTCACGATAATGCAGCACGAGCACGCGCTGGGCCGAGATCGCCTGATGTATGACATCAAAATCACTGCGGGAGTGGCTTTTCATGCCAAAATCCGGGGCGTAGATCCGCGTCTGTTCTGCCTTTCGGCGGCTCTCTTCGGGCAGGATCGCGAGCACTTTCTCCTGTGCCGACTCCAGTTCGCGCGACAGCGACTCCCCGCCCCAGGTGGTAAGCAGGCGAATAGCCACAATCAGCGCCTCAGACTCCTTGTTTGTCAGCATCAGCGGCGGCAGGTCAAACCCCGACATCAGCCGGTAACCGCTCCCCGCTTCGCCCTCCACCGGCACGCCGGAAAGCGACAGGTCGCGGATATCGCGGTACACCGTGCGCTCAGAAACGCCCAGCCGGTCCGCAAGATGCGCTGCCGTTGTCAGACGTCGGCCCCGCAGGATCTGTACTATCTGAAACAAACGGTCAGCGCGTCGGGTCATTTTTGCTTACGTTCTCAGGCAGGTTGATGAAGGCCGACGCGATTACCTTCGCTGTCGGTAAATAAAGCAATAGTACCATTACCGCGCGGTAACTCCAGCGGGCCAAACACGCACTCGCCGCCCGCAGAGGCAATGCGATCGAGCGTTGCTGTCAGATTGTCAGTATGCAGGTAGATAATGGCCCCCTGCACCGAGGGAATAATCCCCTCAAATTTTGCCAGCGCGCCGCCGGTGGCCGGATCCTCATGCGGGAATACCGCCAGATCGGCGCTGTCCATTTTCTCGCGCCTCAGTGAAACCTGCATCACCGGCTCATAAAATTTGATGGCGCGATCCATATCCGCGACCGGAATTTCAAACCAGTTAATCACACTTTTCATACATCCTCCTGCCTCTTGTTTGGGTTCAACAGGAGTCTACGACAGGGCTCCTGACAGCATACTGTCAGGAGTGTTTGTCAGGAGCAGATAAAAAAATCCCGGTCAACAGACCGGGATTTCGATAACGCGATAAACGTCTTACGGCAGAATAGACGGCTGATCCGCCCCTTCTTTCTCGACTTTCTGCTGGAGCAGGTGCTCGCGCTTCATGCCAAGTTTCAGTGCCAGAGCGGACGCCACGTAGATTGACGACGCGGTACCGATAGACACACCGATCAGCATGGTCAGCGAGAAGCCTTCCAGCACCGGACCACCGAAGAGATACAGCATCAGGATCACCATCAAGGTGGTACCGGATGTGATCAAGGTACGGTGCAGGGTCTGGGTCAACGACACGTTAAAGATTTCGTACGGCGTACCGCGACGGATCTTACGGAAGTTTTCACGAATACGGTCAGATACCACGATACTGTCGTTCAGGGAGTAACCGATAACGGACATCAGGGATGCCACAATTGTCAGGTCAATCTCAATATGGAACAGAGACAGTACGCCCATGGTGATCACCACGTCGTGCGCCAGTGCGATAACCACACCCGCCGCCAGTCGCCACTCAAAGCGGAAACCGACGTACACCAGGATGGAGATCAGCGCCACCAGCAGCGCCATCGCACCGGTTTGCGCCAGGTCCGCACCCACGCTCGGGCCGACGAACTCAATACGCTTAACCGTGGCGTTCTGGCTGGTTGTTTCGTTAATCACGCTAACAACCTTGCTGCCCAGTTCCTGACTGCCGTTGGCATCGTGTACCGGCGGCATACGCACCATGATGTCGCGGCTGCTGCCGAAGTTCTGCAGCAGCGGCTCTTCAAAGCCCGCTTTCTGCAGTGACTGACGCATCTGGTCCATATCGACCGGTTTTTCCAGGGTGATTTCAATCACCGTACCACCGGTGAAATCCAGACCCCAGTTAAAGCCTTTTACGCCCATAACGACGATGGACAGAATCAGCAGTAAACCTGAAATGCCGAAGGCCCAGTAGTCCCAGCGCATAAAGTCCCAGACTTTACGGCCGTGGTTCAATTGTTCAACAGTATATTCCTGTGCCACAACGCACTCCTCAGATAGACAGCTTTTTGACGCGCTTGCCGCCGTACAGCAGGTTCACGATGGCACGGGTGCCGACAATAGCAGTAAACATTGACGTTGCAACACCGATACCGGTGGTAATCGCAAAGCCTTTGATTGCGCCAGTCCCCACTGCATACAGGATAAGAACCTTGATCAGTGTTGTTACGTTCGCATCGAAGATGGAGCTGAACGCGCCTTTATAGCCTTCATCAATCGCCTGCTGAACAGAGCGACCGTTGCTCAACTCTTCTTTGATACGTTCGTTAATCAGTACGTTGGCGTCGACTGCCACCGCAAGGGTCAGAACGATACCCGCAATCCCCGGCATGGTCAGCGTCGCCCCTGGCAGCAGGGACATAATGCCGATGATCAGCACCAGGTTCGCGATCAGCGCGGAGGTGGCAATCAGACCAAACTTCTTATAGAAGAAGATCATGAAGAGGATAGAGACCGCCAGACCGGCCAGACATGCTTCCAGCCCCTGCTGGATGTTTTGCATACCCAGAGTTGGACCAATGGTACGTTCTTCAACAATCTGAATTGGCGCAATCAGCGCACCGGCACGCAGCAGCAGAGAGAGCTGACGCGCTTCGTTCGGGTTGTTGATACCAGTGATACGGAAGCTGTTACCCAGACGAGACTGGATATTGGCGATGTTAATCACCTCTTCCTCTTTCACCAGCACCGCACGGCCGTTAGCGTCTTTCTTACCGCTGTCTTTGTACTCCACGAACAAGGTTGCCATCGGTTTACCGATGTTGTCCTTGGTGAAGTTAGACATGATGTTACCACCCGCGCTGTCCAGCGAGATGTTAACCTGCGGCTGGTTGTACTCGTCCTGGCTGGAGGTGGAGTCGGTGATATGGTCACCGGTCAGGATCACGCGTTTGTACAGCACAACGGGCTGACCTTCGCGGGTCTCTTTCACTTCCGAGTCACCCGGAATACGGCCAGAAGCGGCAGCAGACTGGTCAACGTTGGTGTTCACCAGACGGAATTCCAGCGTTGCAGTGGCGCCCAGAATCTCTTTCGCGCGCGCGGTGTCCTGAATACCCGGCAGTTCTACAACGATACGGTCAGCACCCTGACGCTGCACCAGCGGTTCAGCCACGCCCAGTTGGTTTACACGGTTGCGCAGAATGTTGATGTTCTGCTGAACGGCATATTCACGCGCTTCTTTCAGACGGGCGTCGGTCATTACCGCGCGCAGCTGGTTGCTGCCCTGAGCGGTGATCACCAGGTCACGGTGACGTTGGGTCAGGTAATCTACAGCCTGATCGCGCGCCGCACTGTCGCGGAACGTGATGCTCATACCGTAGTTATCTTCTTTACGAACGGTGGTATACGCGATGCCTTTTTCACGCAGATCGCTGCGCAGGCTATCGATATTCTGTTCCTGCAGTTTGCCCAGCGCGGTATCCATATCCACTTCCATCAGGAAGTGTACGCCGCCACGGAGGTCAAGACCGAGTTTCATTGGCTCTGCGCTCAGCGCAGCCAGCCAACGTGGGGTAGCAGGAGCAAGGTTAAGCGCCACGACGTATTTATCACCCAGCACGCCCATCAGCGCTTCACGAGCGCGGAGCTGCGTGTCGGTGGTGTCGAAGCGAGCAAGAATTGCGCCCTCTTCCAGAGCCACAGACTTAGCGGTAATTTTTTCTTCTTGTAACGTTTTCTGGACCTGGATCAGCGTTTGCTCACTGGCGGCGACACCGCGCGCGCCAGTGATTTGAACAGCCGGATCCTCACCATACAGGTTGGGAAGCGCGTACAGCAGGCCGACGAGAATCACGACGACCAGCATGATGTACTTCCACAAAGGATAACGGTTTAACACGGCAGTTCCCTTTGGGAAAAGTTGGGATTACAGCGCCTTCATGGTGCCTTTCGGCAGAACGGCAGCTACGAAGTCACGTTTGATAACCACTTCAGTGGTGTCGTTCAGGGCGATAGCAATGTAGCCACTTTCAGCCACTTTGGTTACGCGACCGACCAGGCCACCGTTAGTCAGGACTTCATCACCTTTCGCGATGGAGTCCATCAGCTTTTTGTGCTCTTTGGTACGCTTCTGCTGTGGGCGCAGGATCATGAAGTAGAAGATCAGACCGAACACAACCAGCATCAGAATCAGAGACATCGGGCTGCCCTGCGCTGGAGCACCTGTTGCCGCTACCGCATCAGAAATAAAAAAGCTCATTCAAATTCCCTCATTATTAATATTAATCAACGTTCAAAGGTGGAACGGTTCGACCCTGACGTTGGTAAAAATCGGTCACGAAGCTCTCTAATTTACCCTCTTCGATAGCCTTGCGTAAACCAGCCATTAAGCGCTGATAATAGCGAAGGTTATGAATGGTATTGAGACGCGCGCCCAAAATCTCATTGCAACGATCGAGATGATGCAAATACGCGCGAGAATAATTGCGACAGGTGTAGCAATCGCACTCGGCATCGAGCGGACTGGTGTCACTCTTATGCTTCGCGTTACGGATTTTCACCACGCCATCGGTAACAAACAGATGACCGTTACGTGCGTTACGGGTTGGCATGACGCAGTCGAACATATCGATGCCGCGGCGCACACCTTCAACCAGATCTTCTGGCTTACCCACACCCATCAGGTAACGGGGTTTATCCGCCGGGATTTGCGGGCAGACATGTTCCAGAATACGGTGCATGTCTTCCTTCGGCTCACCCACAGCTAAACCGCCGACAGCGTAGCCATCAAAACCTATCTCTACCAGACCTTTAACAGAGATATCGCGTAAATCTTCGTAAACACTGCCCTGGATAATGCCGAACAGCGCATTTTTGTTCTGCAGGGAGTCAAAACGGTCGCGGCTACGCTTCGCCCAGCGCAGCGACATCTCCATGGAACGTTTAGCGTAATCCCAGTCCGCCGGGTATGGCGTACATTCGTCGAAGATCATCACGATGTCAGAGCCGAGATCGTACTGAATCTCCATAGACTTTTCAGGATCGAGGAAAATCGGATCGCCGTTGATCGGGTTACGGAAGTGGACGCCCTCCTCGGTGATCTTGCGAATATCACCCAGGCTGAAGACCTGGAAACCGCCAGAATCGGTCAGGATCGGGCCTTTCCACTGCATGAAGTCATGCAGATCGCCGTGAAGCTTCATGATCTCCTGACCAGGACGCAGCCACAGGTGGAAGGTATTACCGAGGATAATCTGGGCGCCAGTGGCTTCTACTTCTTCCGGCGTCATCCCTTTTACGGTGCCGTAAGTCCCCACAGGCATAAACGCGGGGGTTTCCACCACGCCGCGATCAAACACCAGGCGACCGCGACGCGCGCGGCCATCGGTGGTATCGAGTTCAAATTTCATTTTTATTCCTCTGTGCCAGAAAAACAGTCCAACACATTATTCCGGTGCCGCGGACTTATTCCCCGACACGCTCATTCAAAGCCAGCGGATTGTACGTGATAAACATCGCGTCCCCGTAGCTAAAAAAGCGATATTTTTGTTCTACCGCAGACTTGTATGCCGCCATGGTGTGCTGATACCCCGCAAAGGCGGAGACCAGCATAATCAGCGTTGATTCAGGCAGATGGAAATTGGTCACCAGTGCATCGATGACTTTGTACTGATAGCCCGGATAGATAAAGATCTGCGTATCGCCAAAGAATGGCTCGATCAGATCTTTTTGAGCCGCCTGGGCAGCGCTCTCCAGTGAACGTACGGAGGTGGTGCCTACCGCAACAATGCGGCTGCCGCGCGCTTTTGCCGCCAGAACCGCATCAACAACCTCCTGCGGCACTTCAGCATACTCAGAGTGCATGATGTGATCTTCAATGCTGTCTACCCGCACCGGCTGGAAGGTGCCCGCGCCGACGTGCAGCGTCACAAACGCCATCTCCACGCCTTTTGCGCGTAATTTTTCCAGCAGCGGTTCGTCAAAGTGCAGACCCGCCGTCGGCGCCGCTACCGCGCCAGGCTTCTGGCTGTAGACGGTCTGGTAGAGCTCACGATCGGCCTCTTCATCCGGGCGCTCAATGTACGGCGGCAAAGGCATGTGGCCGATGGCGTTGAGAATATCCAGCACCGTGCGCTCATCGTTGAACTCCACTTCAAACAGCGCGTCGTGGCGCGCGGTCATGGTTGCTTTGATACTCTCGTCATCGCCCAGCAGCAGTTCGGCACCCGGTTTAGGTGCTTTAGAGGCGCGAATATGTGCCAGAATACGTTTATCATCGAGCATACGTTCGACCAGCACTTCAATCTTGCCGCCGCTGGCCTTGCGGCCAAACAGACGCGCCGGGATCACGCGGGTATTGTTAAAGACCAGCAGATCGCCAGGGTTGAGCTTGTCGAGCAGATCGGTGAAAGTACCGTGCGTCAGCTCGCCCGTTGGCCCGTCCAGTGACAGCAAGCGACAGCTACTGCGCTCAGGCATTGGATAGTGAGCAATCAGGGATTCAGGTAGTTCAAAGGAGAAATCGGCGACGCGCATGACGTATACTCGTGACTTAAAAACAGGCGGCATAGTCTAGTGCTCACACCCTTTTGCTGCAACAACTAGCCGCCCCCGGACAAATAAAACGCATGAATTTTCTCGCTCACCTGCACCTCGCTCACCTCGCTGACAGCTCCCTTTCCGGCAATTTGCTGGCCGATTTCGTCCGCGGCAACCCCGCCGAGACCTGGCCCGCTGAGGTTGTCGACGGGATTTTTATGCATCGTCGTATCGATGTCATGACGGATAATCTGCCAGAAGTAACCGAGGCCAAAGCGTGGTTTCGCCCCGAAACGCGCCGCGTTGCGCCAATCTCGCTTGATGTCATGTGGGACCATTTCCTGTCGCGCCACTGGGCGCAGCTGTCGCCGGAGATGCCATTGCCGGATTTTGTGCGTTATGCCCACCAGCAGGTGTCGATCATCCTGCCCGACTCGCCGCCGCGCTTTGTGAATCTGAATAATTACCTGTGGTCGGAACGCTGGCTGGAGCGCTATCGCGAGATGGACTTCATCCAGAATGTGTTAAATGGGATGGCGAGTCGCCGACCGCGTCTGGATGCGCTACGCGATTCATGGCATGACCTGGACGAACATTACGATGCGCTGGAAACGCGTTTCTGGCAGTTTTACCCGCGAATGATGACGCAGGCGAAAAACAAACAGCTCTGACAGAATTCGCATTGATAGGTAAAAGCTGGCGGAACGATTGTCACCACCTCTTTGTCTTATCCAGGAACACTCTCTATACTGGCTCGCGTTGCGTTCCAAATAACCTTAGTATCTACAGGAGAATCATATGGTTCTGGTAACTCGTCCGGCTCCGGATTTTACAGCTGCAGCAGTTCTGGGCAACGGTGAAATCGTTGAAAACTTCAACTTCAAACAGCACACCAACGGTAAAGCGACCGTTCTGTTCTTCTGGCCAATGGACTTCACTTTCGTTTGCCCGTCTGAGCTGATCGCGTTCGACAAACGTTATGAAGAATTCCAGAAGCGTGGCGTAGAAGTGGTTGGCGTCTCCTTCGACTCTGAGTTTGTACACAACGCATGGCGTAACACCCCTGTCGACAAAGGCGGCATCGGTGCGGTGAAATACGCAATGGTTGCGGACATCAAACGCGAAATCCAGCAGGCTTACGGTATCGAACATCCGGACGCTGGCGTTGCGCTGCGTGGCTCCTTCCTGATCGACGCGAACGGCATCGTGCGTCACCAGGTTGTGAACGATCTGCCGCTGGGTCGTAACATCGACGAAATGCTGCGTATGGTTGACGCGCTGCAGTTCCACGAAGAGCACGGTGAAGTGTGCCCGGCTCAGTGGGAAAAAGGTAAAGAAGGTATGTCTGCGTCCCCAGACGGCGTTGCGAAATACCTGTCCGAGAACGTATCCAGCCTGTAATCGGCACGGTTTACGAAAAAGGCCCGCTTATGCGGGCCTTTTTGTTATCACGCCGTCAGCCAAACCAGAAGGAAGCAGAAATCGCCGGCAGGGAGAGGATCCCCTCCTGCACGCTCCCTTTCCCCTCTTTTAGCTGCCACGCGCTCACGTTAAGCAGCGGAGAGTCATCCAGCACCACTTCGCACGCCTCGCCCCGGTTGATGGCTACCAGCACGCGCTGCTGGTTATAGACGCGGACAAACACCACCACGTTGTCGTGGGCATAAACCACCTGACAACCACCGTAGCGCAGCGCCTGGCTCTGCTTACGCAGTTTCGCCAGCCGCTGATACAGGCTGAACAGCACGTTGTCCTGCTTCGCCGGATCCCATGGGAAGGTTTTGCGGCAGAATGGATCGTTGTTCCCGTCCAGCCCCACCTCATCGCCGTAATAGATGCACGGCACGCCCGGCCAGGTAAAGAGCCAGGTCACCGCCAGCGGCAGGCGCGCGACATCCTTACCGAGAAGGGATTTGAATCGCGCGGTGTCATGGCTGTCGAGCTGGTTAAACATCCGTAACTGCTGCTGATGCGAAAGACTGGCGCGGTAGTTATCCATCCATGCCATGCAGGTTTCCGCATCAATATGCTGCGGATCGTAGGAAATATCGGTGTTAGCAAGGAATCCCCACAGCGGGAAGGTAAAACCGCGATAGTTCATTGCCGCATCTTCCGCGTCCGCCTGCAGCCACTGGCGCGCGTCGCCAAAATGTTCGCCAAACACGAACGCCTCCGGCTGCGCGGCTTTTGCTGCACGGGTGATCCCGGCAACGTGCTGAAGGTTATTACGCGCCCCGCCCGCTTCACCGAGCATATGCACCACGTCAAGACGCCAGCCATCCATATTCCATGGCTCACTCAACCAGTGGCGCACAATGCTGTTTTCACCGCCGTAAATCTCGTTCACCAGCGTTGGCGACTGGAAATCCAGCTTCGGCAGGCTCGGATAGCCCAGCCAGTCCAGCGCGCGACCCTCCTCGTTGAAGCTGTACCAGTCGCGCTGGGGTGAATCCGGGTTATGGCACGCCCCGCCCATCGACTGGTTATGACGGTCAAACCACGCGTGTGAGTCGCCGCTGTGGTTGAACACGCCGTCCAGTATCAGACGCATGCCCTCTTTTTGCGTATTTTTACGCAGACGAAGCAGCGCGTCATCACCGCCAAACTGCGGGTCAACGTGGCGATAATCGGCGGTATCGTATTTATGCACGCTCGGTGCTTTAAACACCGGGTTAAGGTACAGCGCCGTCACGCCCAGCTTCTTCAGATAAGGTAGCTTTTCGCTGATGCCGTCAAGATCGCCGCCGTAGAACGTCGAGCCGCCCGCCTGCGCGGTTAACGGCTCATCCCATTCTTTCAGGATAATGTCGTGTCCTGCGGCGTGGTGATAATAGACCTTATCCTGCCCGGCTGTGCGCGTTTCGCTGCGCGCAAAGCGATCCGGGAAGATCTGATAAAAGACCTGATCGTTAACCCACTGCGGGCCAGCGTCCGGGTAATCGACGGCAAACTGCTCCAGCCGCGCCGGAGGAAAACGGCTAAATCCCTGCGGGGTAAACCACAGCTGGCGGTTATTCCAGAGCAGCTTAAAGCTATAGCGTCGGCGCGGCTGGCCGCTGCGCAAGTCGATGTTTGCCCGCCATGCCGTTACGCCAGGCTGCGGCTGGCTGCGCTGCTTGTGCATTTTCAGCGTGGTTTCTTCATTATCGACTTCAGCGCGTAGCGTCACGCGTTCAGGCTGATTTTCCCCCGCCAGCCAGAGCGTAATCACAAGGTTGTCTTTGTTTTGCTTAACAAATGGGGCAACCGGAAGGTGCCAGGCGTTTAACATCACGAATCCCCTTTGATGAAATTGACGTCACCTTGCCACAGGGTGATTAAGGTTAGCTCACCATGACGTGATTTATTGGGGGAGGAGAAAGGAGGAGGAGACAAAATTCCCTCTCCCACAGGGAGAGGGCATAAAATATTACTGCGCCTGCGCCAGCTGACGGTCGCGGCGGCATTTAAACACCCAACCCAACAGCAGCAGCACGATCCACGCACAGCCCACGTAGAGGGAAATACGGGTATCAGGATGGTAGCCAATCAGGCCGATGATAAACACCAGGAAGATCAGCCCAACGACGGTCGTCGCTACCCCGCCTGGCACTTTAAACTTCAGCGCTTTTGCCTCCTCAGGGGACAGACGGCGGCGGAACGCAATCTGTGACAGCAGGATCATGATCCACACCCACACGGTCGCGAAGGTCGCCAGAGAAGCGATCACCAGGAAGACGTTTTCCGGCATGATGTAGTTCAGGTAGACCGACAGCAGCAGCGCAACGGTCATCACCATAACCGTCACCCACGGCGTGCCGCGACGGGAGGTTTTGGCAAAGACCTTTGGCGCACTGCCCTGCTCTGCCATGCCGTGCAGCATGCGGCCCACGCCAAAGACGTCACTGTTGATCGCTGAAAGCGACGCGGTCAGGACCACAAAGTTCAGGATGCTGGCCGCAAAGGCGATGCCCATATGCTGGAAGGTCAGCACAAACGGGCTACCGTTGGTCCCCACCTGGTTCCACGGATAGATAGACATAATGACGAACAGCGTACCCACATAGAACACCAGAATACGCATCGGCACCGAGTTGATGGCGCGTGGAATGGATTTCTCCGGGTCTTTGGCTTCCCCGGCGGTAATCCCGATGATCTCAATCCCGCCGTAGGCGAACATCACCATCTGGAGCGACATCACCATGCCGAGCCAGCCGTTGCTGAAGAAGCCACCGTTGCTCCAGAGGTTATGAATACCGGTTGGCTGGCCGCCGTTACCGATCCCCCAGATGATGATGCCGAAACCGGCCACAATCATGATGATGATGGTGGCAACCTTGAAGAAGGAGAACCAGAATTCCAGTTCACCAAAGACCTTCACGCTCATCAGGTTGACGGCGCAGATAATCAGCACCACGCTCAACACCCAAATCCAGTGCGGAACCGCCGGGAACCAGACGCCCATGTAGATGCCAAAGGCGGTGACGTCGGCAATGGCCACAATCAGAATTTCGAAGCAGTAGGTCCAGCCGGTAATAAACCCGGCCAGCGGGCCTAAATTCTCCTGCGCATAGCGCGAGAATGAACTGGCTGAAGGGTTATGAACCGACATCTCTCCCAGCGCACGCATGATGATATACGCCGCCACGCCGCCGATGATGTAGGCCAGCAGAACGCTTGGACCGGCCATTTTGATGGCATCTGCCGAGCCATAAAAAAGACCGGTACCAATAGCTGAGCCGAGCGCCATAAAGCGAATGTGGCGCGTGCTCAGTCCACGTTTGAGTTTGTTAGTACTTTCCATTTAAATCTTGCCATTCAACACGAAAAAAACAAAAAACCACGGGGCCTTAAGCCCCGTGGTTAAACAGTTTGTTGCCGTTGATTAATGGGCGTTCGATGCGACCTGACGCCCTGCAGCACGGTCCCAGATAATGGCCAGAACCAGTGCAACAACGGTAGGCATCAGCCAGGCCAGACCTTGCTCAGACAGCGGCAGACGCTGTGTCCAGACTGGCAGGATGTGAGCAAACGCTGATGCTTTAATCCCGTCAAGGATACCAAAAATCAGGCTGATAAACATGGCTGGCGCAATAATTCGCGAGGAGTTGTTCCACCACGGACGCGTAAAGCTCAACACCACCAGCACGATACACGGCGGATAGATGGCCGTCAGCACCGGAATGGAGACCTGAATCAGGTGGCTCAGACCGAGGTTAGACACCGCCATGGAGAAGATGCCAAGGATGAATACCAGCGTGCGGTAAGAGAGCGGCAGATATTGCGCAAAGAACTCCGCACAGGCACAGGTCAGACCAACCGCCGTCACCAGACAGGCCAGGAAGATCAGGGCCGCCAGCAGCATGCTGCCCGCACCGCCAAAGGTGTGCTGGACGTAAGCGTGCAGAATTGCCGCACCATTCGCGTTCTGATCGACCAGCGTGGCGCTATCGGAACCCAGGCGGAACAGCGCCAGATAGAGCAGCGTCAGGCCCACACCGGCCATCAGACCAGCCCAGATGGTATAGCGGGTCAGCAGACGCGCTTCGGTCACACCACGGGAACGAGCGGCGTTCACGATAACGATACCAAACACCATCGCGCCCAGCGTATCCATGGTCAGATAGCCGTTCACAAATCCGTTAGAGAAGGCCGCGTTTTGGTAGGCATCCATCGCGCTGCTGATAGGACCCGCAGGCCAGATAATGGCCGCAACCGCCAGCACGATCAGCGCGATAATTTTGAGTGGAGCCAGGAAGTTACCCACGGTATCCAGCAGTTTGCCCGGATAGAGGGAGACCAGAATCACAATAGCGAAGTAAACCAGGCTGTAGATAAACAGCGGCATCGCACCGTCACCGGTCAGTGGCGCAATCCCCACTTCGAAGGAGACTGTCGCGGTACGCGGGGTCGCAAACAGCGGGCCAACGGCCAGATAACACACCGTTGCCAGCAGGACGCCAGCCACTTTACCAATTGGGGTGCTGAGGCTATCAACGCCGCCGCCAACTTTCGCCAGCGCAACCACGGTCAACACCGGCAGGCCCACGGCAGTGATCAGGAAACCAAATGCTGCTGTCCAGACGTGTTCACCCGCCTGTAAGCCAACCATTGGGGGAAAAATGATGTTGCCTGCGCCAACGAACAGCGCAAATGTCATAAAGCCCAGCGCGATGATGTCACGCGATTTTAAGTGATGGGTCATAAAACCTTACTGCCTGTGGATGTGGTGTTGAATATATTGAGATTTTCGCCATCCCCAATGGGACGATACAGCGGAAATTTTGCTCAATTTCAGCGGGATATGCTCCCGTCCTGGCGTGGAGAAGAATAGTTTTTCGATTTACCACGCAAATACAGTCGGTCTGACAGTATCTGGGGGGCAATTTAAACGCTTATAACGTTTAAAGGCAAGGAGGGATCGTAAAACCAGAACAATATACCATCATGAAAATACCAACCAGAATAATTCGCTAATATCATGAAAAAGCCATGGCTAATCATGCGAACAAAAAAGCACCAGCCGTATAAAATTTATTCGCGTTTCGCTTTACTGCAAAGCAAACGGGCCAGCAATAGCTGGCCCGTGGAAAGGTAAAATGACACACCCGCCGTCAGGCGATCTTTTTGGCAATTAATCGTTCCGGTATAACGAAACTGAAACGGGTTCCTTTGCCCAGCGTGCTTTGAATATCGAGGCGGCTTTCATGGTGATTCACCGCGTGCTTCACAATGGCCAGCCCCAGCCCGCTTCCCCCCGTTTGCCGGGAACGGGCTTTATCTACCCGGTAAAACCGCTCGGTCAGACGTGGAAGATGCTCAGGCGCAATGCCCGGCCCGTTATCCTCGACGCTAAACTCGGCCCCCGTTGGTGTCTGCTGCCAGCGCACCATAATATCCGTTCCTTCCGGGGTATGATTAACCGCGTTATAGACCAGGTTAGAGATAGCACTCCGCAGTTCATCCTCGCTCCCGAGCACCTTCAGACTGTTATCGACGTCAAAGGTCAGATGATGTTTTTTATGGCTTAAGGTTTGCGCTTCGCGCTCCACTACCCGCAGCATCATCGGTACGTCGATAGTGTCATTTAAGGCAAGTGTCGGAGCCGCCTCAATCTTCGACAGCGTCAGCAGCTGTTTCACCAGCCCTTCCATACGGTGCGTCTGCTCGCGCATGGTATGCAGCGCCTTCTCACGCGGCGCCCCTTCAAGCGTCTGCTCCTGCATCATCTCCAGATAGCCCTGCAGCACCGTCAGCGGCGTGCGCAGCTCGTGGCTCACGTTGGCGAAGAAGTTGCGTCGTGCCCCTTCCAGCTGGTGCATCTGGGTGACGTCGCGCGCCACCATCAGCCATTGCCGATCGCTGTAGGGCATTACACGTATTTCAAGATGGCGGCCATTGTTGAGCTTCAGATTATGCGGACGCGTGAAATCACGTTTTTTCAGATACTGCGTAAACTCCGGATAACGCAGAAGGTTGAGGATATTCTGGCCATTATCGTCCGGCCAGCGCAGGCCCAGCAGCTGTTGGGCGAGACCGTTACACCAGAAGATTGTCCCCTCTTCCGTGGTCAGAATCACCGCATCCGGCAGCGATTCCGCACCGCTGCGAAAGCGTTTAATCAGGCTTCCCAGCTCGCGACGGCGCTTTTTATTACGCATCTGCATCTGGTGCAGGCCGTAAAGCAGAGGCTCCCAGCTCCCGCTTCCTGGGGGAGGCGTCATACTTCTGTCAACCCACAACCACCAGGAGAGGCGCAGTAAGTTCCAGAAATGCCAGATCAGCAGCCCGGTCACAGACGCCAGCAGAAACCACGGCAGGTATCCAAGAAAGGCCCCCAAAATGAAGGCCGGAATACAACATAAGATCAGTTCAAAGACGAGCCTTTTCCATGACAGACGTTCCAGCACGCGTCACACTCCTGTCATTGTTCAGAAACGGGTAGAAAAACGATAACCCGTGCCGCGGACCGTCTGTACCATGCGATCGTGGCCGCTCAGTTCCAGCGCTTTACGCAGGCGGCGGATATGTACGTCAACCGTCCGGTCTTCGACATACACGTTAGTTCCCCAGACGTTATTCAGCAACTGCTCGCGGCTGTAAACACGCTCCGGGTGAGTCATAAAGAAATGCAGGAGTTTGAATTCGGTAGGCCCCATGTCGAGGGGATTTTCGCCCGTCATAACACGGTGCGAGGTGGGATCAAGGCTCAGGCCCTGCATCTCAATGACCTCTTCCACCGCCATCGGTGAAATACGGCGCATCACAGCTTTAATACGGGCAACCAGCTCTTTCGGTGAGAAGGGTTTGGTAATGTAATCATCCGCGCCGGTCTCAAGGCCGCGCACGCGATCTTCCTCTTCACCGCGCGCGGTAAGCATGACAACGGGGATATCACGGGTCATCGCTTCACGCTTGAGGTGTTTGATAAACTGCAGTCCGGAGCCGCCAGGCAACATCCAGTCAAGCAGGATCAGATCGGGCCAGGGTTCATTCAGCTGGTTCACCGCGCTGTCATAATCTTCCGCTTCGACCGGCTGGAAGCCATTTTGTTCGAGCACGAAGCACACCATTTCACGAATTGGAGCTTCATCTTCTACGACCAGAATACGTCTCGCCATACTTTGCCCTGTCTTATCTTATTTAAGTTACAAGTTTGTAATGCGGCGTCATTATGCGTCAGATTTATGACAGATTTATGAAAAACAGTACCACGTAAAATGGCAAACTGTTGTTTTATTACAGCGGTTATTTTCCAGCTTCTGAAAGTTTATAATCCCCATTCCTTTTTTTGCCACGGATTCGCTATGCGCATATTACACACCTCGGACTGGCATCTGGGTCAAAACTTTTACAGCAAAAGCCGGGCAGCGGAGCATGAAGCGTTCCTGAACTGGCTGCTGGACACGGCCCGATCGCACGAGGTGGACGCGATTATTGTTGCGGGTGACATTTTCGATACCGGTTCGCCGCCAAGCTATGCGCGTGAGCTCTACAACCGCTTCGTGGTAAATCTGCAACAAACCGGCTGTCATCTGGTGATTGTCGCCGGTAACCACGACTCCGTCGCAACGCTGAATGAATCCCGCGATATCCTGGCCTTCCTTAACACGACCGTGGTAGCCAGCGCCGGTCATGCGCCGCAGATCCTGAAAAAACGTGACGGTACACCGGGAGCGGTGCTGTGTCCGGTGCCCTTCCTGCGCCCACGCGATATCGTGCAAAGCCAGGCGGGGATGTCCGGCGGGGAAAAGCAGCAGCATCTGTTGCAGAGCATCACGGACTATTATCACCAGCAACATACGGATGCCTGCGCCCTGCGCGGCGAACAGGCCATTCCGGTGATTGCCACCGGGCATCTTACTACCGTCGGCGCCAGTAAAAGTGACGCGGTGCGTGACATCTATATTGGTACGCTGGACGCCTTCCCGGCGCAAAATTTCCCGCCAGCGGATTATATCGCGCTCGGGCATATTCACCGGGCGCAGGTCATCGGCGGCTGCGAGCACATTCGCTACTGCGGCTCGCCCATTGCGCTCAGTTTTGATGAGACCGGCAAAGCCAAATGTGTGCACCTGGTGAGCTTTAATGAGGGCAAACTCAGCGCCGTGGAGTCGCTGGAGGTTCCCGTCACCCAACCGCTGGCTGTGCTGAAGGGCGATCTGGCGGCGATTACCGCTCAGCTGGAGCAGTGGCGCGGTGTCGAGCAAAATCCGCCCATCTGGCTGGATATTGAAATCACGACCGACGACTACCTGCATGATATGCAGCGTAAAATTCAGGCGTTGACGGAAGATCTGCCCGTCGAGGTCTTACTGGTTCGCCGCAGCCGCGAACAGCGCGAGAAAATTCTGCTGGGTGCACAGCGTGAAACGCTCAGCGAACTGAGGGTGGAAGAGGTATTTGAACGCCGACTGTCGCAGGAAGAGATTGACGACACCACGCGCGCAAGGCTTAACGAGCTGTTCCTTCATACCCTGCACGCGCTCAGCGATGAGGAAGAAAACGCATGAAAATTCTGAGCCTGCGTCTGAAAAACCTCAACTCCCTTAAGGGCGAGTGGAAAATTGACTTTACCGCCGAGCCGTTTGCCAGCAACGGGCTGTTCGCCATTACCGGCGCGACCGGTGCCGGGAAAACGACCCTGCTCGACGCCATCTGTCTGGCCCTTTACCACGAAACGCCGCGTCTGCAAAAAGTCTCCCAGGCACAAAACGACCTGATGACCCGCGATACCGCCGAGTGCCTGGCCGAGGTGGAGTTTGAGGTAAAAGGCATAGCGTATCGTGCGTTCTGGAGCCAGAACCGCGCGCGCAATCAGCCAGATGGAAACCTGCAGGCACCGCGCGTTGAACTGGCGCGTTGTGAAGACGGTAAAATTCTGGCAGATAAAGTGACGGACAAACTGGAGCAAACCGCCGCGCTCACCGGGCTGGATTATAGCCGTTTTACCCGTTCAATGTTGCTCTCCCAGGGGCAGTTTGCCGCCTTCCTCAACGCTAAACCGGGCGATCGCGCCGAACTGCTGGAAGAGCTGACCGGCACCGAGATCTACGGTCAGATCTCAGCGATGGTGTTCGAGAAACATAAGGCCGCCCGTAACGCGCTTGAGATGTGCGAGGCGCAGGCCGCAGGCGTGGTGTTACTGAGCGAAGCGCAACAGCAGCAGTTACAGCAGAGTTTGCAGGCACTTACTGACGAAGAGAAAACCCTGTTGACTCAGCAGCAGAACCAACAGCGCGATTTTCAGTGGCTGACGCGCAACGACGAGCTTATTCGCGAGCAGCAGCGGGTTATGCTCCTGCAACAGCAGGCGCAGCAGGCTCTGACCGACGCCGCGCCTGAGCTGGCCAAGCTCCAGCTTGCGCAGCCCGCCGCCCAGCTTCGCCCCCTGTGGGATAGCCAGCAAGAACAAACCACGCGCCTCGCGCAGACAAAGCAGCGCATTGTCGAAGTAAATACTCGCTTACAGGCCAAAGCCGCGCAGCGCTCACGCATCCGTCATACGGCGCTGCGTACCCATGCGCAACTGCAGAATGACCTTACGATCCAGGCAACATGGCTGGCGGAGCATGAACGTTACCGCGTGTGGGGCCAGGAGATTGCTGGCTGGCGCGCCCATTTTGCGCAGTTGAACCGCGATAAACATCAGATTGCCACGCTTGCAGCCCGTATTGCTGAATTACGTCAGAAGCTCGCCGGGATGCCGGAAAACCCCCTGACGCTGACGGCGGATGACGTGGCAGCGGCAATGGAGCAACAGTCCCGGTCACGTCCTTTACGCCAGCGCCTGACCACGCTTCATGCCCGCTATCAGCCGCTGCAAAAACGGCTGCAAGAGAACGCGGATACCCGGCAAAAAGCGCAGTCCGAGCAGGTAAAACTCAATGAAACGCTGACGCTGCGCCGCCAACAGTACAAAGAAAAAAACCAGCACTATGTCGATTTGAAAGCATTGTGTGAAAGCGAAGCGACGATCAAAAAGCTGGAAAGCTACCGCTCGCAGCTTGAGGCCGGAAAACCCTGCCCACTGTGCGGCTCCAGTGAACATCCCGCCATTGAGACGTATCAGGCGCTTGAGCTCACCGATAACCAGCGGCGCCGGGACGCGCTGGAAAAAGAGGTTGCCGCGCTTAAAGAGGAAGGTCTGCTGGTGCTGGGACAGGTCAATGCCCTGACGCAGCAGATCCAGCGAGCAACAGACGAAGCGCAGGCGCTCTCTCAGGAAGAGCAAGCACTCATTAAAGAGTGGCAGGAGGTCTGTGCAGACCTGAATATCTCGTTGAATATTCAGGAAGATATCGCCCCATGGATGAACGAACAGGAACAGTACGAACGTCAGCTCTATCAGCTCAGCCAGCGCCTGACGCTGCAAAACCAGCTTAACGAACAGCAAGCGCAGGAGCGTCAGTACCAGCAGCAGCTGTCGGCAACGCGTCAGGCACTGGAAAACGCCCTGCTCGCGCTGTCGCTGCATGTTCCTGAAGAGGGGGAAGAGACCGCCTGGCTGTACGCCCGGGAAACGGAATTCAACCTGTGGCAGGAAAAACAGACGCAGTATGCTGCAATTCAGGAGCGCATTAATACCCTGAAACCGCTGCTCGATACGCTTCCGGCAGGCGATGACACCGAGGCAGAACCGGCCATTCCTGAGAACTGGCGCGAGATCCACGACGAATGCCTGTCCCTGCAAAGCCAGCTTGCCACCCTGCAGCAGCAGGAGAGTCTGGAAAGCGAGCGGCTACAGCACGCCACAGCGCAATTTGCCACCGCGCTGGCGGCAAGCTGCTTCGCCGATCGCGAGGCCTTTCTCGCCGCGCTGCTGGATGAGGAGACCATCCGCCATCTTGAACAACGCAAGCAGACGCTGGAGAGCCAGCTTCAGCAGGCAATTGCGCTTAGCGGGCAGGCTGAACAGCTGCTACAGGCCCACCAGCATCAGCGACCGGAAGGGCTGGACGCCGACGCGCAAACCCTGCATGCGCAGCTACAGCAGCTGGCGCAGCAGCTTCGCGAGAACACCACTCATCAGGGGGAGATCCGCCAGCAGCTTAAGCAGGACAGCGATAACCGCCAGCACCAGCTGGCGCTGATGCAGCAAATTGACGAGGCCTCACGTCTGGCCGAGGACTGGGGTTATCTGAATGCGCTGATAGGCTCCAGCACCGGCGACAAGTTCCGTAAATTCGCCCAGGGTCTGACGCTGGATAATCTGGTCTGGCTCGCTAACCAGCAGCTTAACCGCCTGCACGGGCGCTATCTGCTGCAGCGTAAAGTCAGCGACGCACTGGAGCTGGAGGTGGTTGATACCTGGCAGGCCGATGCCGTACGCGATACCCGCACGCTTTCTGGCGGCGAAAGCTTCCTCGTCAGTCTGGCGCTGGCGCTGGCACTTTCCGACCTGGTGAGCCACAAAACGCGAATCGATTCGCTGTTCCTGGATGAAGGTTTCGGCACGCTTGACAGCGAGACGCTGGACACCGCGCTGGATGCGCTCGACGCGCTGAATGCCACCGGGAAAACCATCGGCGTGATAAGCCACGTCGAGGCTATGAAGGAGCGTATTCCGGTGCAAATCAAAGTGAAGAAGATTAATGGACTGGGGTATAGCAGGCTGGATAAGGAGTTTGCGGTGCAGTGAAAGGCGGATCGGCGCGGTCTGGTGCCCTCACCCTGGCCCTCTCCCACAGGGCTGAGGGTTCCCCATAAAATAATGCCTGCACGGAGGACCCCCTCTCCCTTGAGGGAGAGGGCTGGGGTGAGGGGGAACATATGGCTGTAGAGGTAATTCCGTTCACTTTATGTTCCTTGCTACTCTGTAACGGCATGACTTGTGAACGTTCCAGGGCGGCTCAGTCGCCACCACCCTGGCGACCC